>JAOZRT010000149.1 GCA_029940035.1 Desulfobacterales bacterium
TGGACGATGTCCGCGAGGTCAGCAATTATGTGGCAGCCCTGGACTATGGGCTGAAGCGACTGGCCGAGGGGTTTCCCTTGTCCCTGCGCCTGATCAAGGAAATGCGTGCTGTATTGTTTTCCAGGGGGCGGGGCTCTAATCAGACACCCGGTGAATTTCGCAGAACCCAGAATTGGATCGGTGGCACTCGACCCGGCAATGCTGCCTTTGTTCCACCACCGGCGGAACAGGTGCTGGATTGCATGGGCAAGTTGGAGCTGTTTCTGCATGACCAGCCGGAAGCCACTCCTGTGCTGCTCAAGACCGCATTGGCCCATGTACAGTTTGAAACCATCCATCCATTTTTAGATGGCAACGGCCGCCTGGGACGCCTGTTGATCACGCTGCTCTTGTGTGAACAAAAAATGCTCCGGGAGCCGATGCTCTACCTGAGCCTCTATTTCAAAACGCACCGGCAATATTATTACGAGCTGCTGAATGAAATTCGTTTAAGCGGAAACTGGGAATCCTGGCTCGATTTTTTTGCCGAGGCGGTCATTGTTACCGCTACCCAGGCGGTGGACACAGCCCGGCAGCTTGTCGACCTTGCCAATGAAGACCGTGACCGAATCAGTGGACTTGGCCGGGCGACAGTGTCAGCCCTGCGGGTGCACCGGGCTCTGATGGGGCGTCCAATCACGACTTCCAACTGGCTGGTAAAAGAAACAGGCATCACGCCGGCTACTGTCAACAAATCCCTGGAGCATCTGGAGCGTTTGGAGATTGTTCGGGAACTGACATCCCGCAAGCGCAACCGGGTTTTCAGCTATACAGGATATCTGGGAATCATGAACCAGGGAGCGGAACTGCCCGGCTGATAGCGCCCGGACTTTTCATGTTTTCTGATAAAGGAGTCAAGTCTGCTCTTGACTCTTATTGGGGTGAATAATTTAGAATTGTGGTGCCCCGGTAAGGATCGAACTTGCCTGTACCTGGGGTCGGACCTAAACAACTATCTAAAAAAGCAAGATAAACCCTGTCGTTACAAAAGCCGGAGAGCTTCAGAGCCAAGGCGTCTGAGGACGCAGAGAATTCACTTTTATCTTACCCCCTCACCCTAACCCTCTCCCGCCGGGGGCGAGGGAACTTGCATACTGGTTAAAAGCTATTGGCAAACAATATTTTCACCGCAGACCCCAGTGAAACAGGAGCAAATACGGGTTTCACGGGGTAAACAAACGTGGACACATCATCTCACAGCAGAGATTAATAGAAATCACCGGCGGTTAAAGCTTTGACAAAATCTTTGAACGGATAGACCTCGACATCACCGAATTTATAAATTTTTTCCCCGCAGTAGACGCCGATCATGCGTTTTACCCTGACATTTTTTGTGTCGGCCAGATTCAACATGTGTTTCGCCCACTGCCGCTGCCAACGGTCGGACCTTTTCACTTCTATGGCCAGGACCTCCGGTACCTTACCAGAAATTTTTACCGCGGTTTCTATGATAAAATCGATTTCCACACCTGCCGGTGTGCGGTAATACGTGATAGGACGGTGTTTCCGGCTGGTTTCATTGTAAATTCTAAGTTCTTGAAAAACCAGGGTTTCCAGGGAGGTGCCTTGCCACATCCGGTCCATCGGATCTCGTAGAAGGCCGGCCGCTCCCCGCGCAACCCCAGGATCGAACCAGTAAAATTTGGGCTGTGCCGCCTCACGAACTTTCAACCCTGGTCTCCAAGCCGGCAATATGTGCCCGACCAGGGTGTCGGTAAGGATGGAGAAATAGGTGTCCACGGTATTGCGTGCCACCGCCGCCTCCCTGGAGATATTACGGATGTTTAGGGCCTGGCCGTTGATCTGTCCGGCGATGGCGAGAAAACGTAAAAATGGTCGAACATTGCGGATGAGCCCTTCAGCCTGGATCTCCTCTTTAAGATAGGTATTGACGTAGGCCGCTAAAATATCGGCCGCGATTTCCGGTTCTTCGTGAACGAGAGGTAGGGTACCCCACGACAATGCATGGTCAAGGTCGAAAGCCTCGTTCAGTTCGGCAACGCCAAAGCCTTCCATGGAGAGGGTCAAGGCCCTGCCTGCCAATAGATTGGCACCACCTCTTTTCAGTTTTCTGGCCGATGATCCACAAAGCGCAAACCGCCATTTTTTCATTTCCATCAAGCGATGGACTTCATCCATTAAAGCCGGGATTTTCTGGATTTCATCAAGGACCACCCAACTCCGCTCAGGCAGTAAACCGATAATTGCCTCAAGACGATGCGGATCGCGCGAAAGCTCAAGAAAGAGAGATGCATCCAAAAGATCCAGATACATGGCCTCCGGGAGTACATGTTTCAACCAGGTACTTTTTCCCGTGCCACGGGGACCAAAAAGAAAAAAGGATCGAATAGGCTGGTTTATTTGTCTTGCTATTCGATATGAATCCATGGTTGTGCATATTGCCATGTTTAATGTAAAATTACAATGTAAATTTACATTAAGCTATGCACATTGCATTTTTTATATATCCGGCCGATTTTTTATTAGCCACGAAGTCTCCAAGACACAAAGACCAGAGGACAGAGTGTCAGAGACCAGAACCACAGACTTGCTCAGATGTATATCAGACTCCAGAGGTCTATAAATCAGAAACCGCCTTTTACCCTGCGGCTTTTGCAACGTTATGCGTAGGTTTTACGATCATTTACCAAAAAACAGGCAAGATAAGTTAAACAGCTTAGAGAGATGGGCCAGATCAAAGAAGGTCGGATTGTGGCAAACACCAAATCCGATTCCACCATGGAAGTGGAGAAGTGAAGGATGCGGCCAGATTTTTTTAGGGTCGGACCGAAGCTACTCAATAACCTCGGGTAATAAACTGGATTCCCGCCTTCGCGGGAATCCAGTATGTTCATTAAAATCTTGACTCCCAGGGTTTATTGAGAAGTTACGTCGGACCTAATTAACTAACTAATAAGACCGCACAAAATGGAATTTTCAGGCTGTTTTTAGCATTGGTATCAGATTCAATCTGGAAAAAGCTTGAGCTGCTTGTCATCTCTGTGAATGGACTGTTTCTTGTCTTTTTCGTGAACTTTTTTGGAGGTTACCGGCTGCCGGCCGGAAGGTTTGAGCGGAATAGGTTCCAAGACATCGCGAATATTGACGGTATGCCCCGCATCCACGGAAACAATCTCGTGAAAGCTGTAGGGGGAGCGATTGGCGGCCATCAGGAGCCTGCTCTCCAGCGATTCCGGAGTAATCTTTTTTTTACTGCCAATTATTCAGGATTTCAGCAACAGCGTCACGGACCATCATGCGCGCTTCGCTCCGCTCGTGCATGCCCGCCAACAGGTCATCGTAGTTGGTCTCCACATGGCGGATATGGGCCATTACAGCCAGACGGGCCGCCTCTGCATCCAGTGCCTTGGCAGCTGAACTGCGCCCGACCCGACCACTGTACTTCCGGCAGGCATGCTCGGCTATCTTGAACTCCCTTTTGGGCGGGCAGTTGGGGTAGAGTTCGCGAATACGGGCTGAAAACTGTTTGATATAGACCTTGTCAAGTTCATCCCGGCGAATGGCTGAATTTATGCGGCGCATTTCCCGCTGTTTCGCATCGCCCTTGCATTCTTCCTCAGCCTGTTCGAGCGCTTCACTTTCCACCAGGAGACCTTGCCGCTCATATCTTTTACGAGGCTTGCTCCACCGCAGCACTACGGCCGACAGTTTGGAATATTTACGTGAACGACGCGTGAGGGCTGCGTCTCCTGAAGGTAAAAAAACCAGATGGTCGAGATCGGCACAGGTGAGACAAGCAGCACCCTTTTCACCCTGAAGGGTAATCCAGGCCCGGTGGCCGAGATTTTCCCCACATTCATCACATGTAGACTCGCGGTTGGTGATAAACACTTTGAGCTGATCATCCTTTGAATTCATACGTATCACCTCGTTTCACAGGGCAAGCATTTTTTGGATAATGCTCACATCATCTAAAGACAAGTCTGGCCCTTTTATAAAATCTGCGGCCGCCTTGCCACTTTCAGCCAATTTTTTATTGAGATCTTTCGGGAGAGACTTCATTTGAACTTTCAGCTTAGCCCTGAGAGGTTTTTCTTCGAAAATTCGCTTTCCCACCAAGGCGGCCTGTTTGTAATCTTTTCTGATTTTATAACTTTCCAAAGTCCGATTACGATGCTCCCCGAATTTGGCTGTGACCAGTTTGTGGATAAAAAATGATGGCATAGACGGTACGACAATGGCTTTATGCAGGCCATGCATTTTCACCGTAACCGGGTCATTGACGAGAATGTTAAGATAGGATAGGACCGCTGGTCGTAAAGCAAGATTTTGTTTTATCATATTAATTTGCTCTTCTGTAGCTTTACCACGGTCAACAAACACTTCAACGATACCGACACCGGGCATAACATAATTTACCTGCTCATAGGCCATATCGATTTGTGCCGTAAAACCCATCCTTTTGAGGATGTCATCGATATCCGCCTTGTCGCCCAGAAAGGGAATGCGCAGCCCAAAGTCGAAATCCATGGTCCGAAGCGGGAAAAACTCGACGCCAAAGGCCTGAACATACACATTGAAGCACCAGGAGCCGATAAGCACCAGGCCTTCATTCCAAAGTCCGGCTTTTCCAAACGCGTTCACCAGGTTCAGGAATATATCGGGGTAACCCTTTTTCTGGAATTCCATGTTTTTTACCCCTAGCTGCTTCAGCGCCGCCTTTATGGTTTTAAATTCATCCAGCCGGTCTGCACGTTCCCTGGCAAAGTCTATAAAATTCTGAACGGCTTTGCTGCTGTCCGGACCGATGTAGCTGTCTAAATAGCCTTTTGTCTTGATGTGCTGCCGCAGATACCAGTACGCATGTTGATGCTGAACCTTTTTCCTTAAGGATCCCTTAGGGATGAGCATCAGGCGACCCAAAGTGTAGTCATACTGATTCTGGTAGTGCTGCCGACTTTCTGCCAGTATGCCTTCGATGACCATGATTTATACCCCATAAAAAAGCGGAAATTTAAAAATATGGGGTATTGTACCCTATATAAATATCATTTTCAAGAAATATGGGGTAGATTCCCTATAAGGTTTTTTAATCGTTTTCCACTTAAACCTTCAGCCTTTTCGATTCAGCCAGTCATCGAATTCACTGGCACGGATCCGATACCGCGCGAAGTTTCCTTCATGCAGAGCAGCTATTTCTTCCTTGGCTATTTTAAGGAATTGCCTGCGGTCGGGGGTCTCTGCCAAATTATTGGTCAATCGTGAAAGGGCCTCATTTATATCGCTGAGCTCTCCACGGGCAACCTGGCGAACGATTTCTCCAATACAGTCGATCAAGGCTTTGCGATAGCGCAGCCTGAACGGGTCTGGTTCCCCCAAGGTGTGCCGCACAACTTGATAACGATCACACGACCTTTCGTATGACCACACAAAAACATCCCTTAACAGTTCAATGCGGTTTGATTCGTAAACTCCCAGGAGCCCATTTATATAAAGATCTTCCGGTACATCCACAAAGGACAGCGGACACAGGTTGTGGCGCATAAGCGGAATGTTTGCCGCCAGCCGTGATACGCGCTTGTTGACATCCTCGAACGGCTGGAGATAGGGCAGGTGTACCAAGCAAAAAAATGCCTGTTCAAAGGGATCGGATATTGCACCGACTGTACTTAGAATCCGGTTGAAAAATTCATCGATCAGTTGGGGTATTGCGAGCGGTTCGAAAACAGATTTTGCAATACCGACAGGTATAGCACGGAGACGACCGGAGGCTGCGGGGTTACCCAACAGGTTATCCGAGAGCAGGGCATGGAGGTTGAGAATGGTGCGGCGATCGAATTTGCCCTCGCCTGTCATCTCTACCAGGAATTCGATAGCAGCTTTGTGATTGAGAACCATTTGGGTTTCAAAGGGCGCTTTTCCAGGTGCAGCTTCCCCGAATGCGATAAGCTTTTCAGTTTCAAGCAGCGAGTATGTATTCCCTTCCAGGCGGCTTGAGGCCCAGGACAGATCGATCGAGAGTCTGCCAAGAATCTGTCGAAAGTACGTCCCGGCCGCAGTGTCGATGCTGAACCGACTGCCCTTATCCACCAGGTGCTTTCGCAAAGTCTCCGACAGGTACCAGGTTGCATTGGGTTGATAGCTGTCGATGAATTCCCGTTGATAACCAATCGGTTTACGAAAAGATATAGAACGGGAAACCTGGTCCTGTACAACCTGAGCATCAATTGAAAGATGGATACCGCTGGAGACTTCTGCCGACTTTTTCTCAGGGATAACAGTGCGGTAACGTGTAGCACGGCCTACACCTGTAATCAGGATTCTCCCTGTTTTTTCAAGCCTTGATAGCCGTCGCTGCAATGTCCGGCGATTGAAGGATTGGCCTTTGCTCTCAAGGGATTTTTCAATTTCCCCAATTCGCCATCCGCCAGGTTGAGCAATAAGCAGGGCAACAATGGATTCAAGATCTTTATCTGATATGTGTCTTGGCATTTTTTTGTCGTTAAAAACTCAATTTGCGACATAATAGCCCATTTTTTGTCGCGAGTCAAGTTTTTGTGACACATTAGCTGTCGTGAAAAATTAAATCGCGACAAATTAGCTTTTTTTGATACCAGTCAATCAAATGTCTTTCGGCATTTCGTTTTAATATGGTCAAAACACACCTCTTTTTTGGCCAGTACTATATCTAAATAGGGGCATGTTTGCCAAGGAAGATGTTTTTTGGGGGGGGTTGATTTGGGCAGTGTGTCAGAGGGCAGAGGGCGGAAGACAGGTCCACAGAACATCAGATGGTAAGAAGATGAGTACGGTGGTCGGTGGCCGGTGGTCGGTGGACCGAACTTCAGAGCCACAGAAGACGGAAATCCAGAGACCGGAACCACAGAGATCGGAGTCCAGATGCCAGACCGAATGAACGTCCAACATCGAACATCGAACGCTGAACATCGAACCTTTGGTCCTTTGCTCTTGGCTGAATGCCCAGGAAAACTGAATACAATAAGCTGATAAACCACTTTCGACGTTGGATGTTGGACGTTGGATGTTCGATGTTCATTTTGGGAACAACAAATATGGAAGACAGGTTGAAAAAAATCTATAAAAAAGTGACAACTTTTAATCAGGACTTGACCGAGAATCTGAAGGTAAGAACGTGAGAAAGTGAGCGGTCGTCAGTGGCCAAACGTCATGCTGACCTGTAACCTGAAACTCGTAACCCGCAACAGAATAATTTTAAATCCAGCCTGCCCAGTGAAACCCGATCTTTTTTGTTTCACCGTGGTCAGAGGTTTTGCCCCTCACCCCATATTGGTAATCACCACTTAAAATTGGCATCGATTTTTTCGGCGATTCTATGAAATCGATACATGTCGAACAGGCCGGCGCGAATTGGCTGCCTTTTTAAGAAGTTCTGGTAATGCCAGTCGGATTCCTCCCAGAAAATGGGGCTGTTTCTCTGAATGCCGTGCTTTTTGGAATAATTGTAATAGTCGAGCTTGTTGTTGATTTTAAGAAAGGTGTCGAGGCGGGCCTCTATCTCATCGATGGGGATGCGGCTGAAGGCGTTGGGGTAGCTGCCCACGTATCCCTTGACCACGGTGAGGGTGTCATCTTCGGGTGTGCGCCGCCGGTCTTCCTTGAACATCATGGAGTTGTTGCTTAAGGACTTGTTGCGGATGATGGTGTAGGCCAGATCCCCGGTGTCGTTGCCCGTGACCACGTGTACGAACATGACATCGGGCAGGGCATGCACCTGATGGCCGCGCATATCGGTAATTTCCCGCATGGCCCGGTCGGCCCGCTGTTCATCCGGGCCGGTGCCGGCATCTACACAAGTGTCATCCGGGCACCGGTTAATGATGTCGACCGCCTCTGTGGCTGCCCCAACATGGGTTATTACTTTTTCAAAGAACTCCGTCTTGGGGTCGTCGGTGTGGTAAACGACCTCGGTGGTGCGCTGGAGCCCCCGGAATTGTTCGTCCAGGTAGTTCTCGGCCCCTTTGCGCGCGTCGCGGTACCAGTGGTCCCAGATCTCCCGGCGATTTTCGATGGGCAGGAAGCTGAGCATGTTATTTTCCCCCTCCATGCGCAGAAAATCCATGTACAGCCGCGTTTCGAGCTGGTGCCCGGCGTTGCCGTAGACATTGAAACCAGCCACCAGCAGGTAGTGGATGCGTTCGAGCAGGGGATAATCCAATACCCAGCCGGTTTTGGGCATTTTCCCCACAAACCCGGTGACCACGCTGGCGCTGTCAAAATGCCGGAACACAGTCAAGAGGGCATTGTCATTGACGTGGTCGCCGTTCCACACATAATCGAGCGTGTTGCCCTTGTTGTCCGGGTTGAGCTCCATGAGGTATTTTTCCTTGGCCTCCAGGTATTCTTTCTGGAGCTTGGCATATTTATGCCAGGTGCTCAAAAGAAGCAGGGTGCTCTTTTTTTCAGACGGGATACGCAAAAGATCGCTGACGCTGTTCAAGAAAAGCGTGTCATTGCTGATGCTGTCTTTGACAGGATCGAAGAAGGCCACGAAAAAATGGTCGTTGACCACGTTCAGCGCCACCTGCCCGCGGCACACGGGCCCTTTGATGAAGCCTTCCACAAAAAAACGGGCATCATCCAGCATGAAAAGGTAGCGCGACAGGGCCGGCAGCTCGGCAAAGGTTTTGAACGGGTCGGCGGTGATGGAAGGGTCGTAGGAAGGCAGGGCTGTGACCTCGACGTCATCGCCCAGGAAGAGCTCACGATAGCGGGCCATTTTGTTGGCGGTCATGCGGTAGACCGTGTGATCCTTGACCGCAATGGTGGCCTGGATTTTGCGAAGACGGTAGTAAAAAGGCACCTCGCCGGGGTCATCATAAGGCCTGACAGTGGCGATCTCGGCCACGGGCTGGCCCGGGGGTGTTGTGGAGCGGACCAGCCGGTAGAATTCCCTGGGTGGTAGGGATTCAAAATGGATGCGGCCGATGAAAAGGTGCTCGTAGAGGTAGCGGGCCATGAGCTGCTCTTTCAGGGATCGGCCGTTTAAAAATTGCTCCCACTTTTGAATGACGTGAACAGACTGGTCCGAAGGCGGTGGCAAGGGGGTGATGCGGGCTCCCTGGCGCAGCCAGTTAACGATGGTTTCCCTTTCCTTGTCCTCAAGTCCGGGCAGGGCATAGGGCATGCCCCAGAGTGGATACTTTTTTTTGTAATCTTCAAAGTCTTCGGCAGTGGTGCAGATGTAGTCGTGTTCCAGCCGGATATCAAAGGTTTCCGGCAAAAGATCGGTCTGGGGCAGGGGGTGGTCCTTTTTGAGCTGCAGTATCAGGTTGAGGACCGAGTTTTCAAGGTGGGCGACGGGTTCCTGATCGCGTTCGTTGAGTATTGGGTGAAATCCCATTTCCCGCCACCCGGCAGTTGAATCCGCATCGATGTGCAGTCGCGTGGGGTGGTCCGCGGTCAGCCGGGCCGCATTGTACACCAGGGACTTGGTGCCGCCGCGCTCGATGCCTTCGAAGCTGGTGGTTTTCAGCTGGCAGGGTGCATCGTAGCAGCTGTGGCAGACACTGCAGCGCCGCTCCAAGACGGGCTGCACATCATCGTAAAACGACACCTCACCAGGGGCATGCGCCTCTATCAGCCGTGGTACGCTCTCCTGGGGAGAGCCGTATTTTTTGTTGAATTCCATGGTTTTGAGAGCGCTGCATCCGCCCAGCATTACCATTACCAGGATAATTACGATGGTCTTTTTTTGCATGGATGGGCTCCTGTCGTCGGTTTTATAAATCCAATAACCTCTCACCGCCCGCTTCGCTCGAGCCGCAGAGGACACAGAGATTAATTTCTTCAAAAGAATCGGGAGATACTGATTCTTTTAAACCATCATGCCATTTCATGGCAAAATAAAATCTGAACCGAATAAAATCTCAGTCATTTTTTACTATGATGATATTTATTCCGAAGGAATGGTTGGTTGTATTCAATCAGTTTTTTTCCGATTGAATAAGATAAACACCTCTGCGTCTTGCGGTGAATAGTATTTTACCATCGGCCTTTTCAGGGGCTATTGGCTGTTGCCCAGGTGTATCCTTTTGATCGCATCGGCCGGCAGATTGACAAACTCGGGCACATTCGCGGCATAGCGGTCTTCACTGAAACGGGACAGGCAGACCGGGGGGCTGTCCATCCCGTTGTCATCGATATGGGTTAAAAAAATCTCAGTATACATCGAATTTACCTTGGAGGAAAACAGCATCCATTTTCCATTGGGAGAAAAGCTGTGCCAGGAGTTGAATTGCGCCCGGTTGCAGCGCAACCTGCGCGGGGTGCCGCCAATGGCCGGGATGATGTAGAGTTCACTGTCCGGCTGGAGCATGATGCCGGATCGGCTGCGGGTATAGACGATCCATCTGCCGTCCGGCGAATACCGTGCAAAATAATTGCTCATCTTGTTGTGGCTGGCCCCTTCAAGGGCCTGGGCAACACCGCCGCGCCCTTGATTGAACGCTATCCTGTAGAGGTCGAACTGGATCGGATATTGGCGGTTGAGGGCCTGGATGCCGGCGTCTTCGATACGGGTCTTAATGTCGGTGATGTCGTCGTGATATTCGTTTTTTGTTCTGGCGCGCGCAAACACGACATATTTTTCATCCTGGCTCCAGGAGGGGTCGGTTTGCACGAATTGGATGTCGTCGGCACCGGGCAGGCGTTGAAACACCCTTTGGTTCATTGAATACCAGGCGAGCACACCATAGGTTGGAAAAAAGAGCTGGCAATAGGCCGGGTCATTGGTCAGCGCAAAAAAGGCAATTTCATTGACCGTGCCGAGCAGGTATTCTCCG
>JAOZRT010000150.1:0-8500 GCA_029940035.1 Desulfobacterales bacterium
AATATTTTGCACCTTTTCCCGAATTGTGTGCTTTTAAACGTTTGGTGAGATGATTCGTTATGCCGCAATAAAGTGAATTATCGGAACATCGAATCAAGTAAACAATCCAATCATTTTTATTCATTACTACTCACTGATTGCTATTTTGTCAAGAAGCTAGTTGAATATTGTTGTCTTTTTTTATAAATTAACCGAATATTTAGGTGTTGGCAAGACTTCTATTGCTATATATAAATCCAAGGTTGCATAGAATGCAAATCAATTATAATCTGAGCTCTGCGTGAAAACTGACGACTTTATTAGTAAACATACCTAATTGCAGTATATAAAATATTGCCTGGGGAACGGGTGTGAACATAAGCAATCGATTAAAAGCGGTTGTCATTATTTTAACCGGATTGAGCCTGGGCTGCATGGCATTGCTTGCAGGAGTGGTGTGGTATGTCAATTCTACCCATTGCCGTTCACTGCTCCTAAAAGAACTCAACGCCATGATACCCGGCAGGGTGACGGTTGCGCATCATCATTTGTCGTTGCATAAGGCTCAGTTGTCCTTAAGAGATATCACCGTCAAGGACCAGCAGGATGATGATCTTGTCCGCATTGCCGGCCTTTCCGTCGATTTATCTCCAACGGCCATTTTTAGAAGAGCATTGGTTATCGATTCTGTAAACATCGAGCAGCCCTGGGTGTTTCTTCGTATGGGCGAATATGGGAGGCTTAACATTGTCGATGCCTTTGCCGGGGAGAAGGCTCAAGGGGAGGCGCCAGCCCCATCAAATATTGACCCCTTATTCAATATTATTCTCCGGCGGTTCAAACTTTCTGATGGATATGTGCGTTATTCCGAAACACAAGGAAGCCGGTACCTGAACCTGAAGGACATTGAAATTACCGCCAATGGAAATCTGCTGGACAGGTCTGGTGTGTTAAAACTCAGCGTCGGCGATTCCAGCATGGTTTACAGCGGGTATTCCTCTCATTTTAAAAACTTCGATCTCGCGTTGGCTATAAATGAAGGACATATCGAACCCCTGGTTATAAAGACTGAAAACCAATTTGCTTCTCTACTCCTTTACGGTGACATATACCAGGCCTTTTCCGATCCTGAGCTGGACCTGACAGTCGATGTGGATATTGCCCTCAGGGAGGCTGAAGCCTTTTTCGGGCTTGATCGAGTTGATAGCGGACGTGTGAAAGCTATTGTAAGCGTCAAGGGCAAACCCGACAACCCCCGCTTAAATTTGAAAGCCGATTATGGGGGCGGCAGCATTGAGGGCCTCAACCTGGATCGTGCAGGTTTAGGTCTTGACTTGACAGACAGGGTGGCAACCCTTGACCACCTGTCAATAGATACAGGCTTTGGCCTTCTTGAAATATCAGGGCAGACAGATTTGCGTAGCGTCTTTCCAAAGGGGTTCCTGTCGTTGCCTGGCGATTGGGCGCAAACAAGTTATAACGGAAGACTAAGGACTGCCGCGTTCGAACTGGCAGCTATTCCATGGAATAGAGAGAACATCAGCGGAAAAATGGACACCCAGTTGATCTTCGAAGGCAAAGGCCTATCGCTTGAAACGCTGGCAGTCGCTGCCGATGCCATGATTGAAATTGAGGATTTCAGGTCAAAGGGAATGGAACAGCCCCTAGAAATTCAATCCAGATTGACCTGTAGGATGCAAACAGGGACCCTTTGGCTTGATTCCATGGAAGTGGCTGCGGCAGATATGTATTTTTCTGCTGACGGCAGTCTGGATTTAGATGCGGAGCATGTGGAGGCGCAATTCAGCCTGGAGACCCGTGAGGTGGCTTCGCTTTTGTCGATTTTCGGGGTGTCGCAGATAAAGGGCGCTGTTGCCGCCAACGGTCATGTACAAGGCCGGCCCACAAACCCTAATTTTAACGTATCAGCCACCGGTCAGGGGGTACGCGTCCGCGACATTGATTTTGGAAATGTCATGTTTGAAGCAGGGTTGGATGAGGCCGGGCGTTTGGCGGTCGGCACCTTGTCCATTGAAAACAGGGGCAGTTCTTTAATAGCAGAAGGGGATATCCAACTGTTTGCGGCCCCTTTCGAACTTCACCCGGAAATGCCCTTAAGCGCCCGACTCGATTTCTCAAATGTAGAATACAATAATTTCTTGGCCGATGCTTTCCCTGATCCCGACATCCAGGGCTCCCTGGGGGGGGAAGTCGTTTTGTCGGGAAAGGTTCGATCTTTGAAGGCCAGCGTCGATGTTTTGGCCAAGGGAATTGAAGTTGAACAGATACGATTGGGAGACCTGGCAGGGAAAGCCCGACTGCTGGACGGCACACTGTTTTTGGACAGTCTCCGTTTGACCAGCAACCGTACCGATCTTAAAGCCAGGGGTGAAATAACGCTGCTGCGCCAAGACACCTGGCAGACCGTTGAAAATCCTCTCTTTAAACTGGACTTGGCAGACGGCCATCTTTTCCTTGGGGATTTCAACGAGGAACTGTCAGGGGAACTGAGCATTGATACTGACCTTGCGGGACGGCTGAAAGCCCCCCGGGGAAGCCTCACTATAAACGGAAATAATCTTGATCTGGGTGTTCAACAGATAGAAATGCTCGCTGTAAACGTGCAGGCCGGAGACAGACAGGTATTAATCGAGACCCTTGATGTCGCGATGTCAGGAGGCGGCGCGATAAAGGGGAAAGGGCGGGTCGGTTATGACCGGTCTTTTCAATTCCAGGTGCAGGCGCACGAATTCCCCATCGACAGCATCGACAGGGTGCGGGAGCTGAAAAAATTTGGCGGGCAGCTGGATCTCGATATTCAAGGCAGTGGTCTGCTCCATCGTCCGGAAATAGCTGGCCAAGCAAAGTGGAGCGGCATCCGCGTGAAAGACGAGAAGATCGATGATCTGCAGGTGCAGTTTGGCCTCAAGGACAACCGCATCTTCCTGGAAGGAAAGCAAACATTTGATCTGTTTGCCGAATATGACCTGCTGCGCAAGGCTTTTTCAATGGATCTCACCATGAACAATACCCGGTTGGAGCCCTGGTGCGCCATTGCCGGCCGGCCGGAATTGGGCGGGCATATCAGTGGCAGTGTTAGGGCTGAGGGCTATGCCGGCGATCTGGAACGAACCCGGGCGACGATCGACGTTCAGAATCTTGATCTGGAGTTCAAAGGTGACCGTATTGCAGGGACGACGGATTTACAGGGGACTTTCAACAACGGGAATTTTATCATACCGATATTTCACATGGATCTGCTGGATCAGGGCCACCTTGCGATTGAGGGCTCTGGTGACATCTCCGGTGAGGTTGACCTGATGGCCGAAGGGGAAATCCCCATGAAAACAGCCAACCTGTTCGCCCCGGATTTACATGGATTGAAGGGCACCGTGTTGCTCATGACGTCGATAAAAGGTTCATTGAACAGTCCTGAGGTGGAAGGCGTCATCAGGGTTGAGCAGGGCGGAATGAAAATCCCGGAACTGCAGCAGGAGCTTCACAAGGTGAATGGCCAGATAAGGTTTGTTGCCAATGAGGATGTCGAGGGTCGTTTCAGCGGTATGTTGGATGAGGGAAAATTTGATATAGAAATGAAAATAGAGCTGGATGGATTCCACGCCAAGTGGATTGATGCCCGGGCCACTACGAATGCGCTTCCGTTTCAAATTCCGGATACCATGGATATGCTGCTCTACGCGGATCTGTCAATGAATGGTTCGCTGGACGATTTGCTTGTGGGGGGCGAAATTGTGCTGCTCGAGGGGCTTTACTACAAGGATTTCAAGCTCAACCTGCTGCAGAGTGTACAGGAAAAGAAGCGGGAGGAAACGCCGCAGACAGTTAAAACGGTCCACCCGTTTCTGAAGCCTTTGCGGTTTGACGTTCGTCTGAAGCACCGCCAGTCTTTTGTTGTGGACAACAATATTGCCGACCTGGAAATCAACCCGGACATTGCTTTGACGGGTACCCCGGAAAATCCGGTGATCACCGGTTCCGCAAAAGTGGCCGATGGCATTATCACCTATCAGAACAAGTCGTTTGAGGTCCAGCAGGGAGCGGTCAATTTTATCAACCCCTACAAAACAGAGGCGGAAATCGATATTAAAGGGAATGTGGATATTCGTGATTGGCGCATCACCATATCTCTCTACGGACCGCCGGACCGCTTGGTGGTGGAACTCTCCTCCAGCCCTCCGGAAGAAGACGCCGATATAATTTCTTTGCTTGTTTTCAAGAAAACGACCTATGAAATGAACGAAGGTGGCAGCGGGGTTGACCAATCGCCCACGGTCCTTCTGGCCCAACTGTTGGCAGCATCTTTTGGAGAGGACATAAAAAAAAGCACCGGTATCGATGTTCTCGAAGTAGAGGCTGAGAGCGCCGAGGATAAGGATTCCACGGATAGGATCAAGGTGACGGTGGGGAAGGACTTGTCAGAAAGAATAACCGTCAAGTATTCCGTGGAATCGAAGGAAGGCGGGTATGTCCAGCGAGCCACGACAGAGTATAAATTAATGGAACATATTATTGTGAGCGGTTTTCAAGACACTAAAGGCGTGTATGGGGGAGAATTCATATTCAGGATCGGCTTTCGATTGTTTAGATAAGGCCCTCTTCCAACAACCGGTATAAGCGATGCGATATTGAAGTTATAATGAAAGTCATTAATGTTTATCATAAGGCGGTATCGGCATTAAGAGGGCGTATCAAGTCCCTGGTGGGGTGTTGTTTTTTGTTGGCACTCATTGTGGGGCCTGTTTCAGTAACGCAGGCCATTGCCGATACAATCGATGGTTCCGACCGGGAACCCGCAATCATTGTCAAAATACATATCGAGGCCCTGGATTGTGCTGACCATGTATCGGATTGGATTCAGATCGCACAGGACGTCATTTCCCTGTACATCGCAGAAGGGGAGCCCTTTTCCGCTACCAGGGTTGAAGAATCACTTACAGCATTGAAAGCGTGTGGCAATTTCAGGAGCATCCATGCAGATTCCAAACAGGATGAACACGGGATCACCCTGACCTACTCAGTGACGCCCTTCAAACTTATCAAGGAAATAATAATTAAGGGGAAGTATCCGCTGTTTGAAAATAAAGTCCTCAATACCATGACGGTCTACCCGGGAGACGCCTATGTAAAGACCGTAGTGGATGCCCAATCCGAATTTGTGGGAGCGTTGTTTCGGAAACAGGGGTACATCGCTCCGGATGTCGTTATCGGCGCATGGGAGGATCCTGATGACGAGCACTACATTCTGTTCGTCAACATTGACAAAGGGTCCTACTATTCCCTGGGTCAGGTTATTTTTCAGGGCAATCGCAGCTTTGATGGTGATGTCCTGAGATGGCGGCTGAAATCATATCGCAAGGCCATATTCGGGAAGGCAGCGGGCCGTTTCAAGCAAGCCGTGTTCAAAAAAGACATTGACAATGTCGTAAAATATTACCGAAAGAGGCAGTATTTCGATGTCCACATCACGCATACCCTAGAAAAGGACCCTGAAACAGGCACGGTGGATGTAATGTTCGCCGTGGATGAGGGTGCTCGCTACAACATCACTTTCGAAGGAAACAATTTTTATGGGGATAGAGCTTTGCGAAAACAGCTGGTCCTGAAGGAAATTGGCAACAGGGGCGGCCTTGGTTTGAGAAAAAGCATAAAAAATATCAAGGTGCTTTATCGCAAGGGCGGGTTTCCCCAATCCCGAATCAAGGTTCAAAAGCAGGATTCTTATGAAAAGGGTATCCTGCAGCGGAATATACGGCTTATTATCGATGAAGGGCCACACCTTATTGTGAACCGGCTGGATATCGCCGGCAACACGGCTTATTCGGAAAGAAAATTGAAACGGCAGATACTTACGCGCCGCCCTGGATTCCTGCACGATGGCGCTTATGTGGAAGAGATCCTGCAAGAGGATCTTTTAGTGATCAAGAACATGTATCACAAAAAAGGCTACCTGAATCCAGAGATATCTGTGGATAAAGCAATGATACCCATTGAGAAATATCGCCTTCACATGGAAATCGATCTCAATATCGAAGAAGGTATGCGGACAACTGTTTCCGCCGTTGAGTTCGATGGTCTTGCTGCGGTTTCGCCTGAAAGCATCCGGAAGAAGCTCAAAATGAAACCGGGAAAGTCATTCAGGTTGTACGTACTCAAGAACGACGAGCGGCGCATTGCGCAAATTATATCTGAACAAGGGCACCCATACGTGAATGTGGAGAGCCATACCTTCTTCAGTGAGGAACGGTCGCATGTCCGTGTCGTGTTCAAGGTGGATGAGGGACCGCTTATCAAAATGGGTAACACGCATTATCATGGCAATTTTCGTACGAACGAGAGGATTCTTGATCGAGAGATCGAGATGCAGCCGGGTGATCGGTATTCTTTGAAAAAAATGTACAAGGGTGAGCAAAACATCAGGGCCATGAATATTTTCAGGTCGGTTCAATTCAAACCGGTGGGGCTCAAGGACCAGAAGGAAAAAATACATTTATTTGCGGAAATCGATGAGAAACCACCTTACTTTTTTGAGGCCAAAGGCGGCTATGAATCGTCAACAGGGTTTTATGCTGGCAGCAAGCTGGGGGACCACAATTTCTGGGGTTTGAACAAAGATGCCTGGATAGGCGGGGAGGTCAGCCAGACGGGCTACTGGGCTGAAACAAGACTGTACGAACCCCGGTTTCTGGGTACGCGCATCTCCTCGGACCTGGGTATTTTTTTTGAGTGGGACGAACCCTTCAATCAGACGTTTGCAACCAGTACATATGGAACGGACATCTATTTTTCTCGTAAATTGACCAAAAGAATTATCGGGAATATAGGCTTTCGATATGAACGCCGCCAGGGGTACAATCTTGATGATGATCCAGCGGCAGAGGATGATTTGGAGATTCCCAGAAGTGTATTCACTACCTCGCCTTCCATCGGCTATGACAGCAGAGACAGCTTCGTCCGACCGCGCAAAGGCATATTTTCCTTCCTTGCGGTGGATCTGTCCAAGGGGATTGAAAACTCGTTTGATGATTTCTATAAGTACCGTTTTGAAATCAGAGGGTTCACGACGCCTTTCAAACGGTTGACTTTTGCCGGCAGGGGCAGCTTCGGGGATATTGACCCCTATGGTGCGGCCGGCGTGGTGCCCCAGGACCAGCTCTTCTTTCTGGGGGGTACCGCCAGCGTGCGTGGGTTTGATGAAAACCTTCTCCTGTACGACAGTGAAAACAATCCCGTGGGTGGGGAAATGGCTGCCGTGGGCAGTGCGGAAGCAAGGGTTGATCTGGGCAGGAATTTTGAATTTTCCCTGTTTTATGACGTTGGTTATCTGAACGAAACATCGGGCCTCGAGGTTACGGATAACGTACGTGATTCCGTGGGTGTCGGCTTGAGGTATGTGACGCCCATAGGGGCTATCGGTGTATTATACGGCCACAAACTGGATCCGCAGCCGGAAGAAAGCAAGGGGAGGTTTCATTTCTCGGTGGGCTATACCTTTTAAATTCACGGTAGGCCGGAAAGGTGTCAGTTGGGGACCAAATCTTGAACCGCAAAGACGCAAAGGACGCAAAGAATTTTATCTTTTTGGATGTTGAAAAATGATGGTTGATATATATACTCGCAGGTTCGACAAAAGAAAGTTTTCTTGGCGTCCTTTGCGTTTTGAGCGCAGTGGGCGGTGAATAAAACAGGCCCTTGCAGGGCCGTCATCATGCCACCCTTCTTAAGAGTGGTAATTGAAAAAAAATTTGGAGGGAGAAATAAATCATGTTAAAAATACCGACACGCGCGGAAGCCTTAGAACTGTTGAAAAAATACAACCAGACGGAAAGCCTCATCAAGCATGCTTTGGCCGTGGAAGGGGTGATGCGGTACTGCGCCAGGCAAAAAAATGCAGATGAGGAAAAGTGGGGGGTTGTCGGATTGATCCACGATCTTGATTATGAACAGTTTCCAGACGAGCATTGCAAAAAAACCGAAGCCATTTTAAGAGAGCACGACTGGCCGGAAGAGTATATCCGGGCCGTGATCAGCCATGGATACGGGATCTGTACGGATGTGGAACCGCAGAGCGAAATGGAGAAGGTGCTCTTTGCCATTGACGAGCTGACCGGGTTGGTGGCAACCACTGCGTTGGTAAGGCCTTCCAAAAGCGTCCTGGACATGAAACCCAAGTCGGTGAAGAAGAAGTGGAAAGACAAGCGTTTTGCCGCGGGGGTGGACCGGTCCATCATTCAAAGGGGGGCGGATATGCTCGGTGTTCAGGTGGCCGACCTGATCCAAGACACGATCATGGGTATGCGCGAAGTGGCCGAAGAGATCGGTCTCAAAGGCAGTGTTACACCCTAAGCTGCTATAGGACCCTACCCGCCCTTACGCTGTCTATGTAATGCATATCAATGCTACCATGGCAACCGCAACCCCGAACCATTGTTGAGCGACCAGTCTTTCCTTTGGGAGAATAGGACTACGGTAAGCTCATGGCTTTTCCTGGATGCCAACCCCC
>JAOZRT010000150.1:8600-10813 GCA_029940035.1 Desulfobacterales bacterium
ACTGATAAAGTCTCTATAGCCATTGGATATTCTGCATGTCCTTTTCAAACGAATCTATCAATGCGGATTTGCGGCAACCGCCAGGTTTGCTATTTTTCTTTGGCCGGGAAGATGCTATTGTGCAGCATACTCATGATCATTAATAACAAAAGAGCGGTATGCCTATGAACTTTGGAATCATTGCCATCCAGGTTGTCGCGCTGTTTATGGCGCTGACCTTCCATGAATTTGCCCATGGTTGGGTTGCCCGCAGGCTGGGTGACAGAACAGCGGAATCCTTAGGAAGGCTGACGCTCAATCCCAAGGATCACATCGATCCCTTTGGAACGCTCATAGTACCGGCCATGCTCATTCTCATGCATTCCCCGGTGGTTTTCGGGTGGGCCAAACCGGTTCCCATCAACCCCTATAACTTTCGCAACCCGCGCAAGGGGATGATGTGGTCGGCCCTGGGCGGCCCGCTGATTAATTTCCTGCTTGCCGGTGTGCTGGCGGTTGCATTCAAAGGTGTACTCTACGCCGGCATTACCATTGAGCCATTGTTGATTTTCCTGATTGTCGCCATCCAGCTCAATGTTTTTTTGGCCGTGTTCAATCTCATTCCCATACCGCCCCTGGACGGCGGCCGTGTGCTAGTGGGCCTGCTGCCGCCGGCCCAGGCGGCTGCCTTCAGCCGCATCGAACCGTATGGTTTTCTAATCGTGATTGCCTTGATGTATTTCAATGTCCTGGATCGCTTCCTGTTTTATCCCATAGCGGTTATACTGCGTTTCCTGGGAATCACTTAGAAGCTGTCTCAAAACAACCTTTTATCCCAATCTCTGCGTTGGTTCGAGTTTCAACTCCTCGAAATACGAAAACAGTATGCCTGTGGGTTGAAACTCGAATCCGCCTTGATCTTGAACTAAAATCTTAATTTTGAGATCAGCTTCTCATGACCTTATTCGGCCACCAGCGTTTCAGGAAAGCCAGGTGCGCGCAGGGGTTGCTGGCAGGCGTCCTCCAGCATTTTGACCACTTTCGGGGACCAGGCATCTCCGCCGTACAGGCTGCGGGCCCTTTTGAAAATCTGGCGAGTCACGCTGCCCAACTCCAGGGGCACGCCTAGTTTGTCGGCTATCTGGTCTGCGAAGCCTAGATCCTTGCAGGCCAGGTCCATGGTGAAGTTGATGTTGTAGGAACCGTTGAGGATCAGCTGGCTTTCCGTCTCATGGACGAAGCTGTTGCCCGAGCTGGCCCGGATCGCGCGATAGGCAGCCCCCAGGTCCACCCCCTGTTTCGCTGCCAGCATCATACCCTCCCCGGCGGCCACAAGGTGAATGAAGGCCAGCATGTTGGTGACAACCTTGACCACTGAGGCATTGCCGATGTCGCCCAGGTGAATCACTTCTTTGCCCATGATTTCCAGAATCGGCCGGTACTGTTCGAATACGTTCAATTCTCCACCAACAAGCACGGTGATTTCGCCGGTGTGGGCCAGGTGCACGCCGCCGGTTACCGGGCACTCCAGCACCTTGAACCCTTTTTCCCGGGCAATGCCGGCCAGGCGCTGAATGTCTTCGAAGTCGGTGGTGCTCATTTCGACCCAGCAGCTTCCCTTTTGGAGATGGTCAAATACACCGCCCTCTTTTTCCACCACGGCTCGGCTGGCTTCAGGGGAGGGCAGGGCCGTGATGACCACCTCGGCGCCACGGCATACCTCGGCGATATTATCCGAGCACTGGGCGCCGGCCTCGACAAACGCCGCGCTGCATTCAGGGCGCAGGTCGCTGACGGTTACATCGTGTCCTGCTTTGACCAGGCTCATCGCCAGGGGGTGCCCCAGGTTTCCCAATCCAATAAATCCGATTTTCATATTTACTCCTATATAAATTTTCACCAAAACTGAGCGTTTCCGTTTGATATCCTAAGATCCAATGAATAGAACAATTTCAGTGCCACAGTTGCAGCTCCTAAACAACCTAGAAATTTAAATAGAAAGGATTTTTTTTTTAAAATTTGCTGGTTGACACAGGGAACCAGAGTACATATAGCCTGCGACTAGGTTGGCACACACAAAGAATGATGAAAAACCAATAAACTCGTATAATTATATCTGAAATAAAAACCAAGGAGGCGCATATGCCAGGCTTACTTCCCGATATCGATCCCGATGGACTTCTTGAATACTCGGTGGTTTTCACTGATCGGTCACTCAACCACATGTCGCAATC
>JAOZRT010000488.1 GCA_029940035.1 Desulfobacterales bacterium
CCCCTTCCGGAAGCTCCAGCGAACAATCCTGCCAGAAGGCCCCGGTGTAGATCATAGACCGCATGCCATCCACCGCGGCTTTCATCCAGAGCAGCATTCTCCTCACATCCGGGTGGTCAATGATGGGGACAGCCCCCTGCTTCCGCCCGGCGATGTCGCGGCCCTGTTTGCGGTCTTTTACATAGGCCAATGCATTTTGGTAGGCTGTGCTGCCCAGGGTCATCCCGCTGACACCGGTGTTGATCCGGGCGGCATTCATCATCTGGAACATGTGGGCCAGCCCCTGGTTGGCATGCCCACACAGGTAACCAAAGCAACCGTCTTTGGCGCCGAACGACAGGGCGCACGTCGGAGATGCGTGCAGCCCCAGCTTGTCCTCAACTGCGGTGCAGATAACATCGTTGGGTCCCCCCAATGCTCCGTCGGCCCCAACACGCACTTTGGGAACGATGAACAGGGATATACCCTTGACGCCGGGTGGTGCGCCCTCGATCCTGGCCAGGAGCAGATGAATGATATTTTCGGTCAGATCATGATCGCCCCATGAAATGAATATTTTCGACCCTCTTATGCGATAGTGATCCCCTTCAGGGTATGCCGTGGTCTGAAGGGCAGCCAGGTTCGATCCGGCATCCGGTTCGGTCAGACACATGGTCCCGGCCCAGGTTCCGTCAAACATCCTGGGTACGTATGTTTTCTTGAGTGAATCCGTTGCAAAACTCTCGATCAAATGCGCCGCGCCATGGGTGAGGCTAGGCGCCATGTTGAATGACTGGCAGGCACCGTACATGAGATCATTGACCACGATGCGCATCATATGCGGGAAGCCCTGACCGCCGTAGGTGGTATTCCTGGCGGCTGCAATCCAGCCATCCTGCCCGTATTGCCGGAATGCGGCGCGGAACTCCGGCGGACAGACAACCTCGCCGTGCTCCAGCTTTACCCCCCATTCTTCACCAGTCTCCTGCAGAGGATCCAACACGCCTTTTGCGAAGTTGAGCGCCTCTGCGACCAGCATATCCAGAGCCTTTTCATTTAAATCCTGATAGCGCTCCAATGCGCACAGGCTTCCGTACTCGAGTTGCTCCTTCAGAATGTATAAAATGTCTTTTTGATTGATCTTGAAATGCCCCACCCTGGCCTCCTACATGGATAATCCGAACGAATAGATGCATAATAATTTAATTAAATCCAACTATTATACTATTACACATTGGCTTGACAATGTTTTTCTGCTATCTTTTTATAGAGAACAGGGAGTCACTTTTCATTCCCTGTCAATACGCCCAAACAGGGTATACGACACGCGAAATAGATAAGGAGAAACTGTCAATGGAAATAAAAAAAATATTTGTGGCCGGTGCCGGTCTGATGGGTGGCGGAATCGCTCAGGTGTGTGCCCAGTCCGGATATGTTGTCGTCCTCAGGGATCTTGATAAAAGTATCCTGGACAAGGGGCTGGCCGCTATCAGCTGGTCCGTCGGCAAGATGGTAGAAAAAGGCCGGGTTAAAGGAACGGCCGATGAAATCATGCAGAGAATCCGTCCCACCACAGACCTGCAGAAGGCCGGGGATGCTGATTTTGTTTTCGAAGCGATCATCGAAAACCTGGGAGCCAAACAAAGTCTGTTTGCCGAGTTGGACACTATCTGCCCGGATCACACCATCTTCGGCACCAACTCTTCCGCCATTCCGGTAACTGAAATCGCCACCGCGACTCTACGCGTGGATCGGTTTGTAGGAACCCATTTTTTCAGCCCGGTGCCTCTGATGAAAGCAGTGGAAGTGGTCAAAGGTTATGCAACCAGTCAAGCAGCAGTCGATGCAGCCGAAAACCTGTGCAAATCATTGGGCAAAGAAACCATCCGGGTCAACCGTGATGTGGCCGGCATCGTCCTGAACCGGTTGAATTTTCCAGCAACCATTGAAGCTATAAAGCTGGTCGAAGCAGGTGTTTCAACTGTCGACGATATCGATAAAGGCATGCGGCTCGGGTTCGGCCGCCCCATGGGACCGTTTGAAACCGCCGACATGGCGGGGCTGGATGTAGGATACAACGCCATGCTTGCTGTTTACGAGGAAACCCGCGACCCGAAATTCTACCCGCCCATGCTTTTGCAGCGTAAAGTCAAGCTGGGACACCTGGGCCGGAAAACCGGTGTCGGATGGTATTGTTATGACGACAAGGGCAACAAGTTGGGACCGGCAGGGTAAAATCAGACGACAGTAAACTTGTGGATTGCGTTCTTTATTTTGGTTCATGTGTTAACGGCTGAAAAGGACGCTCCTGCCGCCTTTCTTCTTGGGAAGATCCATTGTCTTTAAACCGATTGTTGCAGCATCGTCCAGCATTTGGTCAAACATCGCTTTGCTGACGTGCATTTTTGGTTCCACCACCAGCAATTGCCCTCCCTCCTTGAGCATGTCCCGGGCCTCTTCCAGAAAACGTAACGGGCTGGGCGTTTCATGGATCATGTAATAAGCCAGGATAAAATCCGCTTTACAATTCAAACCGATACGGTCTGCATCACATTGGTGAAATTCCAGGCGGCCTGTCATGCCATGTTTTGCAGCTTTTCTTTTTACATGGCCTATCATTTTCTCTTGGAGGTCAACGGCGATGACCGTGCCTTGCGGCCCGACCAGCTTGGCCATTTCAATGGAAAAAAATCCAGGCCCGCAACCTATGTCAATCACCGTGTCTCCTTCTTTAATATAGCTTCCGACAATCCGTTTAGGATGCTGAACAAGCTTTCTGAGCCAGTTGTCCAGAAAAAATGAAATCGTGTGCGGGCACACGTGAGGTGACGTATTTTGTGTTTCTGTCTGTTGCATTGTTATTTCCTCCT
>JAOZRT010000489.1 GCA_029940035.1 Desulfobacterales bacterium
TTCATCCACACTGGCGATGTAGTTGGAATAGGACAGCATGTCCAGTCCCCAGTTTCATTGATGGGCCTCAGAAACGCGCAGCCGCCGCCGCAGCAGTTGCAGATGGTCGACATATGGCCTTCCATGTTGTCGATGATGTGTACCAGGCCCTCGTCATCGGCGGCCTTCAGGATATCGAGAGTTTCTTCCTTAGTAATCTCCCTGGCCAGCGTTTCAAACAAGTCGTTTGTCTTCATTGATCTTCCTCCATGAATAAACCACAAAGACGGGACACGCAGTGAAGCTTTCGCGCTATCCAGAAAGCGATCGGCTGAAAGCCCTGGATGCCCGCCTGCGCGGGAATGACGGTAAAAATTCCTCGACGGCTGAGTTAATTATCGGTTCATTTCATTCCAGTTATATTTTGGTTCATCTTACAGAAGTTATCCCAGCATAGTCAATAATTATTTAACGAACGTTAAAATTTATTGACAAAAACTTTTCCGAAATGTAGCCTTGACAAAATCAAGAATCATATTTTTCTATTATTACCTTGATCCTGCATTTGATAGAGCTTGAAAATAAAAAAAACAGTTGGGATCACAATTATTGCAAAGGTTTACACAAATCATAACCGCTATAAAAGGAGGTAGATCTCGTTAATGAAAAAAATAATATTTTTGTTTATCGTTCTGCTCCTCGTGTGCGTGGCGAGTGTGGGGTTATTTATGAAACTCCGCAGCCAACCGAACATGGACAAAAAAACCATTGCCAATGTGCAGACGGCAGGAAGTCTGAAGGAACACACCAAGCATTTTGAACGCAAGATTTACAAGGTTGCCGACAATGTTTATTCGGCAGTCGGGTTTGGCCTGGCCAATTCCATTATGATCGAGGGGGATGATGGCTTGATCATTGTTGACACAATGGAAAGTCTGCAGGAAGCCCGGAATGTCCTTCGAGAGTTCCGAAAGATTTCCAATAAGCCCGTCAAAGCCATCATTTACACGCACAATCATACGGACCATATATTCGGCGCATTTGCTTTTGCCGAAGGCGGCAAGCCGGAAGTCTATGCACACGAAACCCTTGATTACTACGTAAACCGGCTTGTCAACAAAATGAGGCCCATCATCGGCAACCGAAGTATGCGGATGTTCGGCAATTTCCTGGACCAGGAAGGATTGGAAAACGATGGCATCGGTCCGTTTTTGGGCATTGGCCCGGGAAAGGAATTGGGGTACATCAAGCCGACCCAAACCTTCCGGGATAAAATGGACGTGGAGATCGCCGGGGTAAAATTGGAGCTGATCCATGCGCCCGGGGAGACCAACGACACTATTTATGTGTGGATGGCAGGCCCCCGAATTTTACTCAGCGGCGACAACCTGTACCGCTCCTTTCCCAATTTGTATACGATCCGTGGAACTCCGTACCGGAGCATCAAAAGCTGGTACCAAAGCGTGGATATCATCCGCGAACTCAGTCCCGAATTCCTGGTCCCCGGCCATGGCCAGCCTATTTTAGGCACGGACAATATCTACGCCATTGCCACGGATTACCGGGACGCTATTCAATATGTACATGACCAGGGTATCCGCTGCATCAATCTGGGCATGACCCCGGCCGAAATGGTGGAACATGTCCATCTGCCACCTAACCTGGCGGCGTCACCCTATCTGCAGGAGTATTACGGCAAGGTTTCCTGGTCTCTCAGATCCCTGTTTGACGGCAATCTGGGTTGGTTTAACGGTGACGCCGCCACGTTACAGCCGCTCTCCAAAAAGGAAAATGCCCAGCTCATGGTCGATTTAGCCGGTAGCAAGGATAAACTCCTGAAACAAGCACAAGCCCGGTATGACAAGCAAGAATTCCAGGCTGCCCTCCAGTTGACAGGATACGTCCTCGCTCTGGAGCCCCAAAACAAGGGTGCCAGGAATCTGCGCATCGAGGCTCTCATCAAACTCGGAGAACGGGAGGAAAATGCCAATGCCCGTCATTACTACCTGACCGAGGCCTTGGAAATCAGGGACGGTTTTGTGGCCAACGCAGATGCGATTAAATCCACGCCTGAAATGATACACACATACCCGATTGAAGGGTTCTTTGAGCTCATGGCCGTAGGCCTGGACCCGGTCCAGAGTGCGAACCTGGATCAGAAGGTAGGCATCCACTTTATTGATCTTGGAAAGGATTTCACTATCCATGTACGGCGCGGCGTGGCGGAGATCCAGCCACGCATGTTGGACAACCCAGATATCCTCGTAAAGGTCGATTCACGGATTTGGAAGGAAATGCTGGGAGGCCTGCGGAATCCGGTGACTACTATGGCGCGTTTTGACTATGAAGAGGGGGGGACCATTGCCTTTGCAAAATTCATGAAAATGTTCAAAACGCCTGCGCCGAAACTGGCATTTGCACCGGTTTCCTAAGCCTGACTTGAGCGTTTTTTACCGAAGAGATGTCCTGAACTCTTGCGGAGTCCGCTGGAGGAATACTCCGCAAGAGATCGGTGCAGATCAAGAGGAAAATTCATCAAAATTCAGATATTACATAGAACAAATGGAGTATTGGAGTAATGGGTTAATGGTGGCAATAGCGTAACGGGTCTTATCTTTTCAGACCATTAAACCTTGGAAAACGATTAAAACAAGTACCTCAAGACCCAATATTTTTACACACCACTACTCCAAAAATCCAGAATAAAGGAAAAGAAAACAATAGTAAATCCATTACACAACAAACTTTTGAAAATAAATTACGACTCTCAATTTTGCTTAATGAAACCGAAGAAGAAGAGAATCATATTTTAGCAAAAAAATACATAAATCAATTAAACAAGAAACATCCAATTATTTACTCGACAT
>JAOZRT010000018.1 GCA_029940035.1 Desulfobacterales bacterium
TGAGGTAGGGCAGCATCAGGTAGTCCACATGGCTTTTATGGCACGGGACAAACACTATCGGGCCTTTTTGGGCCGCGGTTTTGACACGATTTAAACCGTCTTCATTGTAGCTGACACCCTGGAACATGGTATTGAGGATCCAGCCCACTGTCACTTCGGCAAAACGCACTAGTCCGGCATTTTGCTTTGCGGCAATCTCATCCAGATAGGCATCGGCTTTTTTTCTGATTTTCCAAAGGGGGATGTTTCGTTTCTCGGAATGCTGGTCCATATAGCTTTTCAGCCGTTGGTTGGTCAGTATGCTCTCTTTGACTTCCTCAATTGATTTGCGCATGGGGCCTGTGATGCTCTGCCGATGGCGGTTGATCTGAAGCAGCAGGTCGCGCCTCAGCATCAGGGCCTGTCGTTCTTCAGAGAGGTCGCGATTTTCGGGTGAATTCAGAAACAGCCGCAGGTTGACAGGTGTTGATACTTCATAAAACATTTTCTCAGGAGTTTTGAAAAGGATCACCAGGCGACGGATAAGCCCCGGTCTGGCCTGGGAACCGAACAGGATATCCGTGACAGTCGGGACCGAACGTTTGGGTTGCTTGCCAAAGGACATGAGTTGGGGAACGATATATACAGGTTTTTCTGTGGACTTCTGGTGTTTGATTAGAAAACTGATGGGGTCGATCTGAGCTTTGACAAAACGGCGGTAAAAGCCCTTTTTTTCGACCAGTGACATGAAGGCGCATTTTCCGTTCAGAAGTACCTGTGAAAAATAGCCATCGTGGTAAGGGTCTGGTTGCTTGAAGTGGAGCCTAAAAGAATCCGCAGCCGATAAAAAAATCCGCAGGGTTCTGGTAATGGGTTGAAGAATAAAGAACCGGTAGCCCAGCCCTATTTCAGGCGCTGGAAGGCGATGGCCTGGATATCGGGTATGAAAGAACAGAAAGTCAAACTTGCTTTTGAATTTATTCAGGTAAACGATGGTGGCATTATCCGGAATATTGCGAATCACAGCCAATTGGTCATCATTGTCTTTGATGCCGGAAAAAAAGAGTCTGAGCAGCCACATGGAGGTTCTGCCCTTTTTTATAGGGAGATAGTTGAAAAAATGTTCGTGGGTGCCTCCCAGAGCCTTGTCGCGCCATGATCTGAACCGGGCTGCTATTCGGGTGGCAAAGCCTTGTTTTAAGGGTTTCATAACGATCCTGTCAGCACGTTGTGGGTAACCTTGAAAATTAACCACTAAAGCTAACAGAAGGGTTGTTTGTTTGCAATATTTTAAATTTAGGCTTGCGTTAAGAAAATGGGTATGATATCCACAAAAGATTGTTACTTAACAAAAATAGCCATTATAACTTATTGAAATAACATCGTTATGTGAAGGAGGCGGACTTTATGAAAACATTGATTGGTGGAGCGATAGCAGCTGTCTTGGGCCTGATTGGCCTTTCGGTATGGTTTGGCGCGTTTTTGCAGCTTTTGGCAGGCGCCCTGCCTATTATGTTGCTCCTCGGTGGCGGCTTAGCCCTCTACCTCGGATTTGACGAGCTTAAAGACACATGGAAGAAAGATGATTCCTCTTTTGAGGCCGAGGCTGCGCCCGATGACTCTGGAAAATATCAGCAGGAGATCGACGACCTTAAAAAAGAGATCGAAACGCTGAAAACAGAAGAATCCTGATTTAAAAATATCGATGAAAACAAGCGGCCTGTGGATCAGTGTTGATCTGCAGGCCGTTTTTTTTGTAATATGGCGTTTTGAAAAAATATGTGATCCGCCTCCCTGTCCAATGGTGAATCGGAACATATTTAGCACAACCAGTATAACGCACGCTTTGCCATAGCTGGCATTATCGGTCCTTGTTGGCTCTTGTTGCCAGCCTATCAGCCATTTCATTACCTTCATTTCCGGCATGACCCCGCACCTTTACAAATTTCAGATCCTTGAACTTTTTCATTAGGTTTTGAATCGATTTTACGATGTCCTGATTTTTTTTCGGTTTCCACCCCAGGGTGAGCAGGCCTAGCGCATAGCTACTGTCAGTATAGAACCGGACAGGCAGTTCCGGATTTTTAATTTCAGAGAGCCCTACACGGATGGCTTCGAGTTCGGCGATGTTGTTGGTGGCGATGCCGATGTATTGCGAAATCTCTTTCTCGTGCACACCGTATCGAAGAAAAATTCCGATGCCTGACGGACCGGGATTGCCTGATGAGGCTCCGTCGGTATAGACATGAATGGTCTTTTCGTCGTCCATCTGCGGATCGATTTTTTTAGCACTGTGGGCTTTCATGGGAGGTGCCTTTTTTGAGGCGGGCTTTTTAGCGGATGAATCGGGCTTGCATCCTCCTTTTTCCGGCAGGGGCCTGATGCTTTCCGAATGAACCCAATACTCGTGCGGTTGGTCGAGTTGATATTTAACGAGCACCTTTCCTTTTTCGATTCGGGGACGGTCATGCTGGTCTGCCGCCACCCAAACTTTATTGTTCTTAAAGCACATGCGTTTCCAGCCGTGATGCTGCTGTTCATGCATTTCCATTGACTCCTAAATGGTGTTTGAAAAAAAGTGTCCCGAATGCCTACCTATCCAATGGTGAATCTGAATATATTTGTCAACCGGGATAAATGAAAGCAAAAATATCAATTATACAAATAATATGAACGGCTTAAATGCTGAAAATCATCTGTTTTGTCTTTCCAGGAAGTGATGATACTATCCAGGGGCTCGAGACGTTCCAGCCGTTGGCGGATATCACTGTCCCCGATGATGAGATCGATGGGCAGTTTCTCATATTCATATTCATAGGGGGGCGATTTCCATTGAAAGGCGTCAGCATGACTGGAGAGCACGGCCTGCAGCAATAAAAGCGAGGTGACATAGGGTTCGTACGTCGTTGCATCGCTTACATGGACCTGAAATCCTTTGCACAGGCTTCCCTGCCATTTATTGGCTGTCGGCTCAAAAGCGGTACTTCTGAGCACCATGCCAGAAAGAGGGTAGTCTCTTAAAAAAGCGGTCATTTGGGGTTGATCAATAAAGGGCGCGCCAAACAGTTCAAAGGGCTGGGTGGTGCCGCGGCCTTCGGAAACATTGGTACCTTCCCAGATAACCTGTCCGGGATACACCAGAGCGGACGTTGGTGTCGGGAGATTGGGAGAAGGGGCTACCCAGGGAAGCCCGGTATCACGAAAATACATATTGCGCCGCCAGCCGGTCATGGGAACAATTTCCAGGTCACATCCTATTTCAAAGTGTTTGTTGAACATCAGCGCCAGTTCACCCATGGTAAGGCCGTGGCGCATGGGAATGGGATATCTGCCCACAAAGGACGAGACTTCCGGTGAAAGACAGTTTCCTTCCACAGCTATTCCCCCCAACGGATTAGGGCGATCCAGCAGCAGTACCTTCACATGATGTTGCCGGGCAGCTTCCAGGCAGTAGGACATGGTGTACATAAATGTATACACCCGGGTCCCCACTTCCTGCAGATCGATAATCAACACATCCAGGTTTTCCATCATCCTCTTTTCAGGGATGCGGGTTTTTCCGTACAGGCTGAAAACAGGGACTTGCAGCGTCGGGTCCAGTCTGTCTTCGGATTCCACCATGTTGTCCTGTTTTTCGGAGAAAAAGCCGTGCTGGGGAGAAAACAGTGCATGGACAATGCCGGGTAACCGTGAGCTGATCAGCAGCCGGGCATGCTGCCATTGGCTGTCCACAGAGGCGGGGTTGCACAAAAGTCCAGCCTTTTTACCAGCCAGCCATGTGGGTGGCGATTTTATGAGGTTTTCCAAACCGGTAATCACGCGTTTCATTTGTCACCTGTAGAATGTTAAATTCATCCAACCTAGAACATCCGGGATTGAAATATCATATCTGATTGGTGATAAAAAGCGGCAATTTTATTGCTTGACACCCCAAGAAATAGAAAATACAAACCTAGGTTGTTTGCCGGTCGGGTATTGCCTCATGTTCGTTGCATGTTTTCGGTACTTGCGGGGTCAACGGGACCGGGTTTCTCTTAATAAATTATCTTAATAGTTGAATATGAAAATAGATCTGGACGGTATTGTTGTTGTCACCGGCAACTATGGTAGCGGTAAAACAGAGGTTTCCGTTAACCTGGCAGTCGACAGAAAAACAAACGGAATGGATGTGCGCCTGGCTGACCTCGATCTGGTCAATCCATATTTTAGGTCTCGGGAAGCAAGACACCAGTTGCGCGATCTGGGCATAGATGTAATCCTGCCCCATGAACAGTATATGACGGCAGATCTTCCCATCCTCGTACCGGAAGTTGCCGGGGCCATACGCGAACAGGCAGCCCTGGTCATTCTCGATGCAGGTGGGGATAATGTCGGGGCAACCGTGCTGGCGGCGCTCGCAGACCGTCTCAGGGATGTCAACGTCAACATGCTTCAGGTGGTGAATCCGTTTCGTCCATTTACGGATAGCATCGCGGCGTGTAAGAAAATTAAAACGGAAATTGAAACCGCAGCAAAGATGAAGATGACCGGGATAGTAGGGAATGCCAATCTGATCGACGACACCTCGGCCGAAGACATATACGAAGGCTATGATTTTGCCCTTGAATATGCCCGGGAGTGCGGTTTGAAATTGGAATTCATCACCATGCCGGAAATATTGAAAACAAAAATAGATATCAGGCATTTTTCGTGCCCGGTGCTGAGCATTAAGAGACAACTGGTTCCGCCATGGAAAACGGCGGTATCACTGACCTGAGTTTTCACGTTGATTAACATGTAAGGAGATTTTACGATGGCTTATGATTATGCGATCGATATCGAGTACTGCAAGGGATGCGGTCTGTGTGTTACCGTATGCCCCAAGAAAGTTCTTGAGATTGCCAGCAAGGTCAGTCCAAAAGGGTATTTTCCGGTATTTCAAGCGCGCCCCGAGGACTGTATTTACTGTGCAACCTGTTGCCGGATGTGTCCCGACGTCGCAATAACGATCAGCGAAAAAGAAGCGGCGTGATGGGAATGCCGGGAGGGTTATCCGCCCGGTTCATATGATTCAATTTTGGAGGAAAAGATGGCTAAAGTACTCATGAAAGGCAACGAAGCGATCGCCGAAGCGGCGATAAGATCGGGATGCCTCAACTATTTTGCTTATCCGATAACACCGCAGTCCGAAGTCGCGGAATATCTGGTACGGCGGATGCCCGAAGTGGGCGGTGTTTTTCTTCAGGGCGAAAGTGAAGTAGCTGTTTCTTATATGATCTTCGGAGCGTCAGCAGCAGGCGCCAGGGTGTTTACCACTTCATCCAGCCCGGGCATCAGCCTGATGAGTGAAGGCATCAGCTACATGGCGGGCGCACAGTGCCCGGCCGTAATTGTCAACATCATGCGGGGCGGTCCGGGATTGGGAGGCATCCTTCCATCCCAGGCCGATTACTTTCAGGCGACCAAGAGCATGGGCCACGGGGATTTCAGACTGCTGGTGCTGGCTCCGGCCAGTGTACAGGAGGCCGTGGAAATGATGATGGACGCTTTTCCCTTGGCTGAGAAGTACCGCAACCCCGTGATGATTCTCGGGGACGGGCTTATCGGTCAGATGATGGAGCCGGTTGAGTTCCCGGAAGGATTGAAAAAGGAGCCCCTGAACAACGATGCATGGGCAACCAGCGGTATGGACACCCGCAAGAGCAATCAGCGGAACCTGGTAAAATCCCTTTTCCTGGACCCGGAGGCCCTCAATAACAACAACCTTACATTGAAGGCAAAATACGATAAAATGAAGCAGGAAGAAGTGCGCTTCGAAGACTACAACACAGATGCACCGTACAAAGTGCTCATTGTCAGCTACGGCACCATGAGCCGTGTCTGTCGTACAGCCATCGACACCATGAAATCCCAGGGGGTCGAAGTGGGAATGGTACGTCCCCAGTCGCTTTTTCCGTTTCCCGAAGACCGGGTTCGAGAGGCGGCGGATGTGCCCCACTGCAGCGTCGTCGCCAGTATAGAAATGAGCATGGGACAGATGGTGGAAGATATCGAGCGCTCCGTGCAGGGGAAAAAACCGGTCAAATGGTTTGGCAAGTGCGGGGGGGATGTGCCCACACCTGAAGAAGTCGTGGACTTTGTTCATACCCTTTTGTGAAGCACGGTCAAAGAAAATCGATGTTATACTGAAACAATATTATAGTTGGAGACAGATCTTCGAAGGAGATAAAAGATGGGGAAAACATTTGCCAGGCCGGAAGCAATGTCACAACAAGTGACGCACTATTGTCCCGGATGTACGCACGGTGTGATCCACCGGCTGGTGGCAGAGGTGATCGACGAACTCGGTATCCGGGGGCGTACGGTGGGCATTGCACCTGTGGGGTGTGCCGTGCTGGCGTATAATTATTTTACCTTTGATTTTCAGGAAGCAGCCCACGGCAGGGCACCGGCCATGGCCACCGGCATTAAACGCGTGCGGCCGGACCTTATGGTTTTTACCTACCAGGGGGACGGCGATCTCGCCAGTATCGGCATGGGGGAGATTATCCACGCGGCCAACCGCGGTGAAAAGTTCACGACCATTTTTGTAAACAATGCTGTTTACGGCATGACCGGTGGGCAAATGGCGCCGACAACCATGCCGGGGCAGCGGACGACTACATCACCCTTCGGCAGAAATACCGATGACGTGGGCATGCCGATTAAGGTTGCCGAACTGCTGGCTGCCTTGCAGACGCCCGGATACATTGTCCGGCAGGCCGTCCTCAAACCCAAGCATATCGTGAAGGCCAAGAAAGCCATCAAGCAGGCCTTTCAATACCAACTCGAAGGCAAATGCTACAGCCTGGTGGAAATCGTGAGTACGTGCCCCACCAACTGGGGATTGACACCTGTGGAAGCCATCAAGTGGGCAGAACAAAATATGCTGCCGTATTACAAGCTGGGAGAATATAAGACACCGGAGGATGAATAATGCAGAATGAAGTGCAATTTGCCGGTTTTGGCGGACAGGGCATCATGCTGATTGGAAAAATTCTCGCCCACGCGGCCATGGAAGAAGGATACGAGGTGTCATGGGTGCCTTCCTACGGACCTGAAATGCGCGGCGGAACAGCTTACTGCACTGTCGTCATCAGCGATCAACCCATTGGGTCACCGGTCATCAAGAATCCCCGGCACCTGGTGGCCATGAACCGGCCCTCCCTGGAGAAGTTTTCACCTGCCGTGCAGGCGGGCGGTACCTTATTTATCAACGGATCGTTGATACCAGTGGGTAGCGGCCGGGATGATGTTGACGAACTGAATGTTCCTGTCGTGGAGATAGCCAAGGAACTGGGAAATGTAAAAACTGCCAATATCATCGCCCTGGCCGCATTTGTCGCCCGGAGCGGCATTGTCAGTATGGATGCCCTGAAAGCGTCGGTAAAAGAAGAATTTTCCCAGAAACCGAAACTCATTCCCTTGAACATGAAAGCCATCGAAGCCGGTATCGAAGCGGCGAAAAAGAGATAAACCGGGTGGCTAAGATGAAATTGAAAATTCCGGATGCTGTTCTATCCATCGCTCCATATGTACCCGGGAAGCCCATATCCGCACTTGAAAGAGAGTTGGGCGTCGTCAACTCTATAAAACTGGCATCCAACGAAAATCCCATCGGCCCTTCACCGCTTGCCTTGGAAGCGCTTCAGACGGTTTTCGATGGGCTCAACCGCTACCCGGACGGCGGCGCTTATGATCTGGTCCACAAATTGTCGGAAAAACTTGGTGTGCCTCCTGAAAAAATCGTGATCGGGGCCGGGTCCGACGACATCATCGGCATGCTGACGAGGGCATTACTGTTGCCCGGTGACCAGGCGGTTATGCCCAAACCTTCCTTTCTCATGTACGACATCATGGTGCGCAGTGCTTCTGCAGAGCCTGTGTGTGTCCCCTTGAAATCCCTTGCTATAGACCTGGAAGAAATGGCTGCCCGCATCAGCAGCAAGACGCGTATGCTTTTTTTGACCAACCCGAACAATCCCACGGGGACCGGCATTACGAAAACAGATTTTGAGCGTTTTCTTGAAAACATTCCAGAAGAAGTGGTGGTTGTGGTTGATGAAGCATATATCGAATTCGTACGGGATCCCGATTGTGTGGAAAGCATTGGCTATGTTCAAGCGGAGCGTCCGATCGTGGTTCTGAGGACTTTTTCTAAAGCCTATGGGCTTGCCGGTTTGCGGGTGGGATACGGTATTATGCCGGAGGACATGGCACTTTTGCTGCACCGCGTAAGACAGCCGTTTAACGTCAATACGCTGGCGCAGACTGCTGCCACCGCCGCCCTTGACGACCATGATTTTCTCGAACAAACCCTTAACCTGGTGCATGCAGGTCTTGATTATATCGGCAGGCGTCTGGATGAAATGAACATAAAGCATTTTCCGACCCAGGCAAATTTTCTGCTCGTCGATGTGGGACAAAACGCTGATGAGATCTATGACAGATTGCTGCGTAAGGGGCTGATCGTCCGTTCCATGACGTCTTATGGATTTCCACACTATATCAGGGTCACCGTAGGCCTTCCCGAGGAAAACAAACGTTTCGTGGATGCGCTCGAAGACGTTTTAAACATATAAATAAGGTGACAGTCGCTCAGGAGGGTCCTACCGAATGCTTATCACCATTGACGGCCCGGCCGGTGCCGGAAAAACAACGGTCAGCAGAATTCTGGCCCAGCGTCTCGGGTTTCGCTATGTGGATACCGGGGCGCTCTACCGGGGCATCGCCCTGGCCGCCCTGGACGCAAACATCGATTGTGCCGATGACAATGGTTTGGAAACAATGCTGAAAGACCTTGCCATCGGGTTTGTTGTACGAGACGGCATCACAAGGTTGATACTCAATAGTCAGGATATTTCCGATAGCATCAGAACCCCGGAAGTCACCATGGCGGCATCGACCGTATCTGCAAGGCCTGTGGTGAGACAATACCTGCTCACTGTACAGCACGCATTGGGAAGCGAAAAGAAAGCTGTTTTCGAAGGGCGTGATATGGGCACGGTGGTTTTTCCAGGCGCCGATCTCAAATTTTTCATGGACGCTTCCGTGGAAGTGAGATCCATGCGGCGCTTTAACGAATTTAAGGATCAGAACCGGCAAAGCATCGGTGAAGTGGAAGCCGACATACGGCGCAGGGATAAAAATGACAGCACACGGACTGTGGCGCCCCTGCGGGTTGCCGAGGACGCCATCGTTGTTGACGCCACTGACCTGACCGTGGACCAGGTGGTGGAAACGATGTTGAAGCACGCCCGGCAGAAATTGTCCGGTGTCTTTGGCTAAAGCCGGCTTCCGGCGGGTAATTACCTTTTTCCAGGTCAACACTGCATATGGGTATTTTCAGGAAAATAACAAAACACTCATTTTATGAAAATATAGCTTGAATTACTCGTTTGGGCCTGTTAGAATCACAAGGTTAAGCTGTTTATAAAATATGGTTAAAAATTGGCTAAGGGGGGATTTTTATTAATGGAAGAATTTGTGGAAAATGACTCTACCAAAGAAGTCATGAATGAAGAAACTGCCGATAACTCTCAAAATGCTCAGCAGGATGTGGACATGGAACTGGAGGCTTCCGAAGAGAAATTGGATGCCGCTGAGAGCATGGAAGACATGATGGACATCTACGAAGAAAGCTTTAAAAGATTTGCCGAAGGAGAAGTCGTCATCGGCAAAATCATATCCGTGGATAAAGATCATGTCCTTGTTGACATCGGTTACAAGTCCGAAGGTCAGATCAACATTCATGAATTCAAGGATGAGAATGGAATTATAAACGCTCAAGTGGATGATGCGGTTGAGGTGATGGTGGAATGGTGGGACGACGAGAACGAAGTCGTCATGCTTTCCAAGGAAAAAGCCGCCAAGGTCAAAGTGTGGGAAGACATCAAAAAAGCCCATGAAGCCGATGAAACGGTGGAAGGGGTTATCATGAACCGCGTCAAGGGCGGGTTTTCCGTCGATATAGGCGTTCAAGCCTTTCTGCCCGGATCTCAGGCGGATCTGAGGCCCATTCGCAACCTTGACGACATGGTCGGCAAAACCTTTGAATTCAAAATATTGAAATACAATCGCAAGAGAAGCAATATCGTCCTCTCCCGAAGGGTCATTCTCGAACAGGAGCGTGAAGAGAAAAGATCAGCCACCCTGGCATCCATTCAGGAAGGCAGTGTCGTGGACGGGATCGTAAAGAATATCACAGAGTATGGTGTATTTGTCGATCTGGGCGGTGTGGACGGACTGTTGCATATCACCGATATCAGCTGGGGGAGGGTGAAACACCCTTCGGAAATGTTTACCATGGGGGATGAAATCAAGGTCAAGGTTCTCAACCTCGATCTCGAAAAAGAGCGTGTATCCCTGGGCATGAAACAGCTTACCGAAGATCCTTGGCTAACGGCAACTGATCATTATCCGGTGGGTGCCCGCGTAACCGGCAAGGTGGTCAGCCTCACCGATTACGGTGCCTTCATAGAACTTGAAGAGGGTATCGAAGGACTCATTCATGTATCTGAAATGTCCTGGACGCGCAAGGTGCGGCATCCTTCCAAGCTTGTTTCAGCAGGGGAGGAGGTCGATGCCATCGTACTTGACATCAAACCTGAAAATCGCCGGATTTCGCTGGGAATGAAGCAGGTCGTACCGAATCCATGGGATGTGATCAGTGAAAAATATCCAGTGGGTACCACCATAGAAGGGAAAATTAAAAATATCACAGACTTCGGGTTGTTCATCGGCATCGATGAGGGTATCGACGGTTTGGTGCACATATCGGACATATCCTGGACAAAGCGGATCAAACACCCTTCCGAACTTTTCAAAAAGGGGGATGTCATCCAGGCAATCGTTCTCGAGATCGACAAGGAGAATGAACGGTTTTCCCTGGGCATAAAACAACTGCAGGCCGATCCATGGGAAACGGTCGGTGACCGCTACGAAGTCGGGAAAGAGATTACCGGAACCGTGACCAACATAACTGATTTCGGCATCTTTATCGAACTCGAAGAAGGCATTGAAGGCTTGGTTCATGTTTCGGAAATCAGCAAGGAAAAAATTAAAACGCCGGTTGGAATGTTCAACGTAAGCGATGTGATCACCGCTCGGGTAATGAATATAAACAGCGACGAAAGAAGAATCGGACTCTCCATCAAACGTATGGAAATAGAGGATGAACAGGAACTGCTGACCGAGTATGTCAATAATATGGGGCCGGCAACGTCCTCTTTTGGTGAAATCCTGCGGGAAAACCTCCAGGATAAGTTGAACGACGAATAAAATTTGTTTTGCAAATTTTATGTAAGGCGGCTGCGCCGCTGTTGAAAATTAAGGCTCCCGCAGTTCGTCCTGCGGGAGTTTTTTATTGAAACACCAAACACCAAACACTAAACACCAAATGCCAAAAAAAAATTGAATATGTTTGCAAGAAGACACCCCTATCTGTTTTTTCTGTTGACCCTGGCCGCTTTGATCAGCGTGTCGGCCATCATTTTGTCTTACCTGGTTGTCAGGGGCTTGGAAAAAGCCCAATTTTCTGAATTCGCCACCGATCCCGACGGGGGTAATGTCGGCATTGTGGAAATCAACGGCATCATCGCCGACGCCAGCGAAACGATCCGTCTGCTCAAGCACTTCCGGGAAGATGCCACCATCAAGGCTATTGTTATCAGGGTAGACTCTCCCGGCGGTGTTGTAGGGCCGTCACAGGAAATATATCGCGAGGTGCGCAAGACCGTTCCTGCCAAGAAAGTGGTGGCGTCCATGGGGGCTGTGGCAGCTTCGGGCGGATATTATGTTGCTGCCGCTGCCGATGGTATCATGGCCAACCCGGGAACCATAACCGGCTCTATCGGTGTGATCATGGGATACACCAATTTTGAAAAACTGCTGGAAAAAATCGGCCTGTCGCCAGTGGTTATAAAAAGTGGGGAATACAAAGACATGGGGTCACCCACCCGCAAAATGACTCTCCGGGAAGAGGAAACCCTGCAGTATTTTGTCGACCAGACCCATCGCCAATTTGTCAACGCCATCGCCGACGGACGCGATATGGACCTTGCCCATGTTGAATCATTAGCAGACGGTCGCATATATACGGGTGAGGAGGCCATGAAGAACGGACTGGTGGATCGACTGGGAAATTTCGAGGACGCTATCGAGTGGGCCGGCCGTTTGGGAGGGATCGAAGGCAAGATATCGCCTGTCTACAAACGCGAAGACTCATTTTCCTTTTTCAGGCACCTATCGGAATCCACTATCAAGGAACTGATTGCGCGTACCACCGGACAGAGCCCTCAGGGTGGATATCTGTATCAGCCTGGCATGTAGACTTTATGGAAGTCGGTTCCTTCTGGTTCACGTGCCAGGGGATTATAATTAAAAAAACGCTCCATTATCTCTACTGAAATACACTGACATCTCCCAAACCCTCCCGCAGCACTTCCGGTTCGTCATGGATCAGTGAAATGACGCTCGAAGGACGGTCAGGTACCGGGCCGCCATCTATCACGAAATCCAGTCGGGAATTGAGGTGCTCATGGATCAGGGATGGATCTTGAAGAATATCGTTGTTCGGCAGAGATGCACTGGTTGAGATGATGGGGTTGCCGAGTTGGCGAATCAGGTCGATGCAGATCCGATTGTCGGGTACGCGAATACCGGCGGTCTTTCTTTTGGTCAACATCATCTTGGGCACCATTTTCGATCCCTCAAGGATGAACGTATAGGGCCCCGGTAGCAGTCTTTTCATGGTACGATAAGCGTAATTCGACACCTTGGCGTAGCGACTGATGTTTTTCAGCCCGGAACAGATAAAGCTGAAGGGCTTATTTTTGTTGCGTTGTTTAATCTGATAAATTTTTTCAATCGCTTTTTTATTCATGATATCACAGCCGATCCCGTAGAAGGTGTCGGTGGGATAAGCAATAATGCCTCCCTGTTTAAGGGCATCCGCCACCTTGCGGATAAGCCTTTCCTGGGGGTTGATGGGATTGATATTGATCAGCATAGGGATTGGTGATTACTATGACCTTTGCAGCATGTCAAGATGTGAAAGATTTGTGATTGCCAAAGACCACGACATCTGGTATTTGGTGGCAAACTTGCACCCAATATAGTATATGCGCTGCCCACAGCACCCAATTGATAAAAAGCCAGTTATAGGCTGCCCCCAAATAAGGACAGGAGGAAAAAATGATAGAAAACACCCCTGAGGAAGCGTATTCGTTTGACGATGTATTGCTGATTCCAAGATATTCCGCTGTGTTACCCAGGGATGTTGATGTGAGCACCCGCCTCACCAAAAATATCAGCCTGAACATTCCACTTGTCAGTGCCGCCATGGATACGGTGACTGAAGCCCGTGCCTCCATCAGCATGGCCCGCGAAGGCGGGATGGGATTTATCCACAGGAACATGAGCATTGAGTCGCAGGCCCTGGAGGTGGACCGTGTAAAAAAATCCGAAAGCGGCATGATTGTCGATCCGGTCACCATCCATCCTGAAAAGAAAGTCAAGTCCGTGCTGGAACTCATGAAAAAATACAGAATATCGGGTGTGCCGGTCACTAAAGGCGACCAATTGGTGGGGATCGTCACCAACCGCGATCTGCGTTTTGAAACCAACACCGAGAAGAAAATCTCCGAGGTCATGACCCGGGATAATCTGGTTACCGTGTCCGAAGGCATTTCCCTTGAGGATTCCAAAAAACTGTTGCATGAGCACCGCATTGAAAAACTTCTGGTGGTGGATAAAAACGGACGGCTTACCGGCATGATAACCATCAAGGACCTGGAGAAAATCAAAAAGTATCCTAATGCCTGCAAGGACAGTATGGGACGGTTGCGGGTAGGCGCAGCCGTCGGTGTAGGGGAAGACATGCAGACACGGACCGAGAGCCTGCTGAGTGCAGGGGCGGACGTTATCGTCATCGACACTTCGCACGGGCACTCCGACAACGTAATGCGGACCGTTAAAACGCTCAAGGGAGATTTCAAGGGCATCGAACTGGTGGCCGGAAATGTGGGAACCGCTGAGGGAGCCGAGGATTTGATCAAAGCTGGTGTGGATGCGGTAAAAATCGGTATCGGCCCCGGATCCATCTGCACGACCCGTATTGTGGCCGGTGTAGGCATCCCTCAAATGACGGCAATCAGAAATTGCCGGGAGACCTCCGAAAAAAGCGGTGTGCCATTGATCGCTGACGGTGGGATAAAATTTTCAGGCGATGTCTCCAAAGCGATTGGCGCCGGTGCCCACACCGTGATGATCGGCGGTCTTTTTGCCGGGACCGAGGAGAGCCCGGGAGAATCCATTTTCTATCAGGGCAGAAGCTACAAGGTCTACCGTGGTATGGGCTCCCTGGAAGCCATGAAAAAAGGCAGCAAGGACCGGTACTACCAGGGAGAAGACGAAGAAGACGCAAAACTAGTACCCGAGGGGATTGTTGGAAGGGTCCCCTACAGGGGAACCCTCTCTTCCAACATTCACCAACTAGTGGGCGGGCTCAAGGCCGGCATGGGGTACCTTGGTTGCCACACCATCGAAGACCTCAGAACAAATGCGCGTTTTATCAAAATAAGTGCCGCTGGCCTCCGGGAAAGCCATGTTCATGATGTGATCATCACCAAGGAAGCGCCCAATTACCGGTTGGACTAACTGGCGCTTTGTTTTTTTCCCACCTTATCCCGGGGGTGAAGAAAGAAGATCACCGCCAATGGTAAAAAACAGATATTCAAACCAGGGTACAAAAGATACATGACTGCCGACCCAAACACGGATTTTGTTCACTTACACGTGCACACCCAATACAGCCTGCTGGACGGTGCTATCCGGCTGGACAACCTCTTCAACCGCACCGTAGAAATGGGCATGCAGGCCGTGGCCATGACCGATCACGGCACCATGTTCGGCACCATCGAGTTCTATGAGAAGGCAAATGCCGCAGGGGTGAAGCCGATCATCGGCTGCGAATGCTACGTGGCCCCCCGGACAATAGCCGACAAGACCCCCGAAGACCACCGCGGCCTCACGCATCTTATTCTGCTCTGTGAATCGCAGGACGGTTACCGGAATTTGTGCAAACTGGTTTCCATTGCCCGCATCAAAGGCTTTTATCACAAGCCGCGGGTGGATTGGTCCCTGCTGAAGGCGTACAGCAAGGGTTTGATAGCGTTGACGGCCTGCCTGCAAGGCGAAATTCCCCGGTTGGTCCGACAGGGCAACATGCAAGCCGCAGGTGAAGCGGCTCACCGTTTTCAAGACATTTTTGGGGAGGATAATTTTTATCTCGAGGTTCAAAACAACGGCATTGAGGCCCAGGAGGCGGTCAACCAGGGTCTGTTTGAAATGAGTGACCGGCTTTCCATTCCCGTGGTGGCCACCAACGACTGCCATTATCTGAATGCGGAGGATGTGAAAGCGCACGATGTGCTGCTGTGTATCCAGACCGGCAAGACGGTTCAGATGTCGGAGCGCATGCGGTTCGGCACCGACCAGCTCTACTTTAAATCAAAGGAAGAGATGGCCGGCTATTTCGCCCATCGGCCGGACACGCTTGAAAATACGGTCAAAATAGCGGAACGGTGCCAGGTCGATTTTGATTTCAATACCTATCACTTTCCCAAGTTTGACACACCCCCCGGACAAGACGAAGCCGTGCTGTTCGAACAAAAGGTGCGCGAGGGTTTTGAACGCATCCTGAAACAGGTAAAAAAAAGAAATCCCGGATTCGACAAGTCAGTCTATACGGACAGAATCGAGACGGAGCTCAATCTGATCAAGGAAATGGGGTTTCCGGGCTATTTTTTAATCGTAGCCGATTTCATCAATTACGCCAAAGAAAATAATGTTCCGGTCGGTCCCGGTCGTGGGTCGGCAGCCGGTAGCCTGGTAGCTTACTCCCTTGGTATCACCAATATCGACCCCATTGAATACGGGTTGATTTTCGAACGATTTCTCAATCCGGCCCGGAAAAGCATGCCTGACATCGATGTTGACTTCTGCATCAACGGCAGGGAAAAGGTCTTCAAGTATGTCGTGGAAAAATACGGGGGCGGGGAAAAGGTCGCCCAGATAATTACCTTCGGAAAATTAAAAACCCGGGCAGTTATTCGTGATGTGGGTCGGGCTCTCGACATCCCGCTGGGGGAAGTGGATGCCATCGCTAAAATGGTTCCTGATGTCCTCAACATCAGCCTTGAAGAAGCGCTCCAGCAGGAACCCAGGATAATGGCGCTGGCAAACCAGAAACCGGAGGTGGCTGAGCTGATCCAGATTTCAAAGGTGCTGGAGGGACTGCCGCGGCACGCTTCCACCCATGCCGCCGGTGTGGTGATTTCCGACAAGCCCCTGGTGGAGTACCTCCCGCTTTTCACGGGTAAAAAAGAGGAAGTCGTCACCCAGTTTGATATGAAGGTTGTGGAGAAGATCGGGTTGGTCAAATTCGATTTTTTGGGTCTTCGCAATCTGACGGTCATCGACAACACCCTCAAGCTCATTGTCCGCCAGGGAAAAGAGGCGCCCGATATCGAGGCGCTGGATTTCACCGATACCGCCACCTACCGGTTGCTGGCATCCGGAGACACAACCGGCGTGTTTCAATTGGAAAGTTCCGGGATGAAAGACCTTCTCGTACGGTTGCGGCCGGAATGTTTTGACGACGTCATAGCCCTGGTGGCGCTCTACCGGCCTGGTCCGCTGGACAGCGGCATGGTAGATGATTTTGTACTGAGAAAACATGGAAAAAAAACAGTGGAATATCTTGTTCCTGAACTGGCGCCCCTTTTAAAGGAAACCTATGGTGTCATCGTCTACCAGGAACAGGTCATGAAGATTGCCGGTGAACTGGCCAGTTACTCCATGAGCGAAGCGGATGACCTGCGCAAGGCCATGGGAAAAAAGATACCGGAAATCATGGCCAAACATCGGGAACGATTCGTCCAAGGGGCCGGCGACAACAGCATCGATATTAAAAAGGCCGAACAAATATTCGATCTCATTGCCAAGTTTGGCGGTTACGGCTTCAACAAATCCCACAGCGCGGCCTATGCCCTCATCGCTTTTCAAACCGCCTACTTGAAGGCTCATTTCCCGGTGGCGTTCATGGCGTCACTTCTGACCAGTGAAATGCATTCAACGGATGGGGTGGTCAAGTACATTTCAGAATGTCGCAGTCACGAAATCAATGTTCTGCCGCCTGACATCAACGAAAGCGATATTGTATTTACCGTTTCCGGAGACAAAATCCGGTTCGGACTGGTGGCGGTTAAAAATGTGGGCGAGGCTGCCATTGAATCAATCATAGAGGCCCGGCAGGCGGAACACTTTGACTCGCTGTATGATTTCTGCCAGAGAGTGGATATGGGCAAGGTCAACAAAGGGGTTCTGATCAGCCTGATCAAATGCGGTGCGTTCGATTCGACCGGGGCCGCTCGTTCCTGTCTTTTCAGTGCACTGGAAGATGCCATGGACTTTGGCCAGACCATCCAGCAGGAAAAAGCAGATCCCCAGATGGGATTGTTCGAAGCCTGTGACGACTCCCTTGGTATAAACTGTCCGCCCCTCCCGGAAATCGAAGAATGGGAAGAGAAAGAGCTCCTGAAAATGGAGAAGGAGGCGCTGGGTTTCTACATCACCGGACACCCGCTGAATCATTACCAGGACCTTATCGATAAATTCACCAATGCGGACGCGCTGAGTTTGAAGGACCATGCCGATGCAGAGTGTGTACGGATTGCCGGGATTGTGCGCAGCAGCAAAGTGATTAAAACCAAGAAGGGTGATCTCATGGCTTTTGTGACCGTTGAAGACATGCACGGCGCCACGGAAGTTGTAGTCTTCTCGTCCGTGTACGCATCTGCCAGTCAGCTGTTGACCGAAGACAAACCCATATTGGTGGAGGGCCGCGTTCAGAAAGATGAAAATTCTGCAAAAATCCTGGCCGACAAGATCGTGACCATAGACAAGGCAGAGGAAACATGGACGGCAAGCATTCATTTAAACCTGGAAGTTATGCGCACCGACAAAGCGATTTTGGAATCCTTGCGGCAAATTTTAAAAACACATGCCGGCCCCTGTGCTGCCTTTATTCATTTGAAAAACCCTGAAAGTGCAGAGGCGGTCATTGCCCTGCCGGAGATCTTGAAGTTGAAAGCCGGAAAAGCCTTAAAACGGGATGTGGAGGGCCTTTTAGGTTACCAGGCATTGGAAACCATATGCGATAAAGCCGGCAGTTCCATTACCCGCAACGACGTCAGGCCCAGATGGAGATCGGCCCGTGCTTGAGAATTATGACATCATTTTTCCGGTGCTGCTTGCCGGTGGTTCCGGGACGCGGTTGTGGCCCGTATCCCGGGAACTCTATCCTAAGCAACTGGTCAGCTTCATCGAAGCCGACTCCTTGATCCAGGGAACCATCCGTCGTTTGGAACCGGTCCTGGACCGCAACCGGGTGCGGATCGTATGCGGACATGAACACTATCATGAGACCGGTAAACAGCTGCGTGATATCGGACTGACGCCGGATGGAAAAATTATTTCCGAACCTTGCGGACGCAATACCGCCCCGGCCATCCTGCTGGCCCTTTTGACGATACTCGAGGAAAACAGGGATGCTTTGGTTTTTATATTTCCGGCTGACCATGTCATCGGTGATGTGCCGGAATTCCATGAACGGTTGGCTCAGGCGGCGGCCCTTGCCCACCAAGGGCACATCGTTACCTTCGGCATACAGCCCACATATCCTGAAACCGGTTACGGTTACATAGAAGGGCAGGGTGAAGCAACAGCCGCAGCGCTCCCTATCAAACGTTTTGTGGAAAAGCCGGACCTTGATACCGCCAAAACCTATATCAAGGCGGGAAATTTCTTCTGGAACAGCGGCATGTTCGCTTTTAAAGGAACCGTCATGCTGGATGAGTATGAAAAACTGGTCCCTGAGATGGTGGAGAAGATGCGTGCCCTGTTGGAAAACGGCAGACCCATTGGCAGGGAAACATATGAAAAAATGCCCAATATATCTTTTGACTACGCCATCATGGAGAAGACCACCAGAGGGGTGGTTCTTCCGTCTGATTTGGCATGGAGCGACATCGGATCCTGGAAGTCACTTTATGATTTCCTGCCCAAGGATGACCATAACAATGTGATCAACGGTGATGTGCTGACCCGCCATACTTCCAACTGTTTGATATTGGGACATGACCGTCTGATTGCCAGCAATCGGCTGGACAACCTGGTTGTTGTCGAAACAGCCGACTCCGTGTTTGTGTCCGACCTCGACAGCAGCAGGGACGTCAAAGAGATTGTGGATACCCTTAAACACCAAGATCGCAAAGAGTACCGTAAGCACAACACCGAGACCCATGCGTGGGGAAGCAGCACAGTTTTAGAGGACAGCAGCGACCTGAAGATCATCAAGCGCCTGATTTCCCCTGGGACAGTTTACCGGGAAACATTCGACGTGCCGATGCTGTGGCAGGTGCTGGTGGTCAGGGGGGAGGGCATGGGAATGTTGAACGGCAGGCGTGTCTCCTTGAAGCCCGGAGATCCTGAATCACTGGTCAACCCGGTACGGGTGTCTCTGGAAACTGTTTCCGATGAACCGCTGCTTATCGTTGAAACGCGATTGCTGACCAAGATCGATTAGACGCTTCCTCATTCCTCAATCGACTTGCTGGCGGCGAAGCCGCATACCGAAATCAGGCAGGGATGTACTTTGTAACCTGCTGATTGATACAGAAATAAATTTCTTCATCAGACCCGAATATGTCCACGGTGTCGCGGTGGTTGATCACCTGCTCAATGACAAAGGCGGTTACGTAGATACTGACGACGTGTGGATTGGGGATAAGCCCCCTGAATGGCGCCACCTGGTAATCGATATCAAAATCTTCTGCCCGGGTGAGCTTGTCAAGGCATTGATGAATTTGTTCCTCAAGGCCATTTTTATTGGTTGTCTCCACCAGATTGTTCTCCACCAGCTTCATGGCGATGGCGTTGCTCAAGGCATCCATGCAATCGATGACAGCCTTGATGGCAAATCGCCTGGCCCGCTCTTTTGATGATTCGATTCTGGAAAGAATGCTTGATTCATGACTGCTGGGCCGAAAAACTTTGGACATGTTATCCACCTTTCAATTTCACAGAACGCCGTTCCTGATCCAAGTGTCAAATTGTAGCGCATAATAATGTCCGCATTTTTTAATTGCAAGTAAATAATTCACCAAAATCCGATGGCGGAATCACGCAACTCCGTTTAAATCCTAAATGGTATGCAACGGTCCAAACGGATGAACTTGCAAGCGTTTTTTTATGTAAAAAAATCCAAGGTATTTACAACGAAAATGGGATCGACTATAATCAAAATATGCCTGTTTATGAATATACCGCACTCGATATAAAGGGAAAATCAATTGCCGGGATTATCGATGCCGATAGTGCCTCCGCTGCCCGTCAAAAATTGCGCTCAACCAGGACATATCCGACGAGCATAAAGGAATCCGCTGCGTCCACCGACAAGGTCGAGAAAGGCAGACCCGCACTGACTACTCTGTTTTCAAGGGTAAAGCCTTCGGACCTGTCCATGGTGACCAGGCAGTTGGCCACGCTGGTGGGAGCTGGATTCCCCCTTGTCTCCGCCCTGGACGCGCTCCTTCCGCAAACCCGTTCAAAGGTGTTCAAAAAAATATTGGTTCAGGTGAAAGATGCGATTGTGGAAGGTAACAGCTTTGCCGGAGCCCTGTCACCGTATCCCGGGGTTTTTTCATCGCTTTACACCAATATGGTAAGGGCCGGGGAAACATCCGGGACCCTCGAGATCGTTTTACAGCAACTTGCCGATATTACCGAAAAGCAGCAGGCGTTAAAGGGGAGAATCAGAACCGCACTGGCCTATCCGGTGTTGATGATGTTTATCGGGGCGCTGGTGCTATTTCTCCTGCTCACGTTCATCGTGCCAACCATTACATCCATATTTTCAGACATGAACCAGGTGCTTCCCGCGCCTACCCGGTTTCTCATTGCCGTGAGTGGTTTTTTCAAGTCTTGCTGGTGGATCCTGCTCATGTGCATGGCCCTTGTGCTAGCAGGGGCCCGAAGTGCTAAAAAAACAACCGGCGGGCGGTATGTCATCGACAGAGCCACGTTGATGCTCCCGCTTCTGGGACCTGTAATTCGAAAACTTTCGGTTGCGAGGTTTGCCCGCACCCTGGGATCTTTGCTGAAAAATGGCGTCACCATGCTTACCTCCATGGAAATTGTCAAAAATATAGCAGGGAACTCACTTATTTCAAGAGCCATTGAAGAAGCCACCCAGGAGGTCAGCAAAGGGCAGGGGCTCGGCGTTTCCCTAGGCAGGGCAGAGGTATTTCCCAACCTGGCCATTCAGATGATACAGGTGGGTGAGCAGAGCGGGGAACTGGAGCAGATGCTGGAAAAAATGTCTGTGGTGTATGAAAATGAAGCCGAGGCAAGTATCATGAGCATGACCTCCCTGCTGGAACCCCTCATGATACTTTGCATGGGTCTCATCATGGGGTTCATTGTTCTGTCCATATGTCTGCCTATTTTTGAGATGAACCAGCTGGTGGGATAATAACAGCGTGTTCCACACTGTTATGTGACGCGGCTTCGCCGCTATAAACATAAGAAGATAATGAGTATAATAAAGGAGTGGCATGATACCATCCGTACATAAAAATAACATCGGCAATAGAGGGTTCACCCTGATCGAACTGATGGTGGTCATCGTGATCTTAGGAATTTTGGCCGGGCTTATCGTGCCCCGAATCATGGGGCGTCCGGAAGAGGCCAAACAACTCAAATCCAAAATGACCATTGTAAGCCTGGAAACCAGCCTTCGCCTGTATAAACTGGACAACGGTTCCTACCCCACCACCGAACAGGGGCTTCAGGCGCTTGTGGAACGGCCGGATACCGGCAATGTCCCTAAAAAATGGCGGGAGGGCGGTTATCTTGAAAAAGGGAAAGTCCCCAAGGATCCCTGGGACAATGAATACGTTTACCTCAGTCCCGGTGTAAACGGGGAGTACGACCTTGTTTCCTATGGATCGGACGGCGTGCCCGGAGGGGAAGGCAAGGACATGGACATCAACAGCTGGGAATTGGAATGATTCCTGATCGAGGCAAATTCGGTTTGCCTGGTTTGGAAGGGTATACGCTTATAGAGCTTGTGGTTGTCATTGCCCTGATTTCCATCATGTTTTCCTTGGCCCTGCCCAGGTTTCGGGACAATGTGCTCACCGACCAGGTCAGAAAAACCTCCCGTTGGGTAATCACCCAGACCCGCCATTTAAAACAACAGTCCACCCGTGAGAAAAAAGACTACATCCTGCACGTGGATATGGATGCGGAAAAGCTTTGGATATCTACCCCTGACATGGAAGCGGAGGCCTTGGAACAGGCGGAAGAGGAAGCGTTTCAGCTGTCGGAGAATGTAGAGATCATGGACGTCGAGTTTCCGGGAAGGGGTAGAATCTCATCGGGACAGGTCGATATATACTTTTATGCCAAAGGCTATTCCGACAAAGCCCTGATCCACATGCAAGAGGACAATGACAGGCGGGTTTCGTTGCTCATCGAACCATTTTTGCCGCAAACCAAATACATCGAGGATTATTCAGATTTTGACAACTGAACCGGCATCGCGGGCCACAATCAAACCCATGGGGTTTATCATCCGAAAATCAAAATACCGCTTCAGCGGCTTCACGCTGCTGGAGGTTATGGTATCCCTCTCGATTATTGCCATTGCCCTTCTGGCGGTTTACGGCAACTATTCACAAACCATTGCGATGAGTGCGGACCAACAGTTCAATATCACCGCTCCTTTGTTGGCGGCCAGGGTTGTCGCGGATTTTGAGAACAGGCCACTTGCAGACCTCACGGATGAAACCGGCAACTTTGGCCCGGAACTCGAGGGATATGCGTGGTCGGTTGTGGTGGACCCCATTACCTCGGACACGCTGGAAAGTATTGCCGAAGATCTCCACAGCATTAACATAACCGTGTCCTTGAACAATCAAGAAAAGGTGTTTCAGTGTAAGACCGTACGGTTTATACGCAGGGAGAGCGGAAACTGATGCAGATACGGGATCAAAAACATTCTGCACACGGTTTCACGCTGGTGGAAGTGTTGATTGCCACTCTTATTTTCGGCATTATCGTAACCACCGTTTTTGCCTCCTATCGATCCGTATTTGTGAGCGCCCCCATTATTGAAAGCAACATCAATTTGTATGAAATGTCAGGGGCCTGTTTGGGACGCATCGCCCTCGACCTGCGATCGATTTGCATAACGCAGCCCCCGGCTTACCGGAAACCTGAGTTCGATGCCGAACCGGACCCGCACAGGGTGGTCGGGACCGCCGAAGGGACAGACAGCACACCCCGCCTCAGATTCGCTTCCCTGGCCCATCTCCCCCTGGAACAATCAAGCCGTGAAGGCGTAGCACAAATCGTTTATTATGAAACCCCCGCCGGAGAAGAGGTGTTCCAACTGCGGCGCGCTGACAACCTTTATCCTTATCCGCCTTTTGAAGCGGATGGCCGGGATCCTGTTCTGTGTGATATGGTGAAAAAGCTGGAAATTAGATATTTTGACCAGGAAGGCAACGATTACGAATATTGGGATTCCGAGTCAGACGAATTTGATTACGCCACACCCTCTGCCGTCAATTTTCTGATAGAGCTGGTCCGGAACGGAACCGCGTCTGTTTTTGAAACCCGGGTGTCTCTGCCGGTCGTGCGGGAGAGCCTTGAATGAAAAGATTGGCTAACAACAGCGGTATAGCCCTTTTGATGACCCTTACCATCGTTACCCTGCTGGTGGTGACGACGCTCGAACTGCACCGCAGGGCGCGCTCAGCCCTCCTTGCATCAGATACAGAAAAGAACAGGTTTACCCTGGAACAGATTGCCGCATCCGGTATCCATGCGGGCATGGCCTTGCTCATCAGGGACAAGGAAGACGGCGACATCGATTCTGTTCAGGAAGATTGGGCCAACAAGGAAAAACTCGACGAACTGCTCCTTGATCTGCCTTTTGAGCACGGCCTCCCCGACGTGACTATCACCGACGAACTCGGCAAGATCCAGGTCAATTCACTGGTAAAGTTCCCGGACAGCCGTCAGTTCAACGAGGTGCAGCGCAATATGTGGGAGCACTTTCTGAACCTGGCCATTTCTCCTCTGGATAGGACGGAGGATACGGAACCAACGGCCATTATAAATTCCATCAAGGATTGGCTTGATGCAGGGGATGACGATGCCACTACCGGTTTGAGCGGTGCCGAGTCAGACTACTATATGGACCTGGAAGAGGCATATCCGGCTAAGAACGGCCCTTTGACGCATCTGGGGGAATTTACAATGATCAAGGGGATCAGCCAGGAATTCTTCGACGGTGTCGGCGGCGTTCCGGGGATAGGAAAATACATGACCGTGTTCGGTGTGTCGATTACACCTGACAACCGGTTTACCTACAAGGGCACCATTAATATCAATACGGCGGACCATCCCGTCATTGCAGCCATCCTGCCGGTGGAGGATGAATTTCTGGCACAGGCAATCTACGAATACAGGGAAGAGATGTCTGACGAAAAATTCATCCACGATCTGTCCGGCAAGACATGGTATCAGAACGCACCCGGGTGCAGCGAGGTGGACATCGATCCCGGGCTGATCATGAATAAAAGCGATCTTTTTAAAATTACGTCAACGGCCAGTCTATTGGACATGACAATGAGCATCAGTGCCATAGTTCAGAGGGTCAGAATAGAGAAAACAGGGCAATGGTACTGTAAAATCTTGAGTTGGCAGGAAAATTAAGCTATAAATATCATTTATGCATCAGGCCTTGAGCATGGAACCCAAGGCTGCAATAAATCATTTCATGCCCGGATAACACCGTCAGGCATGAAATGTTTCGGGATCTCATGAGCAGAAAAATTCTGGGACTGGATATAAACGAAACTGCTGTTTCAGCGGTACTCGTCAGGGGCGGTATAAAGGGCAACTGGATAGAAGACCATCGGCATATCCCTTTTCCCGGGGATCAAGACGATGAAGAATCGCTGTCGCTGGCCCTGGAAACAATTGCCGCGGAAATGGATCTGGAGGGGGCCACCTGCATTGCTTCCCTGCCGGCCAGCCTGGCTGCTTTTCGCAATATGAAAGCACCTTTCAAGGAGCAGAAAAAGCTTCGCCAGATTATGCCCTATGAGCTGGAATCCATCCTGCCGTACCCACCGGAGGATGTCATCATTGATTTCAATGTGCTGAACAACGTGGCGGATACGGAACAGCACCTTGTCTTTACGGCAGCCATTCAAAAAGAAAAAGTGGGGTTTTATCTCGACCAGCTCAAATCGCATGGCCTCGAACCGGACGTGCTCACCATCAGCGGTTATGCGCTGGCCAGTTCATTGGCCACCTATTCAAATGACAACACAAATCGTCTGCTTGCCTTGATTGAACCGCATCGGGCAACGCTTTTTCTGCTGCTCGACGGCAACATCTGCCTCGTGCGTTCACTCAGGGCGCAATTGAGCACTGCGGCGGGGGTTAGCCATTTTTGCTCGATTGTTCACCAAACGCTTGCCGGTTTTCAAAAACATACAGGCCTGGATGGTGACATCCAGGAAGTGATGCTGACGGGTAGCGCCCTGGAAGATTCTCATGTTGAAGATGCCATCCGCGAAGAACTCGGGATCCCGGTGAGGACCATGGATCTCATTGCCTTGAGCGGACAGGTTTCCATCGACACCGAGGGTGTCATGTGGAAGGTCAATACCATGGATGCGTCCCTCGCACTTGCCATGAGCGCGATCGTGGGATTCGATCTCTTGAATTTTCGCAGGGGTGGGTTTACGGTTCAGAAGGGGTGGGTCCAGTATCAAGGCGATATCCTTAAAACCGGGCTGATCGCCCTGGTGGTGGTTCTGCTCTTTTTTGGGAATTTCGTAGCTGATTATTTTTCCATGAAAAAACGTTCCATGCGTGTGGAGGAAGAGGTTCGCAACGTATTCTCATCCACGTTTCCCGATGTAAAACGGATCGTCGATCCGCTCCAGCAGATGCGTGTAAAGCTGGATGAGCTCAAAAAAGACGCTACTTTTTCGGCAAAAACAAATCGTTCGGTAATGGCCATTGACGTACTGAATGATATCAGCCGCCACATCCCCAAACAGATAGATGTCGAGCTTTCAAGTGTTATTATCGGCGCAGACAGCGTTCTCATTTCCGGCGACACCGGAGGGTTCGATGCGGTTGACGATGTAAAGAGCAGTCTGGAGAACGCCGCGTTGTTTAAAAGTGTCTCCATCACCTCAACAAATAAGGATCGAAGCGGGGATCGCGTACGCTTCAAAATAAAGGCCGTCATCTGATGCAGTGGTTCAAACCTATCGCCATGAAACTTAACCGGCGCGAAAGGGTGGCCGTAATGGCCGGCGTCGGATTCATCTGTCTGTTTGTGGTGGTTAAATTTGCGATTTTTCCCTTTATGGACCGCAAAGACAGATTGAGGCGCAGCCTGACGGTGAACAGCCGCAATCTGGAGGAGATCCGTTCTCTCAAGGCAGAATATGAAACCCTCATCAGTACGGGAGAACAGGCTGAAAAACGGTTTAAAAAACGCCGGAAAAGCTTTACGCTTCTCTCTTTTCTTGTCCAACTTGCCGGTGAGGTCGGGATTAAGGATAAAATGGCCTCCATGAAACCGACCCTGACCCAGCAAAAGGACAGCCCGTATAAAATATCCCAGGTGGAGATGAAACTGAAGGGACTGAGCCTTGAGCAGATCACCCAATATCTTTATAAAATCGAAACCTCTAAAAATATGGTCAGCATTAAAAGGATTTCATTGACCAAGAGCGACGACAAACAAGGGATATTAAACGTTGTATTGCAGGTAGAGACGCTTGAAGTGTAACCTATGAATAAATTAAGCAAATGGGTACTTTATTCCGGATATATCATTGCCGTGACCGCATTTTTTATGTATGTGCTGTTTCCGGCGGATGCAGCCATGGAGTATGTTTCCGGCTATCTTGGAAAGCATTATCCTGAATATGCCGTTACAGCGGACACCGTAAAGCCGGCCTTTCCACCGGGGTTGAAACTCCGTGCGGTCTCCATCGCATACCGGGAAGATACATGGGTCAACATTGATCAGCTGTATGTGCGGCCACAGTATCTGTCGATCCTTTCGCCTCTAAAAACAGTGCGCTTTATCGGCAAGGCTTACAGCGGAGATCTAAAGGGATCAATCGACATCCAAAAAGCAGACACTGGTTACCAGGTGACCGCGGCCGTCGAGTTGAAAGGGATCCGGCTGGAGGAAAATGAATATTTGCAAACACTTTCCGGGCGCAAGATAGCAGGGCGTTTGGACAGCACCATCAGCTTCGGCAGTGAGAGCGGGACCGATAACAGCGTGGATGTCATCCTGCATGTTGAGGATGGAGAGGTGGGGTTGACCAACCCGGTTTTCAGCATAAACAATCTTGCATTTGATAAACTAGAGGCTGAGCTAATTGTCGACCGGCGTTCGTTGCGACTCAACCGTTGTGAAATAGCCGGCGATCAGATTGACGGTGACGTCACCGGCGTGGTTCTTTTCCGAAAACCTTTTGAGCGGAGCCGGCTTGAATTCAAGGGGAATGTAGCGCCGCAGCACCTTCTGATGGCGAGTTTAAAAAAAGCGCTGCCGAAAAGCCTGCTGCCCTCAAAAAAAACAGGAGAAAAAGGCTTTCCCGTCAAACTGTACGGAACTGTCGAGAAACCGAAATTTTCAGTGCGATGAGATTCTATCTGACCATAATTAACCTGTTGCTCATTACGGGAGTCGCCTATTTCAGTGTCGGCCTGTTTTACCAGACTGCCGTATCAAGGCTTGTGACGGAGAACCCTGGATTGACTGCGGTCGGAAAAACCCAGTCTGTCAATAATGAATCCCATAAAACCCTGGATGAATACCAACAGATCAAGGAACGCAATCTTTTCCGCTTGCAAAGGAAACAACCAATTGAAATCGTAGAAGACAAAGTCGATATCGCCGAATTGAAAACAACCGAACTCAAATTGAAATTGTGGGGAACCGTCACCGGACAAACCGCGGAAACCTATGCGGTCATCGAAGATACAAAATTGAGGAAGCAGACCCTTTACAGGGTAAACGATACTGTACAAAATGCCATTGTGAAAGAAATACATCGCGAAAAAGTTATCCTGGACGTGGACGGCACCTACGAGGTCCTGGAAATGGAAAAAATTAAAAGCGCTTCTGCATCCTCCCGGCGTCGCAGCGGATCTTCGGCAAAAACAAGCAAACAGCCGGTTCAGACAAACATTACGCTGAAGCGTGATAAAATTGAAACAGCGGTCAATGACCTGAATTCTTTAATGAAACAGATTCGCATTCGGCCGCACTTCAAGGATGGCAACCCTGACGGGCTCACCATTTCCGGGATTCGGTCCAAATCAATCTTCAGCGACATGGGACTGAGAAACGGTGACGTGATCACCGGCGTGGATGGGAATAAAATCGAATCGGTGGACGATGCATTGAAACTCTATGAAAATCTTCAATCGTCCAGCGGGGTCCAAATCGAAATCAGAAGAAGGGGACAACTCAGGACCATTGACTACAAAATCGAAGAATAAATGTGCTTCCGGCAAATTTATCGAACGCGGCCATGCCGCCATATTGAAATCCAGGTGGATAATCAAATCATGAGGTATACTAGTTTGAAAACAGATTCTGGAATGAACAGTGTCATGCAGCGCCCTTTCCGGAGTTGGCTGGCTCTCTTGATCGTGGCCGGCGGGGTCTTTTGCTGCACGCTCTTGTGCGGCACAGCCATGGCCCAGAACCATGAAAAAGAGACCCCTAAGGATGCTGATAAGGCGGCCTCGAAAAAATTGAACCCCTCCCAGCCGGTATCCATTGATTTCAACAACGTGGATATCAATGTTCTGATTAAATTTATCAGCGAAATGACCGGTAAAAATTTTGTCGTCGACCAGCGGGTAAAAGGCAAGGTCACCATTATTTCACCCTCTAAAATATCTGTGGATGAAGCATATCGTGTTTTTGAATCCGTCCTGGAAGTGCACGGATATACCACGGTAAAAGCGGACAAAATCATCAAGATCGTCCCGTCCCCGGATGCGCGTTCCAAGAATATCGAGACAAGACTCAGGGAGGAAAGTGGCCTGGCTGAGGATAAAGTGATCACCCAGTTGATTCCGCTGAAATATGCCAACCCCAGCGAGGTAAAAAAACTGCTTTCTCCACTGGTGTCCAAGAGCAGTGTCATTCTCGACTATCCGCCCACCAACATGCTAATTGTCACGGATGTCTACTCCAATATCAAGCGATTGCAGAAAATCATCAAAACCATCGATATCATGGGAATTGGTCAGGAATTGTCCATCCTGCCGCTGCAACATGCCAATGCCAAGGACCTGGTTAAAATCATGCAGTCTGTTTTCACGGCCCGAAAGGCCAAGTCCAAAAAGAGTGCCTTAACAGACACGATTAATTTTGTGGCTGACGACCGCACCAACACCCTGATAGTTCTGGCCAGTAAAACCAATACCTATCGGATAAAGGAATTGGTGGACATGCTGGACAGGGAAACGCCCAAAGGCAAGGAGGGCATCCACGTTTATTACCTGGAGAACGCCGTTGCCGAAGACCTGGCCAAGGTCCTTCAAGACCTTCCCACAGAAAAAAGCGCTAAAGGGTCCTCCAAGGTTCCTAAAAAAGCACCGGTGATTTCCAGCGGTGTGGTCATCAAAGCGGATAAAGCCACCAACAGTCTGATTATCATGGCCGAAAAAGAAGATTATCTGTTTCTGGAAACTATTATTAAAAAACTGGATATCCCCCGTTCCATGGTCTACATCGAATGCCTGATCATGGAGGTCAACCTGGACAAGGATTTCAACCTGGGAACCGAATGGACAGCGGCCGGGGAAGTCAATTATAATGGGAAGGAAGGTGCCTACGGCGGCGGGTTCAGCGGGCAGGACCCCGGCTACAGCAACATTGCCGGAATGGGCGGCGGGATTGCCGGTATCGGTACCTTTCCCCCCGGTTTGTCAGTGGGTGTATTGGGCGAGTTTATCGAGGTGGGGGGGATCAAGTTCCCGAGCATTGCCGCCGTTGTTCAGGCGTATAAAAAGGATAAGGATGTCCATATCCTGGCAACCCCCCAATTGTTGACCACCGACAACGAAGAAGCCAGCATCAACGTGGGCAAGAATGTTCCTTTTCAAACCCGGTCCGCTGCTGATACCGGTATTGAAACCTACAGTTCGTATGAGTACAGGGATGTGGGCATCACTCTGAAAATAACCCCCCATATCAGCAAGGAACGTTTCGTGCGCATGAACATCTTCGAGGAGATGACCAAACTGGATGAACTGGCCACAACCTCGCCGGACCGGCCAACCACCCTGAAGCGCACCATCGAAACCACCGTGATTGTCAATGACAAGAATACCATTGTTCTCGGAGGATTGATCGATGATTCATTTTCCAGAACGGAGAACAAGATTCCCTGCCTGGGGGACATCCCCTTGCTTGGGTGGTTTTTTAAATCCATCTCCGAATCAAGGGAAAAAACGAACCTGTATGTTTTTCTGACACCCCATGTGATCGAGAATGAGGCAGAAGCGGCTGCCATCTACACCAATAAAAAGGGGGTCATGGATGAAAAGAAAGCCGGCAGCATAAAGATGTACGATGATGATCCGGTATATCAGCAACAGATCCTGGATGAAGATGAGTAGCCCTTGTATTCAAATGCCTTTCCGCTGATGTATTGAAAGAAGATACCCATGCAGCCCTTATCCCAGATCCTGAACACACAATTTAACGTCTCCGAACAAGATGTGGATGAAGCCCTTCAGATCAAGGGTAAAACCGGAGGGGATGTGGGTGAGATCCTGTGTCGCAAAATGGTGATTACCGAGCACCAACTCCTGGCGGCCAGGGGGATTCAATATCAACTGCCCGTCTGGGATAAAATTCCCCTGGAAAACATCCAGAGAGATTTTACCCAGAAAGTGCCGATCCAGTTCCTAAAGAGATTCCACATGCTCCCGTTGGAAATACAGGCAGCGCCCGTGGGTTCGTCCGAAGAGCCACCCGAAATCCAGGCCGAGGATTTCCATGCGGTAGCGAAAAAGGACGCCATTGCCGTCCATGATCCGGCGGATTTTCAACCGCTGGACGACCTGGCCGGGCTGCTGGGTATGGCATCTTTTGATGTTGTGCTGTCCACCAGGGAAGAAATCATCGCAGCCATCAATTTTGCCTATGATATGAGCAGGGATTCGGCCGAACAGCTGGTTCAGGACATGGAAGCGGACGACGGCATGATCATCGGCGAAATGGAGGGCACGGCCGACCTCCTGGACGACACCAGCGATGCCCCCATCATCAAACTGGTCAATCATATTCTGTCGCAGTCTATCAAAGCCAGAGCCAGTGACATTCACATCGAGCCTTATCAGGAAAGTTTCAAGGTTCGCTATCGAGTCGACGGCATCCTGTATGATTTGCTGACCCCCCCCAAATGGATCCAGGCCTCTCTGATCTCCAGGATCAAGGTGATGGCTAAAATGAACATCGCTGAAAAAAGGCTGCCCCAGGATGGCCGACTTGAGGTTAAAATCGGCAATATGCAGATCGACGTCCGTGTTTCCACCATCCCGACGTCATTTGGGGAACGCGTTGTTCTCAGGTTGTTGAATAAAACCAGCTCCCTGCTTACGCTTTCGGATCTGGGACTAAACAAAGACCGCTTGACCACTTTGGAAAAACTGGTTTCCTCACCCAATGGAATTATTCTGATAACCGGGCCCACGGGCAGCGGCAAGACAACGACGCTTTACGCAATTCTGTCTTCCCTCAACTCGCCGGATATCAATATCATTACCATCGAAGACCCCATTGAATACCAGATTAACGGCATCAGCCAGATACAGGTCAACCCCAAGATTGACCTGACCTTTGCCCTGGGCCTGAGATCCATTGTCCGTCAGGATCCCGACGTGATACTGGTGGGTGAAATCCGCGATCACGAAACAGCAGAGATAGCCGTGCAGTCTGCGCTTACCGGCCATCTCGTGTTTTCAACGCTGCACACCAACGATTCGGCCGGGGCCATTACAAGACTTGTGGATATCGGTATCGAGCCTTTTCTCATCTCATCCTCGGTCATTGCCGTGGCCGCGCAGAGGCTTGTGCGGGTACTTTGTGAAAAGTGCAAGGAACCGTACAATCCGGA
>JAOZRT010000490.1 GCA_029940035.1 Desulfobacterales bacterium
GTTCTTGATCTTGTTTTTCTTGTCTTCGGCATTGCCGATGTCGGATTCTTCCACGGCCATGTAGCCGAGCTTGTGGCGCACGTCTTCCTTTAAAAACTCCCAGGCCACGGCTTCCACCATTTCATCGACCTTTTCCTGAGGCCAGAATTCGATTTCCTTGAAAGCCTTTCTGGCGCGGGCGTACATTTCCTGAACATTGTCTTCCATGATATTTTCCTCCGCAATACATCTGTTTTAAGTTTACCACAGTCTTTTTATATAATCCCGGCAGGGCTGAAGCCCTGAACTACAGAGCATAAAGTAAGTAAAGAGGTAGCGCAGGGATTTATCCCTTCTAATCCGTTTACTATATTCCGGGAATTGGTGTTTCAACTACTTTGTGTCCTTGTGATTCCTAATTTGTTCGGGCATGCAGACTCATTTTGCAACGGGCAGTTCATACCCCATCTCCTGGAAGGCTTCCTTGGCCACCACGAAGAAATCCTGAATGTCCCTGGCGGTAATGAGGCCGAGGTTGCACAGCCTGAAGGTTTCCACCCCGAACATCTTTCCGGGGTAGATGGTGAAGCCCTTTTCAAAACAGTAGTCGTGCAGTTTGAAGAAGTCGAATCGCCCGTCTTCAGGCGCCTGCACGGTGACTACCAGGTGCCCCTGGATATCCTTGTCGATGACCGTCTCAAGGCCCATTTCCGCTAGCCCTAGGTGGACTGCTTCCCAGCACCCGGTCAGCCTTTCCCAGCGGGCCTGTTCGCCTTCCTCGAAGTACTCCTTGATGGCCTGCTGGAGCGCATAAATTGTCTGCACCGGCGGCGTAAAATGCATTTCGCCCACCCGGTCGAAGAAGTCGTACTGCATGAATAGGTTGCAGTAGTAGGAGCGCGTCGGAAAGTCTTTGGATTTTACGATTTCCGCGATGTTGCCCACGGTCCACGAAGCACCGGTCATGCCTGCCAGCCCCTTCTGGGCCGAAGACATCAGGAAGTCGATGTTCTGTTCCTGAATTTCGATGGGCATGAGACCGTAGGTGGAGATGGTGTCCACCACGAAGACCGCACCATTGTCGTGGGCCATTTGGCCGATTTCCTTTATGGGGTTGAGAACGCCCGTCCCGGTTTCATGGTGAACAGCGGCAACCACGGCAATCTCCGGATCCTTCTCCAGGGCTTCCTTGACCTTTGCAAGGTCCGGCAACCCGGTGGAAGGAAACTTGAGGTCGATGCAGGGAATATGGTAGTAGCCGGCGATCTCCACCAGCCTTGCCGCATAGGCGCCGTTGTTGACCACACAGATCTTCTTGCCTTCGGGGACCAGAGAATTCACCAGCACATCCTGCACAATGGTGCCGGACCCGGTAAAAATGATCGCCGTGTATGTGTCGGGATCTCCGTGGACCACCTTGACCAGATCTTCGCGAACATTGGTCATGATGTCCACAAATTCCTGCTCCCTGGGGCAGATGTCAGGCACTACCTGGGCATACTTGACCATGTCGCTGGTGGTGGCAGGCCCCGGGTTCAAAAGTACATTCCTTTTGACGGGTTTGACGACTTCCATAGTTGTTCTCCCTTTATGCGTTGATAATAGCTGCCGGATACTGGTTGTTGATATTTAAGTCAGGGTTACGGGTTTCAGATGTCAGGTTTCGGGTTGTCGTCAGCTGGAAGCTGTTCGGCCTATAACCCTCGAGCCCAAAGCACGACCCTGCTGACTACTTTTAGCTGAAACCAACCTGAAACCTGACACCAGCAATTCGCAACCAGTTTATAGCTTTCCGACCTTCTTGATGCCCGATTTCTTACTCGGGTCGTGGATCTCTTCAACAATTTTAAAACCGCTGCCCTTGACGTCTTGCATGTCTTCAAAACGCTTTTTCCACTCGCCGGGGGTTTTGCACAGGGCCGGCCTGGCATTAGCGGCCCTTTCGGCAAGCGGTGGTACCGCCCGGTCTTCAGGACCGTCGTAGTCCTCCTTGGGGGTTAACTGCTCCCCCATCCGGCTCGTGTCCTCCCGTTCCACTTCTTCGATGTAGTGGGCACCTGCGGCAAAGGAACGTGTGACCGCCAGAATGGCCCAAGTCGCCTCCGGGGTGAATCCAAGGTCCATCATGGTGGCACCGGTGGCGCCCAGCATGTCCAGGTCCATTGGGCGGTCAGCGATTTCCTGGGCTGCCTGAACCACGTGCCGGGTGAATTCGATATACTTTCCGGCAACTCCCAGTTTATCAGCCCGGGCGATCATGCGTTGGGCGGCCGGGTCTTTGAGCATGAGATCCGAGACCCCTAAGGCTTCGTCATGCAGGTTTTCTTGAACAAGCATCTTGGCCGCCTCCCCAAGGGAAAGGCCCTTTTCTTCGGCGATATTCAGGTATTTCTCGAGCTGGTTGCCGAACGCCGAATAGGCGCCGTAGGCGTGGCCGAAGGCCATGATGGAAGCGCCGCAGGCCTGGGTCAGGAACGTTTTGGACCGGGCCACGATTCTGGAGATGGCGGCGGGTGAAGATATCCCGTCCTCCAGGGCCATGATCATGACGTAGTTGAGCATCTGGCCTTCTTCGACGGTGGGTATGCGTGCCTGGTAGTCCACGAAAAGAACTTCGATGACCCCGTAGCCTTCCTCCATCAGCTCGGTTGTGTCATACCCCCTGGTGACGATCCGGTGAACATTTTTATAGGCTACTTCAGAAACCCATTGAAACGGGGCTCGGTTCGTGTCCCGGGGTTCAGTGCCGTACTCCCGCTCATAATAGTCAAAGGGGTTTTTTGGGCTGCCCAAATTTCCAATCCCGCGCTCTCTTTTGTCTTTGTTCAGAGCGTCTGTCTTTTCCTTATCTA
>JAOZRT010000151.1 GCA_029940035.1 Desulfobacterales bacterium
TCAGCACGGCAGCCCCGCCGCCGGAATAGGCATCCCGGGTGAGCGTATTGGCGCAGGCCCCTTGGTCAACGCCTTCTTCGTCGGGCTGATACCAGGTCCCCTCGAATATGGATATGACCCCCGGCTTGATTCTCTCGGTCACCCACGCAGGGATAGCCACCCGTCCACGCTCATTGAAAACCATCATGTCGTCGCTATCTTTGATACCCCGGGCTTCAGCGTCCACCGGATTGATCCAGGCCCGGTGGCGTTCGACTTCCCGCAGCCATTCCACCTTGTACAGCTCCGAATGCACCCGGTTTTTGGGATGAGGCGTCAGCAGCTGCAGTGGAAATTTTTTGGATAGCTTATCGTTGCGGTCCTCCGGGACCTGCATGTATTTTGGTATGGGGGGGCACAACGGGTTGTCCAGGTCGGCCACCCGCTGGGAAAAAATCTCGATCTTGCCGGAGGGTGTATCGAAGGGATTGTTTTCCAGGTCCTCTATCTGCTGCTGGAAGGCGATGATGGGTTTTTCAAGCGCCACTCTATGGATGCCGTCCTTGCGGAAGGTGTCAAAGTCCGGAATCAGCTTGGCTGTTTCCGGGTTCTGCTCCACGAACATGCGCAGAATGTCGTCCTCGGTGAACGGGTTGAATTTCTCGATCCCCAGCCTCTCTGCCAGCTCACCAGCAATGTCGAGATCGGATTTGCATTCCCCCAGCGGTTCAATCGCCCGGTTCATGAATGTAAAATAAGGGCCGGAGGGCCAGGGCCGGGTCAGGTCAGACCGTTCCGCCGCCGAAGTGACCGGCAGAACAATGTCCGCATAGCGGGCCGTTGCGGTCATGAACAGTTCATTCACCGCCAGAAAATCCAACTGTTTCAAAGCCCGGTCAGCCTTGTTGCTGTTACCGGTCTGGTTGATGTAATTGTTGCACATGGACCACATCATCTTGATATCGGCCGGGTATCCGCCGGCCTTGCCTTTTAAGATAGCATCAAATATTTTGTTGATATGGATACGTTTGGCCACCCGCAGGCGAATATCCAGGGTTCCCTTGACGTTGGGGCCGTCCATTTCCGCCGGGTTTTTGCCCGGTGGGATGGCCGACATGCGGAACATGTGGCCGATGGGGATGCCCATGAGACCACCGCCGGCACTGCCGCCGGGCCGTCCCACGTTGCCAGTAATGGCACATAACGTGGCAGCGCAACGGTTGTACTGTTCGCCCATAGCGCTGCGTGCCGGGCCCTGGCAGTCCATCAGGGCGGCCGGCTTGGTTTGGGCGTACAGCCGGGCGATCCGCTGGATGGTTTCCGCCGGAACACCGGTGATATCGGCAGCCCAGGCCGGCGTCTTTTCCACGCCGTCCTCCGCACCCATGACATAGGCCCGGAATTTATCGAAGCCCTCCGTGTACCTGTCCAGAAACGCCTGATCGTGCAGGTTTTCTTTGAGCATAACATGGGCCATGGCCACCATCATGGCCGTGTCCGTACTGGGATATATCGGAATCCATTCATCGGCAACCGTCGCCGCCGTGTCATGGTAGCGGGGGTCGATGGCAATCACCCGGGCGCCGTTTTCCTTGGCTTTTATCAGGTGGTGCATGGTGTTGGTGCCGGAAATCATGCGGGCCGGGTCCCAACCCCACAGGATGATCAACTTGGAATTGAGCAAATCCTCACGGCTGTTGCCCACCATCACCGAACCATACTGGGTCAGGGAAGCCCACACCGCGCCTTCGGAGGAAATATTGCCGTAATGGGTGGTAAACCCGCCGAACTGATTCAGCAAACGGGTCGCAGCCAAACCGCCGTTGTGAAGGCCGGCGAGGTAACCGCCACCCGTGGCCAAAAAGATTCCTGCGTTTCCATATTTTTCTTTTACACTTTTAAGCTTGCCCGCCAGTGTGTCCAGGGCCTCGTCCCAGGTGATCCTGGCAAACTTTCCCTCACCCTTTTCACCCACCCGTTTGAGGGGGTGCATGAGCCGCTCCGGGTGGTGGACGTATTGCCGGAAAGCCCGGCACCGCAGGCAGGTTCGCAACTGCCTGTCGGGATCTCCGATATCGTCGCCTTCGATGCGCAGAATCTTGTTGTCCTTGACGTGCAGCTTTAGCGGGCATCTGCCGCCACAGTCGAATGTCGATGTGGTCCTGACGATCTTCACATCGCCATCGGCTGTTGTTTCTTCTGCTGAGGTAGCCATTGTATTCTCCTTTGATAAATTCGCTAATTTTCAAGAACATACCGAGCTCGAACAGTTGGTTCTCGCACCTGATCGGTCTGGGAGCAAGGCATTTCAGTTACATCTGTAGTAATGCCCGGGAGAAACTTCGCTCATCCGCGGTTCGATCTCGCAGCACACTGATTTGGCTTCCTTGCAACGCGGGTGAAACGTGCACCCCGGCGGCGGTGCCAACGGACTGGGCACCTCGCCTTCCAGGCTGACCTCCCGGATATTTTCCGGGTCAGCAACCGGCACGGATTCCAACAGCGCGCGTGTGTAGGGGTGTTTGGCATTCGTGTAGAGTTCCTTGCTCGGAGCCAGCTCCATCAGGTATCCCAGGTACATGACGCCGATCATGCTGCTGACATGCTCCACCACTGCCAGATCATGGGAAATAATGATGTAGGTCAGGTTGAGTTTCTTTTGCAGGTCAATCAGGAGGTTGAGAATCTGGGCCTGGATGGAAACATCCAGGGCCGAAACAGGTTCATCCAGAACTATCACCTTGGGTTCCAGCGCCAAAGCCCTGGCAATGGCGATGCGCTGCCGCTGGCCCCCGCTGAATTCATGGGGATAGAGGGCGGCGTGGTGGTAGTCAAACCCCACCAGCTCGAGCAGCTCATTGATCCTTTCATCGATCTGTTTTTTCGTCCCCACATTGTGAACCGTCAGAGGCTCGGAAATGATCTGCCTGACCTTTTTCCTGGGATTCAACGACCTGAAGGGGTCCTGAAAAACTGCCTGGATATTTCTACGGTAGGCAAAACGGTCTTTTCTGCTCAGGCCGGTGATATCACGCCCCTCGAACAGTATCTGCCCGGCGGTGGGTGTCTCCAGGCCCAGGAGCATGTTGGCGGTAGTCGATTTTCCACACCCCGACTCGCCCACCAGCCCCAGGGTCTCCCCCTGCCGCAGGTTGAAACTGATGTCACTCACCGCCTTGACCTGTCCCACCACTTTGCTAAAAAAGGTCCCCTTGGTGACCGGGAAATATTTCTTCAGATCTTTGACGGATATGATTTCCTGGTTCGGCATGGTTTAGTCCTCTGCATACAGCCAGCAGGCCACGCTGTGGTCTGCTTCTAGGCGCGTCTCCGGCGGGTACTGTTTGAAACACCTTTTTTCAGCCCGGTTGCAGCGGGGTGCGAACCGGCAGCCCTTGGGCATGGCAAACAGGCTGGGCGGCTGACCCTCGATGGAAAAAAGGCGGTCAACAGGGCGCCCCAAGACAGGGACGGACCGGATCAATCCCATTGAATAGGGATGCGCCGGATGTTTATAAAAGGTCTTTATGGGCGCGGTCTCGACAATGCGGCCCGCATACATCACCAGCACCCGTGTACAGAGCTGGGCCACAGTGGCCAGGTCATGGGTGATGAGGATGATGGAAGCGTCGGTTTCCTTCTGTATCTCCTTCATCAGTTTGAGGACCTGGGCGGCAATGGTGACATCCAGGGCCGTTGTGGGCTCGTCCGCAATGAGCAGGTCCGGGCTATTGGCAATGCCCATGGCGATGAGGGCCCGCTGGGACATCCCGCCGCTGAACTGAAACGGATAATCATCCACCCGGCTTTCCGGTGCCGGGACTTTGACTTTTTCCAGAAGCCGAATGCACATGTCCCTGAGGGAACCACTCACCTTGTCATGGAACTTGTACGGTTCACCCAATTGCGTCCCAACGGTGAGCAGCTGATTCATGGCCACCATGGGGTCCTGCAGGATCATGGAAAGCCGGTCGCCCCGCAGCTGCCGCATCTCCTCATTTGTTTTTTCCATGAGGTCTTCGCTGTTAAACAGAATTTTCCCGGCAACGATTTTTCCGGCCGGCTGGGGCACCAAGCGCATGATGGAGAGTGAGGTAACGCTCTTACCGCAGCCCGATTCACCCACCAGACCGACCACTTCGCCCTTGTTCACACTGAAACTGACGCCATCCACTGCCCGGACCTCGCCCTGTTTGGTGAAGAAGGTGGTGGTGACATCCTGAAGTTCAAGTAACGTATCTTGGTTGGTCTGCATATCCCCTTTTCCTATCACCGCAATTTCTGTTTCGGATCCATGACTTCCCGCAGCCAGTCCCCGGTAAGATTAAAACCGAGCACGGTGATCACGATGGCAAGGCCGGGAAAGGTCACCAGCCACCACGCATAGGTAATGTACTGCCGCCCTTCCGCCAGCATCAGACCCCAGTCGCAGGAAGGCGGCTGGGTGCCCAGCCCCAGAAAACTCATGGTAGCCGTCAGCACGATAATACCCCCGATATCGATGGTGGCCATGATGATGATCGTGTTAACAACATTGGGTAAAATGTGCGAAAACATAATGCGCAGCTTGCTGCAGCCAGCCACCCTTGCGAGCCGGACGAAATCACGCTGTTTCAGGCTCAGACACTCCCCCCTCACGATCCTGGCATAGCCCGGCCACCCCATGATACCAAAGGTAATAATGATGGTTGTGGCGCTGGGGCCGTAAACACTGGCCAGCATGAACAGGACGATGATACCCGGCAGAGAGAGCCAGAGATCGGCCACGCGCATGATGATCATGTCTGTACGGCCGCCCCTGAAACCCGATATCAAACCCAAGACCACACCCAGGCTGCCGTAAAACAAGATGCATCCCACGCTGATCATAAGGGACATCCGCGAACCGTGGATGATCCGGCTGAGGACGTCCCTGCCCAGCATGTCGGTGCCCAGGATGTGTTCCCAACTGCCGTCTTCTTCCCATACCGGCGGGATCGTGGTGCTGAAGAGGTCTCCCTCATAAGGATCATAAGGTGCAATGACATTGGCGAATATGACCGCCGTAAAGAAAAGCCCCAGGCAGAAAAGCCCGATGTAGGGCAACCGGACGCCTCCCCGTCGTTTTGCATCCTTTCTCTTTTTCTTTGAAATTATACTGGAAAAACTCAATTTTTTCCCACTATTGTAAAGCCTCTTTGAGCGAATATCAGATCGACAATCGTTACCAGCTTCCAATGACATTACAATCCATTTTGCTCACATACATTAGAAACATTTACTAGCACCGGATTATGTTAGATTCCATTGTAGAGCATGTTGTTACTCCTGTTTAAAAAACGACTGTCCGTTTCTAATGTTTCTATTGTTATTGGTAACGGATCCTGGGATCGATATAGGCATAGATAATATCGACAATCAGATTCAGCGTGACCACCACAAAAGTGACGAAAATGACGAACACCTGGACCACCGGGTAGTCCCTCGCAAAATAAGACTCCATGACCAGCCGTCCGATACCTGGCCAGGAAAAAATATATTCCACGACCACCGTGCTGCCCAGCATGAGTCCGCTTAGCACACCAAAAATGACCGTAATGACCGGTATGGAGGCGTTTTTAAAGGCATGCAGCAGAATCACGTAGAACTCGGGGACCCCTTTGATGCGGGCCATGACCACGTAATCGCTCTTCAATGCATCCAGCATGGACGATCGGCTCAGGCGCGTGATCAGGGCAATCGGGTAGAGGCTCAGGCAAAAGGCCGGCATGACGTAGTGCAGGAGGGTGCCCCTGCCGGCAATGGGCAGCCAGCGCATGGTCACCCCGAAAAAGAGAATCAGCATGACCCCCACCCAGAAGGAGGGCAGGGACATCCCGGCCAGGGCCGTCACACGACCGAATCTGTCGACGATGGAATCCGGTTTCACCGCGGAGTAGATGCCGATGGCAAGGCCGATGATAACCGAGACGGTAAAAGCCACCATACCCAGTTTCAGGGTTGCTGGAAAACGCTCGAAAACAACTCTCAGCGCCGGTTCGCCAAACCGGAAGGAAGCCCCGAAATCACCCTGGGATGCATTCTTGAGGTAGTTCACATACTGGATCCCCAAGGGTTGGTCCAGACCGAATTTCTTGGTCAGGTTCTCGGCATCCTGGGGAGTTGCATTGGGAGGCAGCATCACCGAAACCGGGTCGGCCGGTCCGAGCCGAAAAACAAAGAACACCACCGTGAGCACCGCAAAAATGGTAAACACTGCGATCAGAACCCTTTTTAGGATATATCCTTGCATGTTTTTAGACCTTTACTCTCACGGTTATCGTCCTTTGAGCGGCAATCACCACGCCCTGTACCGTGATAGGATTTTATTTCAGTATTTTTATGCGCTGGAGGTGCGGAAAATATGCCTCCTTGGGCGTCCAGGTGTAATCGACTCTGTCACTCATGCCGTAGATCATGTTCTGGCCGTATAAAATGGCGCCAATGGCGTCGTAACTCATGATATCCTGAATCTGCCTGATCAAGTCTGCGCGCTTGGCCTTGTCCATCTCCCGGGTCTGGGCCAGGATCAGTTTGTCGTACTCCTCTCTGCGGGGGCGGTTGGTAACGGTGGCGTAGTCGCTGGTGCTGAGACTCGACAAGCGCAGTCGAAGGTCAGGGTCGCGGCTGCCCGGCCACTCGTAGAGCCGCATGTGGCCCAGGCGTTTGTCCCGGTTGCGCGTGTAAGTGGCGGCCGTGCCCTCTTCCAGCTGCTGCAGCTTGATGGTGAAACCCACCCGCTGGAGATATTGCTGTATCAGGGCGGCAATCAAGGGGGCATTGGGCACCATGCTCGTGTAGGTAAAGGTCAGCGGCGTCCCCTTTTTGTAGCTTGACTTTTTCAAGAACTCGCGCGCTTTTTCAAGGTCATATTCATAGGCCACGTTCGGATCGTAGCCCAGTTCCGCCCTGCTGGCGTACATGTACAAGGGATAACCCTCTCCCAGCAGGATCTTGTCCACGATTTCCTGACGGTTGATCCCGTACCGGGCGGCCAGACACAGGTTCCGGTCCATCATGACGGGATCGGTATAGGGCAGGAAAGCGATACCCACGAGGCTGGGCACCTGGTCGCTCTTCTTGATGGTTACATGCTTGTTGCGTTTGAGCCGTTTGACCTGGTGAGGCTGAATCCGTCCCACCAGGTCGAGCTCGCCCGTTTCCAGCATGGCCAGGCGGGTCATATCATCCGGAACCGTGATGACCTTGAGATATTTATAGTTGTACGTTTCCTCGGGATATCCCTCGACGTCATAAAGCGGGTAGCCTTTAACCACCTCCAGGAGAACATGCTCGCCGATCCGGCGTTCCACAAAACGCAGCGCCCCGCTGCCCACCGGGTTGGAACGGAATTTCTCGGGGCCGACCTTTTCGTAATATTTCTTGGAACAAATTCCCAGCCACATGAGTTCTTCCCAGGGAGCGTAGGCCTCCCAGAAATGGAAAATCAGGGTGTGGTCATCCTTCACCTCGATTTCCTCGATCTCGTCCAGGGCGCCGGCCATCAGGTTGCCGTTGCTGGGGTTGGCACATTCATCATAGGTGAACTTCACGTCGTGGGCGGTGACCGGGTCACCCGTGTGAAACTTGGCACCCTGGTACAGCGTCACCTTTATTTTTTTACCGTTTTCCAGGATCTCGAACGACTTGGCCAGGGCACCGATACGTTCACCGGTTTCAGGATGCGGAATCAACAGACTCTGGTGCATGAGCAGGACCACCGGGATATCACTGCCCAGTTTAATCTCGAGCATGTTGACCGTCGAGATGTCGTAGGGAATCCCCACCCTGACCGTGTCGTCGGATGCCGCTGACACGGTTGATACCGGCACTATAAAAAAGATCATGAAAATGACCGTGCCGATGAAGCACAGCCGCAAAACAGGTCTAAGCATTTTCTAACTTCCTCCTGGAAGAATATGATCCAACAGAGCATCACCGGCCCCGTGTAAAAAAGAACCGGTGATGCATGTCGGCAATTTCAGCTTACTGCTGCTGGTTGTTCATCTTTTTAATTTTATTCGAACGTCAGGCTCTCACACCATGACTGCAGTACTTCGGGCTTGGTGTCGCCGCCTAATATCGTGGTGGCGTTACAGGAGATGTACTTATCCCCTTTGATGGTGATCAGCGTACCGCTCTGCAATTTGGTGACCCCGTCCGTCCAGTTCCACTTGAAAGTGAAGACCTTGGCCGGCGTGCCGTCATTCAGGGTTATGTCTTTTTCAGCTAAAACTTTGAAGCGCTTGGTACCGGGGTTTAAGGCCTTAACCGCATCCATGTATCCCTGGGCGGAAAGTTCGTCACTTTGCTTATCTGCTACGGACGCAGACATGGTAGGAACCTTCCATTGGCTCGGATTATAAGTGCTCAAAACCTCGTCGCCGCTGAGTTTCTTATGTTTATAATTTTCCGGATATTTAAGGGTAAAACCAATCTCTTCATTTTTGTACACGCCGGGGACAGCCCCGTCCGCAGCCTGATCTTTCGATGTCGTGGCACAGGCCGACAACAGGATAAAGCTCAACAGGACAATCCCTACCAACCATAAACTCCGTGACAATCCGTTCATTGTTTCTCCTCCGCTTGTGTGCTTTTTCGATTAATGTAACAATGCATTCCCTATGATACGCACTTTTGCCGCTCCAGCTGTTCGATATAGGCTTGTGTATCTTTTTGAGCCAGTTTGCGAAACAAAAAAAACAGAAAGATGCCCATGAGGTTCAGATTACGAAACCCTTTCTCGGCAAATTCACCCTCTGAAACCTGTCCATACAGGTGGTCTGTAAAATTCTTGTTCAGGTCGGCAACCATTTTCTGGAGGTAGTCCTTGTAATGACGGAGAACTTCCGGGTCGAAGCCGTCTTTGGGACCAGTGCCTGCCCTCTCGAACTCCACCATCACCTTGCCAATGGCCACATCTTCGGATGAAAATACTTTTTTCCCGTTACGGACTTCGGGCGTGATGACGCCCCACTCCTCGGCTGCAGCCAGCCACTTGCGCCCCAGTCCGGTTATGTCTAAAAACTGCTCTTCCCCTTCCACGCCCCTCTGGGTGAGGATGTAGCCTATCGGGCTGAAGAACTCACTCTGCATGCGGAAGTAGTGCTCTTCACTGGGAGATATCTTTTTAAGCCTTTTGATGACCTTCTTAATGATAGCAAGGGGAAGAAAATGTTTTTCCTGCAGCTCCTTGATGAGGTCGATGAGTTCGAGGTAGTTATCTCCATAATCCGCCTGTCCCCTGCCGCGTTTGCGCGGTTTGGGCAGCACGCCTTCCCGGAGATAAAATTGAATGGTCTCCCTGGGAACGCCGGTTTTGTTCACCAGCTCTCGCAGCTTCATCTTGACCCCCCTTAACCAATTGATTGCGCATACAGCTTAATTCCATTTTAAATTATTATCAACATATTTTATTTAATGTATTTATAATATGTTATAAATATAGCGCTGATATATGGTATCTATTTGAACTTCATCCAGGCACCCATTCCCGTAGCTTGCACCAAGGGATGCTTCCGTCTTGCAATGGAGGGGAAAATACAAAACCAAAGCCCTGGACTGCATGCGCTACACTTGAAGGAAAATGGGCGTTTGGGAAAATTAATCCAAAGGTTGTTTATCTTCACAGCGGGGCGGGGCAGCATCCCTGACGATTCTTCTATAGAGGTGGTACAGAAACAGACTCATCAGCTCGGTGAATTGACCGCTCTTTTCATACAAGTCAGGGGAGTCGAGTGTTTCCGCGTTACGTTCCAGGTATTCACGGGCCCCCACAGTCAGATAATTCTGGATATAATCGGAAAGGGGTTTCAGGTTTTTTGGATCATACCCGTCCCTGGGGCCGAACCCCAGCCGGTCCATGTCCACCATGAGCCGCCCGATAACCACATTTTCATGGCTGTAAACCCGGTCTTCATCGCTTATACGGGCAGAGATGATCCCCCATTCCTCCATTTTGTCCAGCCAGTAACGCCCCAGGCCAGTGGCTTCCTGGAAAGCATCCTGACCCTTGATTTCACGGGGAAAAAATCGCTCAAGGGGTCGCAGGTACTCGCTCTGTACCTGAAAGGAAGACTGCTCCGAAGGCGTCTGTCTTTTCTGCTCCTTCATGATTTTTTTTATGATTGGCAACGGCAGGAAATAGTTGTCCCGCAACTCTTTTATCAGGCGTACCTGGCGCACGTAATGATCGCCATAATCGGCTGTGTTCTTCCCTGTTTTCCTGGGCTTTCTGAGAAGCCCTTCCCGAATATAGTGGTGGATGGTCTCCTTGGAGACGCCCGTCTGTTTGGTCAATTCACTTATTTTCATCGCTCTTCCCCTGGCCCCGGGGCAACGCATGCAAAAAGAGGCCATCCTGGTCACATCCGTAATCCAATATGGTTTCAATAACGATTTATAGCCTTGTTTCCGGAATGATTAACTGCAATCATTTTGCTTGTCAAGAAATTAAAAAATTACTTTCGATTTTTTGTTGACACTTATCTTTATCATATCATATAGATATCATCTGTCGCATGTAGTTAATTATACATTTTCGTATAATTGTAATTATATTTAATGTTTACATTGTTAAGCGTTTTCATAAAACCGCCGACAACTGGCAATCGACTGAAAGGAGAACATCAAATGGCACAAAAAGAAGTGGTAATCGTTGACGCAGTCCGTACGGCCTTCGGGCGTATGGGCGGAACCCTGAAGGATAT
>JAOZRT010000491.1:0-970 GCA_029940035.1 Desulfobacterales bacterium
CAAAACATCAAGGAAGAGATGGAGAAGCGGACCAACTGGGGGGGGTTGCTGTCGCCCGATAAGCTGGAATACCCGCCCTCTCAAGACGTCAAAGATATTTTTCACAGTCCGGATTGGTAACACCAGAGAGGACCCTTAAGGCTGGATAAAGAATGACCTTTCTCTCCGTACGCGCTAAAGAAGCGATCAAAACCGGCCTGGCCATGGCCATTGTCTATTACATTGCCCTGCGGATGGGCTGGGTCAACCCGTACTGGGCCGGTTTTGCTGTTGCAATGATCAGCCTGACCACAGCCGGGCAGTCACTGAATAAAGGTGTCTTACGGATGATGGGTGCGCTGGCGGCAGCGACCTGCGCCCTTACCTTCCTTTCCTGGGCCTTTCAGGATCGTTGGCTGATGCTGATCATTTTGACGGTGTTCATCGGTATCTGCACCTATATGCTCACAGGCAAAAAATTACCCTATTTCTGGTTTTCTTGTGCCTATGTCTGCCTGATCATCAGCATTGACAATGGCGGCAGTTCAGGTCATGCCTTTAATATGGCAATGGCCCGCGTTGTACAGACCGCCATGGGCATTCTGGTGTACGCTCTCATCTCCGTTTTTCTTTGGCCACGAAATAATAAGGATAACGTGGAAGATGCGGCAGCGAAACTTATTTCGATCCAGACAGTGCTCTACCAAAGCTGCCACAGCGTGCTGACGGGTCAGGAAGAAAATGTAAATGCCGGCTCTTTAATGACACAGGAGGCCCAGCTCCTCACCCGGTTTGAACAGGTTCTGCACGCTGCGGAAACAGACAGCTACGAAGTACGGGAAGTCCGCCGGCAATGGCGACAATTCCTTGGCAATTCCCATGACCTGATGGAAACGCTGGAGCGTTTACGGGCAAGCTTTCCCGAGCTGCGAAAATTGGATCTGCCGAAATTTTTACCCAATCTGGTTAACCTTTGTTCAGAGCTGGACAT
>JAOZRT010000491.1:980-2427 GCA_029940035.1 Desulfobacterales bacterium
ACTGGCGTGGAATGAACCGGATGTTGCGCCTCAAACCATTGTTCTACATATGAACAAGGATGCACTGCACTCTCTCTCTCCTTTTCAGAAAGCGGCACTTGCGGTGAGCAAAAGCGAGCTTGACAGGTTGGAGCTGCTCAGCCGTTCCCTGTTCGACACGGTGGCAGATATCAGGGGATATGCACAGCAGAGCATCGCCCCTGATATTAAAAAACGTCCTGCGGGTCGGCTGGTCATTGATCCCGATCGAATAATTGCAGTTGTGCGGGTTTTAGCGCTCCTGTGGAGTTCCTATCTCATCTGGATCTACGTGGATCCGGCTGGACACTCGGTGTTTTTTGTGCTTGCCGTCACCATTGGCATGGCGATTGAGATGACACCTATGGTGCCGGCAACGGCCCTGTTTTTCCCCATATTTAGCGGGTGTTTCTATGCGGGGGTGCTGTATCTCTTTATTATGCCGCAACTGTCCGGCTACCTGCAGTTAGGGAGCATGATCTTCCTCTTCACCTTTGCCATCTTCTATGTCTTCTGGAAGCCTCAGCAAGCACTTTCACTGATGGCTGTCAGCTCCGCGTTTCTAATCCTTACCTTTATCAAGAATGAGCAGACTTACAACTTTTCTGCGTATGCCAATATCGCTGTCTCAATGGTTCTCTCAGTCCTTATCATAATCGTATGCCACTACATTCCCACATCACCGCGTCCTGAAAAAATATTCCTGCGGTTGCTCAATCGGTATTTCAGGCACAGTGAGTTTCTTATTTCCAGAAATAAAACCGGTCTTATGGAACACTGGAGACGTGCATGGTACAGTAACGACCTGTTGGCACTGCCGGTCAAGCTTGCGGCATGGGGCGCAAAAATCGATTATCGGAATTTTCCCAACAATAGTCCGGAGCAGGTTCAGGCCCTGGTGACGGCATTGCACGAACTCGCCCTGAGGATTAAGGCGATGCTCGATGCAAATGAACAGCCCCGGGCCTCCCACCTTGTGAACGCGTTAGGTGATGACTTTCAGGACTGGCAGGTACTGATTGAAAAAGAGTTCGGTCTGTGGGCGGCCAACCCTGAAGCCGTCATTGCATCAGGCGTTGACATGCCGGATCGACTGGCAAAAAGGCTGACCATACTTGAAAAACGCAGCAAAGAAACGTTTGCGCTTCATGATAAAGGGACTTACAAGCCCAAGGATTATGAAAACTTTTACCGCCTGCTCGGCAGTTATCGGGGACTCTCGGAGTCCGGGATCAAATATATACAGCTCGCTGAAAAGATTGACTGGGCCCATTGGCAGGAGGCGCGATTTTGAACGCTTGCGAGAATAATTTAAAGGGCGCTACGCTCCAAAAACGCTCCTTCGACGGATTTTGACGAGGAAAAAACAATGCAACTGATTCCATGTGAATTCACCATTGCCGGTGTCTATTTCCCGCCATTGCTGATT
>JAOZRT010000491.1:2437-2805 GCA_029940035.1 Desulfobacterales bacterium
GTGCCTGATCGGCACCTTTGTTATTCCGATTTAATTTGGATACAGGGGGAGGCTGGTAGAAAAATAAGTTGGCAATGTGATGGGTTTCGAGCAATGGGATGTCGATTAGACAAATGGCCGAGAGGTTGGAAATGAGACCCCTTGGAGTTGGGTTTTCGGTAGAAAGGGACCGGACGATTGCAAGGGAATAATTTATTTTAAGGCGCCAACAAACAAACCTCTATTTTTAGGTTTTTATCATGAGCGAAGCAGCCGTTAATTTCAGTCTATTGAATGAAGAGGTGCTCTCTGTCCATCTGAATGGAAAATGGCAGATAGATCAAGATGTGCCTTCTAAAAAAGAGATGGCGGATCAACTCCGTCAGCAT
>JAOZRT010000152.1 GCA_029940035.1 Desulfobacterales bacterium
ATCTCTCCGCGGCAAGCCGCAGTGTATTATGCTTCAGGATAGGCTCACTATGATAGCAGCAAATTGTGGAGAGTTAAACCCAGGCGAGATTAACTTGAAAACACACAAGAGCGCTACTCCTTCCCCTTGGTGATACCCCTCAGAAGAATTTCAATGAACGTTTCGGATAGTTCTTCAGCAGATTCTTTTTGTGAATAATCAAACCAGTAATAGGTCCAACTGCACATGCCAATCGCTGCAAAAGCTGCAAATGTGCTGTTGATTTCCTTGGCTTTACCTGATGCCTGCATTTCAGATATCGCATCCTTAATTAGAGTAAAGGTTTTACGCCAATTTTGCTTGACTATTTTCGAGTGGTGAGGCTTTAGCTTTCCGGCTTCATGGACAGCGATGCGTGACGAAGCATCCTTGGTCATTATTTCTGAATATCTCCGCAAAAAAATATAAGGCGCTTTTCAGGATCGGAAATCTTTTCGGCTTCTTTCAAAATTGGAAGAAAATTTGTCTCATTCAGATAGTCGATGATATCAAAAAGGAGGCTCTCCTTGCTGGGGTAATGATGGTAAAGGCCAGCTTTGCTTAACCCAAGTTCCCTGGCAATATGGGACATTGGAGTATTATCATAGCCTTGTTCGAGAAACAGCTTTGAGGCCGTTCGATATATTTTCTCTTTTGTTTCCATCTATAATTATCCGAGTTTTATTCATAATTAACTTACCTGCCGCACGGTAATCAACATAATAAAAATATCCAACGAAAATGTCAAGAATCAATTGAAATCGACTCAACGGCTTGATTGGCCCACGTTATTAGCGAACTACTGAAACAAATGCGACATTTAGCAGACGTTTCAGACTATTTACTTCTTTTGGAAAAATCCTCCACCGCGGCACGCAACGATTCAGCCGCACAGGTCGTTACATCGATGACGCGTGTAATTTTTTTTGATTCCATGGTCCCGGTCATACCGACAACCCAGACCGCCATCGACGGTCCTCTTTGATTTTGCAAGGCAACTGTCACCGCGCGAATACCCGTTATATATTCTTCATCATCAACTGCGTAACCCTGCTTGCGGACCTGCTCGATCTCTGCGTGGTATGCTTCCTCATCCGTTATTGAGTTTGGCGTATATTCCGGCAACCCATATTCATGTAGATACTTTTTTAGCTGATCAGAATCTTTCAGGGCCATGAACACCTTGCCAACTGCGCCGGCCAACAGCGGAATGGTTGTGCCTGGGTTTGCCGATATTTTCAGAGGCTCTTCTGATTCGGCCGTCATCATAATATTGAGATTCAGTCTGTGGCATATTAAACGTTGAGTAAATTTAGCTCTCCCGTGCCGCAGCAACCATGGCCTTAACATTTTCAAGTTTTGCATTGGTCGGTATATCGCAACCGGATTGAAGGATAAATCCGTCAGGACCGATTTCCCGGATTAGCTTTTTGCAATAGTTGTAAACCTCATCCGGCGTACCAAATGCAAACATGGACGCGGGCACATCCCCCATGATGCAGGCATGCCCGTCCAATATTTCTTTGGCTTTATGGATATCGGTGTCTCCGTCGAGGGCAACGATCAACTTACCCTTGGGTAATTCCTTGAAGCGCGCCAATTCTCTATCCCAGTTCGAATCCAGATGCAGCAGGGCAATTAAGCCGGAATCCACCACTTCAAGAATAATTTTTCTTAAGTAAGGCCACACGAACCGTTCCCACATGGGAGGCGAAATCATAAAAGGCGCCGACCGCCACCCGCCCACCCAGACGGTGGGCAAACCACTTTTGAGGGCCGATTGGCAGACCCATTCGGCCATGTAAGGAACCATTGCATCCATAACCGCCTCGACTTTATCAGGCATGTCGACCAGATCATAAAAAAATTTCTCCAAAGACCTGGTGCCGCATAACAGTTCAAAAGGCGATGAAATGACACCGCCCTGCAGGATCGGGAGCCCCTTGTCCTTCCATAGTTTAAAGTCTTCTACGGGTTCTTGATTAAACGGTAGAAGATGTTGCGGGGCGTCATTGAATACGCGCTCGGATAAAAAATCCTCAAAAAAATCCAACCAGCCGGTTGCAAGAATCCGGTCATAATCGTCACGGTTCATCAGCTCGGATTCCACCACCTGGGGTTCGTCATTTTCCGGCAGCTCGACGCCGGGAACCCTTACTTTGGCCCCGAATATATAACAAAGCTCGTAAGGCGAATAAGAACCGTAATTAATCGCATCCCCCCCGCCAATCAATTCATAGGCCCGCAGCATGGTTTGTATGGCATTTTTTTGTGATTTTATAAATTCAGACATGGGTGTATTGGTTACATTGGCTGCAAATCCCGCATACTCCAGAACTACAGGCACCCGATCCGTCTTTTGTAATGCTACGGCATTTTGAATTCGATCCAGGCGCCGGTTGAATGCAGTGTTTGTCTCCATTGGATGAATACCTCCTCTTCTTCTATGCTTGCTTAAACGATTTCGAGGTTCTTTTTGGTAATAACCCCAGCGCAGACTGCATTACACAAACATCTGTTTCCAGCCCGACGATGACAGCTGTATTACGATTGGTTTCTTCAACAGCAGACAAAATAGCAATATCTTCGGCCAAGCCGAAGGACATCTTGTTATACTCTTTGGTACCCACAGGGAAAAGATCGGCAATTTGCGGAATATTGGTTCCCTCGTTTGGAATATTCTCAGCCGTGGCAACAATGGGAACATTCAACCGACCTGCCACTTGAACTATCCAGGCAATTCGGTTTTGCAGCGGCTTAACCTGCTCCTTTGGCAATTTTTCCAAAAATGATTGCTGGACATCAATTACAATTAGAACTGAATCCTCCGCATCGGTCAGTGCTTGATGGGAAAAAATCGAATCTCGGATTTCACAATTTGCCATCACTTTCACTTTTCTCGCTATGACTATCCATGCAAGTGTCTTTTATAAAGCTCCACCGAATGAATAGTAATATCCAACAATCTGGAGATGTTACTCTTGGCAGCCATGCCCATATACTCGACATGATCCGGAATCACCGACCCAATACCGTTTTCGCTCCTTACTTTGGACATGATGGTTTCATCGGTGAGGTTCTGCAAGTTCAAATTCAACTTTTTGGCGACGTATTCCTTGGCCTTGTCTATTCTCATCCTGCGCGTAAGCTGCATCCAGGCGACCAGATCTCCGGCCGTCCGAATACCGCCCATACAGGCTGACACAATCTGAGCGATGGCCACACCATGAGAATCACCGGTACCCACCTACAATCCATCGGCTTTGCCGATCTCCACCAAGGCCTTGGCACAGCGGGTGGAACAACCTATCGGAGGCAGTAGGGTCATGGGCATACCACCCACGCCCATACCTGAATTGGCATGCACGGGTATGGAGGACTGCTCTGCGGCGGCCTTGGTGAAAGTCACGGCACGCGCAAGGTTATAGGGCGTGGACCGGCCGGTATCAGAATTTACCGCCACACCAAAGATATCGACCCCGGCCTTGGCAGCCATTTCGACTTGTTGGTGGGGATACATCCCGGCCAGACGCTCGCCCTGGTAGGTGAGCTTGCCATGCATCCCGATAACCTCCTCACCAGCCATCCCCATTTCCACCGGCATATCAGGCAGCCTGGACTTTATATCCTCCACCACCTGAAGAGCGCCCCAAAATTCGGCGTCGCCAGCGGAGGCTGTCGTGTCGAGGTTGATTGCTTCACACCCCACTTCATATAGCTGTTCGGCCACATAATAGATGTCGTCGCGCATAATCTGGGCCGCTTCTTCCTGGAGTTGAAAACCTTTTTCAAACTCATACTTGGTAAAATAGTCGAAAGGCGTCGGAATGGGACCTGTTGGATGGTAGTACATGCCCATGTTGGGCTGGGATCCATAAATCAACGGAATGGTGGTGAGCATGGAGATTGTTTTATAATGGGACCGGGCGTATCCAATGGCCGATTTCACCGGTTTATAGCTGTAGTCGGGAAATCCAAGTCCGCAGGTGTCCCCGCAATAGACCCGTTCATACATTAAAATGCTCTGGTGGTCAGAGATGGGAATGGCATGCCCGGCACTGGGTCTGCCCCAGCTGGCCATTAAGCCGGCACCATCGTCGCTGACCACGACCTCCTTTCCGGGATCCACTGAAACAGTTTTGCCCGGCTGGCTGAAAATATCTACCAGATGGTTGATTTCCGCCTTGCTGAGGCCGTCTATCTTTCCTTTTTGGGCAGCATTTTCACTGCCCTTCACGATGTCTTTGTACAGTTCATCTTCTGAAAACTCGATCAGGTTTCCATCGCCCCGGCTGACAACTATGTCTTTCATATTCCCACTCCTTATATCAACCAAATGAATCGTTATCACGTAATCATATTTTTACAGAAACGTTATTTCCAGTTTTTAAGGTAGACTTCGCTGAATTATATGAGTATATCTTACAAATAAAAATAGACACTTAAACGGTCATCTGACCAGGCGACAAAGCCCTGACATGCGCTCATCATATACATAACAATTTAAAAATATGATTGAAGTTCACCCCGCCGGCGAATATCAACGGAGGCACAATGAAATCCACCTCCAATAGTCTCAAAGTCGTAAAAATTGCAGGGAATAGGCTTGAATCCCCAGTCTTTTAAAGCCTTGATCAAGGTATCTTCCTCCCTGGATACGATCACTCTTTTTTCATCAAGCATGACCACATTCATGCTGATCCATTTGCTGCAATTGAACATTGGGTGACTGTCGGGCATAACAGGTGGCGGACACTCAAGTATATCCCATCCGTTTTTTTTGAAAATCTGCGGTACCTGATGTACCCGTTCAGGATTGATCAGAAGTTTTCCGGGAGCCAATGGATAAAAGGTGGCATCAATGTGCATGGGATGGGTATCATATATTTCGACCTCGTGTACCCGATATTCCGGTCCCAGTTGTCGATTCAGCCATTGAATACCAAATTCATTACAGCAACTGCTTTTTGCAGCAAAAAGATCATGCCCACATTTAATCACATCGGCGGCATCAAACAAAGGTTCGTACTCGGTCAGGATTGTCCGCATCGGCTCTCCCTCTGTAGGCGCTACAAATTTCTCAACATAAGTGTCATCTCCTAACTGAGGCCTGGGAGCCGATATCCACCTAGCGCCATTGTGAAAGTATTCTTTACACAAGTCCTTATACGCATGGTTTTCATGATATCTAGATCGCCAAGCCATTGGAGCTTCTACTATCAAATCTCCTACAACCAGCAGAACATCTCTTGGCATCAGGGCATAACAACCGCTTTCGATCTCAAAGTCAGTGGTTGAATATGCTTTTGAAAAATCATAGGGTGTGGGCCGGCGGACTTTAACCCCTTCCGCTTCTAGAATATGAACGAATTCTTCCAAGTTCTTACCGGCGGACTCGATCATTTCTATAGGCCATGGATTGCCGCCACTCTTTTTGTAAAAATCCCATAATGCTTCTCCATGCAAAGCCGCCTTCATGACTATATCCCAAGGAGGAATCAGGGCTCCTTCAACGGTACCCACAATAATCTCTTCCAGTGGATCCCACTCATTATATGTACTGACAACACAATCAAAACTGGTCTTTTTCTCCATTGTTGTGATTCTCCTAGAATTCTCTATCAAATATACTAATACGCCATGTGTATGGTCAGCTCCATATCTTCCGAACCAACAATAAAGGTGGCATCCTTATACAGTGGCCAGCCACTGCCGCCTTTGGCGTCATTTGAGAAACCATACCCTTCTTTTGGTATGCCAAAGAAATTCGTATCAAATTCATTGTTATCGTTCTCGTCATGAAATGGAGCAGCGGCATAAGTCCCGGGTTTCAGGCTGCAAACTGCACGGGTTTGATTGTTGACAATTGGTTTCTCATTTTTACATTCAGCTATCCATTTACCATCATCATTCCATTGACTGGCATCATCGTAGATGGAAACCAGAACCGTACCTTTATTGTTTCTCAGCTTTTTAATCACAAAGCTAACGTCCGCACAAAAGGCCATGGCCGGCAGGCAGAGGTACATTACCGCGATCAATCCTGCAATTAACATTGTCTTTTTCATTTTTTCCTCCTTTCATTAAAAATTGTTTCATGCTTGGTTGTATGTGTTTGGGCGTGAAAATTTGTATCAGTTGTTCGGCTATTCTTGCCATATTCCTTTTTTACGAAGTTCTTGCATGGCGGCTTTGATACTATCGCGCAAGGTATTCACGATGAAATCCACTTCCTTTTCGGTAATGGTCAGCGGGGGTGACATAATATTAAGATTCACGATGGGCCGGATGATCAGCCCCCTTTCATCGGCCTGGTCCGAGACCCATTTGCCGATATTGACTTCTTCAGGGAAGTCTGTTTTGGTCTCTTTGTCGGCAACAAACTCAACACATCGCATGAGCCCCCTCCCGCGTACTTCTCCGACAATGGGCAGGTCAAGCAGCGTATTCAGCTGCTGTTCAAAATAGGGGGTAATCTTTTTTACATGTTCAAAGAGATTTTCTTCTTCCATGATTTCAATGTTCTTCAGGGCGGCGGCACAGCAGACCGGGTGCCCGGAATAGGTCAATCCATGGGCCATATATACCTCAGAATCCGGCGCACTGATCACCCCATAGATTTCATCGGAAAAGATGGTGGCCCCCAAGGGGAGATATCCTGAAGTAATGCCTTTGGCGCATGTGATGATGTCCGGTACGATGCCGAATTCGTCTTCAGATGCAAACCAGTGCCCCAGCCGGCCAAAAGCGGTCACCACTTCATCGGCAACATAAAGCACGTCATATTTCTTGCAGATATCCCAGGTACGCTTGTGATAGCCCTCAGGTGGAACGACAACACCGCCTGCGCCCAGGACTGGTTCTGCAAAAAAAGCAGCCACATTATCGGCACCAAGAGATAAAATTTTATCTTCCAGTTCTTTCACCAGGAAATCCAGGTAGTTCTGTTCGCGCATGCCTTCGGGAGCCCGATAAAAATTGGGACAGGAAATATGATGAACGATATCGTCCAGGTAGGAAAACGCAGGCAGACGATCACCCGCCTTTCCTCCCAGTGAACTGCCGATATAAGTGGAACCGTGATAGGCATCTTTTCTGGAGATCATATGTTTTTTTGATTCATTCCCGCGGGCGAAGTGGTACAGCTGAACCAGGCGAAAGGCTGTGTCTATGGCGGTTGACCCACCCGTTGTAAAATGGACACGATTAAGGTTCCCGGGCGCCAGCTGGGCTATTTTTGTTGCCAATTCAGCAGACGGTATAGATCCCAAATCGTTGAAATTACTGTTAAATGAGATCTTTTTAACCTGGTCTGCAATGGCCTGGGCCATATCGCTGCGCCCCAAACCAATATTGTTGCACCACAATCCCCCCGGAGAATCGAGATACTTTTTGCCGTCCGTGTCATAGATATAGCAGCCATCCCCTTGTGCGATCATCAAGGCGCCTTCTTTTTCAAATGCATGCAGGTCTGCCCAGGCGTGAACGTGATGGTTTTTATCTTTTTGCCGGATTGCCTCGGTGTTCAGATTGTCAAATGCTGCTTGGTCAATACTTTTCATTATTTTCCTCCTAAAATAGATCCTTAATCGGGGTGATGTCGTATTCCTTGTTTTCTTTTTTTAATTTCAAGATATCGCACAGGGCCTGATGCTTTTCGCGGGTCATGGGCAGATAGTAGGCGATGATGATTGCTGGAATGAGAAACACCACCGGTGCTGCATACATCAAAATCCTGATTCCCCAGATTGCTTCCGATGTCTGGGCAATGTCAGGTTGATAACCAACCCAGGCCAGAATTAACCCGATCAACTGCAGGGTCACAGCACTGGCGATTTTCTGGATAAAGGCCATTACCCCGAAATAGAGACCTTCCCGGCGCTGACCGCTCATGAGCTCATCGACCTCGGTAATGTCCGGAATCATCGCCCATCCCAGCATGTAAACCATGCATGCACTGACCGCTCCGCCTGTCACCAGGCCTATCCAGAAAATTGTCGAATCCTGCGGTCCGGCTATAGTCAGCACAAAGACAAGACTCAACACCCCCCAGAATGTAGCGAAAACAATAAAAGCGATCCGTTTGCCCTTCTTTCTGGCGACATAGTCGATTATCGGCAGGTATATCAGGCTGGCGGCAATCAATACGCCAAAGGCCATACCCATCATGCTTTCACCAAAGCCCATGACATAGGTAAAAAAGTAGATAGCCGTGGACACTACGAAATTGAGGGCGACGATGCTAAAAACCCAGACACCCAATGTATAGCGGAAAGTCCGGTTTTGCCGTATCACATCATAAATATCTCTGAATCTGAATCCAGTGCTCTCCGGAAACAGTTCATAGCCCCGGGTCGTACGCCAGGTTAAAAGGATGAGTAAAACGGACATTGCGCCGAACATGGCGGCCATGGCTGACCAGCCTGCCGACATATTCCCCAGTGCCTTGCCGAAAATGTCCACGAACACCAAAGGAAGGGAGGCCGACACCAGGGTGAAAATCTGCATCCACCACGACCGAAAGGTAACCAAGCTCATTCTCTCGTTGTAGTCCTGGGTCATTTCAGCGCCCAAGGCTTGATAAGGCACGTTTGCCATCGTAAAAAAGGTAAAAAACAAAATGACCATTGCCACGTGATAGGCAAAACCCAAATGAAAATCGGTAAAAAGCAACCAAACGGTGATGCCGAAGGGCAGAGCCGCTATCAGTAGAAAGGGACGCCTGCGGCCCCATTTTAATTTCAGATTGTCCGAAATAATCCCGATGGCAGGGTCGGTAAAAGCATCCCAGAGGGTGGCAATCATCAGAACCGATCCGGCCAGAGCCGGGTTGATGCCGACTGCATCCGTCAGGAAGTACAAAAAGAAAATGTAGACAAGATTCCAAGCCGAGCTGGTGCCACCTTCAAGCCCGCCGTAACCGAGTTTTATCCAAAAGGGTAGTTTTCCTTTTTCTAAATTTTTCATCCCTCCTCCTTTAAGTTAATTGATCAATCTGTTAACTTATGGTTGAAAAAAGCCTCGTATGGCCATCCCTATCTCAGTCTGTAGCGACTATGTTTTCAGGAAATCTTTGATTAACTTCTTTGCATATTGTCCAAATAAGCTAAAAGGCTTATCCCCGGCAAGGAAATCGGAATGAAATGAAAGCCCTTCAAACGCTGAAACAATGAAATCAGCGGCCAATTCCGGGTCCGTATCTTTAATAATGCCTTCCTGCATGAATATTTCGAGTTCCCGGGTGATCCAATCCCGATGTTTTTTAAACATGTGCACAAAAAGCTTGCGTACTTTTGGATTCCGGTAACTAAGGTAATAAAAGGCATAATACACACTGGAATTCACGGTATTGATATCTGCTTCAGAAAACAGGGTATCTAAAAATACATTGAACCTGCGTTCCGGATCTTTAATGGCTTCAATCTGTTCCCTGACGTGTTGCGGGTCATATTTTTTCTGTATGTATTCTGCCAGTTCAACTAACATGTTCTCTTTACTTTTAAAGTAGTGGAAGATAAGACTGGTATGGATGTCCATCGAAGCTGCGATCTTTGCCATGGATGCGCCTTCAATGCCCTCCTGAATGATTACCTGATAAAAGTGCTCCAGTATTTCCGGTTTGCGAAGTTCGGCATTTTTTCTTTTTCTCATAGTTCGGAATTCACTTTCGGGTTTAGCGGTTAATGGTCCAGGCTTTTGAATTTATTAAAGACTGCCTCCGAACGGAGGTTCGCTTCCGCCATGGCTTTTGTCTCATCGATGGTTTTCACTTTTCCGTTTTCCACCACAATTTCACCATCGATGATGACCATTGAAACATCACTGCCGTGGACATTGTAAACCAGGTTGGTGACCGGGTCATAATGGCTGTTCATGGGCACGATATGCGGTTGGTCAAAATCAACCAAAATGATATCCGCCAGCTTTCCGATTTCAAGGGACCCGATTTTGTCATCTAAATCTAGCGCTTTGGCGGCTTTTATGGTGAACATTTCCAGAAAATCATAGGCCTTGTTCAACAGAGCGTCGCCACTGTCAATCCTGGCCAGCACAGCGGCATATCGCATCTGTTCAAAGGGGTCCAACATCAACCAGTCCGAACCCAAGGCAATATTGAGGCCGGCCGCGTACATTTTACCAAGGGGAGCGCATGCCCCTCTTTTGCCCATTTCATATGGACAATGGATCATGTATGCATTGGTTTCTTTGATGATATCAATTTCCCGGTCCTGGGTATAAATCAAATGAACCAAGTTTGTATTTTCATCCAGGTAATCGATATCGGAAAGAAATTCAACCCCGACTTTTTGATACATTTGTTGATAAGCTTCAACTTCAAATGATTCTGTGTTGATGTGGGTGTTGACACCGATACCGCGTTCCTTTGCCAATTTTTTTGTTTCCGTTAAAAATTCGGGTGAACAGAGCAAGGGTATATTGTTGCTGAAACGAACGGAAATTCTGTCATTATTTTTACCATGCCAGGTATCATAAAACTTGATTGCCTTATCCAGGTTTGTTTTCATCAAATCCGGACTATAATTCGGCAGTGCATTTGGATCGGAAAAATCCCAATCCGCATCCGTCATGTT
>JAOZRT010000492.1 GCA_029940035.1 Desulfobacterales bacterium
CATCCTTCCGGAGGATAGGGCAACGCTGGGGAGCGACCCGAGCGCCGGAAGGACGACCGATGTATGAGGGTCGTGCTTTCGGGTGCGGCCCTTCACTTTTTATATATTCCATACATCGGTCTTGCATGCGTTAAACCTCGGGGGTTTGGGGGCAGAGCCCCAAAGTAAAATGGCCAAATTCCTTTTACTAATAAATTCCTGTTCTGCCATGGGTTAGACCGTTGCGAGAAAGTATTCGAGTGATTGTTCTTTCCGAAGGCAGTGGCGTGAGGTGGTAAAAATCTCGACAGCATTCTTGCACCGCTTTCGGACCACAGGGCAACATCCTATTGTATAATTCCAGGCGGATAAATATGATACATTCCTCGACCTCCTGTCGGGTTCTTTCCAGATTTCCATCAAACTGGTGCAGCACATCTTCTTTCGTCAAATCATTAAGTAGTCTCATCAGTGCCTCCATCTATTTTGTCATGATTGTTTTTTTGCGTGCTCCATACGATAGCTGGTAATGTTCAATTCCAGGATCACACTGTGATGGACCAGGCGATCAATAGCCGCCGCCGCAGTCATTGGATCTTTAAAGATCTGCTCCCATTTGGAGAATGGCAAATTGCTGGTAATCATCAAACTGCCACGCTCATAACGATCGGCGAGGAACGTAAAGAGCACTTCCATCTCTTGGCGGCTTTGCTGGACGTATCCGATGTCGTCGACAATGATCGCATCATAGCGCGATAGTTTTTTGAGCAGCTTGCTCGTAATCAGTTCCCTTTTGGCGATTAAAAGATCCTGGACCAGCTGACTGCAGGATATAAAAAGGACCCGTTTGCCCTGGTCGATAAGCTCATGGCCGATCGCGCACAAAAGGTGGGTTTTGCCACTACCGGGATTTCCGAAAGCAAGTACATTTTCCGAGTGCTTCAGAAAGGAGCCGTTGCTCAAAACGTTTAAATGGGTGGCCACTTTTTTCGGCAGACGCTTTTTGTCAAAATTGGCGAACGTCTTGGAGGGCGGCAATTTGGAAGCACGAAGATTGCGGGCGATACGGTTTTGCCGCCGCATATCACATTCGAGTATCAACAGTTCCAGAAGATATTGTTCATAGCTCAACGATTCTTTCCGCGCTTGATCGGTAATCTGTTCATAGCAGTTGCGAACCGTGGGCATGTGAAGCTGCTTGAGCAAATCGGTGATCTGTTCATGGATATCGGTCATGACACCACCTCCTCAAGCAACTGGTCATAGCAGGTCAAATCCACGGCCGGGATTTTTATCTCGGTGGCCGTTGGCACCGGTTGGTTGGAACGAACCAGCGTCTCAACCTGCTCATCAGAAATATCCATATCTTTGTCGATCAGCATCCGTAGGGCGTCGTCCACCGCCGATTCACTTTCCCGGGCCGCCAGATACAGAATCTTCAAATATTGCCTGGTTGCTATTTTTGGGGAGTGCCTCTTTTTCAATTCATCGTATGCGATGCGAAACCGGCTGGTGGGGAACAGATCATCCCGATACCGATAGTTTTCAAATGCACCGGGTTTTCGGATAAGGCTGTCGATAATGTGTCGATAATTGATGCCATGTTTTTTATCACCGATAAGTCTTGGCAGCGTATCTACCCTTTTCTGTCCGTACCAGATCTCCAGCCGATCCATGAAAAGACGTGCATTAATGTGTTCGCCAATCAACCGGCTGTCCACCGAATAGACGTTGTGGTTGACCCGGATGGTGCTGCTGGGTCCGACCGTCATCGCACTTTTTTTGAATGCGTCTATTCGGCGTTTGGGCAACCGGCGCAAAACTGCCTGCTCTTGGCTAAACCGCTGCCTGCGGCCGGCGTTGAGCTGTTTAAACAATTTGTGAAGAAATTGCTCGTATTCCTGACGATCGGTAAAATCCCGGCTGCACCTTAAAAGTAGAGATTGATCCACTGCCCTCTTGAACCGGTGATGCCTCTGTTCCACATCTCCGTTCTCATGAGGGCTGTTCGGATTGGTCTTTTGTCCATCAAGTTTATAGTGGTCCAAAAGGTCCTGGTAGCGCAGGGTAAAATCATCCGGATGTGTGGTCTTTTGAACAGCTGTTGTCAAACAATCGGTCCGATGCATTTTCGGCACCCCGCCCAATTCCCATAGGGCATTTTGCATACCCTCGCTCAAGCTCTCAAAACTTTCAGAAAAACATATCGTTCCCGTCTCCCAGTTGGAATACGTCAAAACAAAATGGTAAATCATATGGTTGAACAGCCTGCCGCCGATGGTAATATCCAGTTTGTTCATGCGGGTAAAATCCGACTGAGCCAGCTGGCCGGGATGATGAACCTGGGTAAAAAAAACTTCCTTGCCCGGACCCTCCGATGCCCGCCAAACTTTTATACGCCGTTGTAAGGTACGAAGCTGTCCATCGGCAAACTGGCCCGGATTTCGGCGCTGGAAATCCTCGAATATGGTTTTGGCCTCTAAACCCGGATTGATCTCCAACATCAATTTTATCCCATCCCATGCGTCCTCGAATGGATCTTTGCGGGTCTGCCATGTGTGGGGTTGTTCCAATTCACTGGGCAGCTGGCCAAGTCTGCGATACTTGCGGGCCGTCTTTTCATCCATTCCCGCTTTGATTGCCGCTTTCCCGAAATTTCTCTCCATCTGTATCAATTTGAATAACCTCCTTACTTGTTGGTCCTTAACCATCCATATTACTCCTTTCCTTTGGGGATCTGGATGGTTCTACCAATTTTTTTCAGTTTTAGGTTTCGGGAATTTTAATTGTCGTCAGGCGGGAATTATAATTGACGCTGATCA
>JAOZRT010000153.1 GCA_029940035.1 Desulfobacterales bacterium
GTCTGGACATATAATAAATTTTCATGCTAGACCGCGCACGACAAAGCATGAAACATGCGTTATATTGAAACATCCGCAAGATTATCATCAACAAGCAAAAATTTAATATGAAGGAGATGAGAACATGGAAAGGACATTATCCATCGTCAAACCGGACGGCGTAAAGCGCGGGGTTATCGGTGAAGTGATCAAACGCCTGGAGGAGAGCCAGATCAATATTGTGGCTATGAAAATGATTTACATGACCAAAAATCAGGCCAAAGGATTCTATGCCGTGCACAAGGAAAGGCCTTTTTTTGGGAGTCTGACCGATTTTATGTCTTCAGGGCCGGCGGTGGTCATGGTGCTGGAAGGTGAAGGGGTGATTGCCAGGTACCGTAAATTGATGGGCGCCACCAATTTCGAAGAGGCTGAGGAAGGCACCATTCGAAGAGATTTTGCCACCGACATCGAAAAAAATGTAGTACACGGCTCAGACGCGCCAGAAACAGCAGAATTTGAAATAAATTACTTTTTCAACAGTTTTGAAATAGTATCATAGAAAAGGCATAAAAAAAATTGGTTTTTTCGAAGGGCTTTTCCCCCTAACTTCGAGGGGCAGTGTTCTGTTTTCAAATGTAACTTGAAGGTGCATTGTAATCATGCCAGCGGTCAATCTGGAAAATATCCACATTGTGCTTCAGCGCCCGCGGTATCCGGAGAATATCGGATCTGCTGTGCGGGCCATGTGCAACATGGGCATCCGGCACCTCTCGGTCGTGGCGCCGGAAAACTACGACCTCGGGCGGGTCAACAAACTGGCCACGCATGTGTCTGCGGATATAGTCGCGGGTATTAAGAAGTACGTGGAATTGTCCGAGGCGCTGCAGGGGTTTCACTTTGTGGTGGGCACTACGGCCCGCCTGGGAAAGCAAAGACCGGTTCTGCATTCGCCGGAAAAGCTGGCCCATGAGCTGGTCGCCCTTTCGCAGAACAACCGCGTGGCCGTGCTGTTCGGGCCTGAGGACCGGGGCCTTTCCAACGAGGATTTGAGGCTCTGCCATGCCTTGGTGAACATTCCGACAGCAGAGTTTTCATCCCTCAACCTGGCCCAGGCGGTGATGGTCGTCTGCTACGCGCTGCACGCAACCGTGCTAGAAGAAAAGGTGGTTTTCAACCCCAAACTGGCCAACCGGCAGCAGCTGGACGGCATGTACGACCAGTTACGGGATATTCTGGTCAGAATCAACTATATCAATCCGGGAAACCCGGATTATTTCATGAACAATTTGCGACATTTTTTTACTCGCATGCAGCTGCGGGCACGGGAGGTCGGCATCATTCGGGGAATATGCCGGCAGATTAACTGGTATGCCGGCAAATGCTACGAGGATGGGCTGCAGGGCCGGGAAAAAGAAAGCGCACTGACCGGCGATAAAGAGACTTAGAATAGTACAAAAGGGGGATTCAATGAAGAAAATTGCCATACTGCCGGGAGACGGCATCGGCCCGGAAGTGATGCACGAGGCCGTCAAGGTGTTGGGATCTGTTGAAAAGGCCTATGGCTTCCCTATGGCCTTGGAACAGGCCGACGTGGGCGGCTGCGCCATCGACAACCATGGCATGGCCCTGCCGGATGCAACCTTGAAGCTGTGCGAGTCCAGCGACGCGGTGTTGTTCGGATCGGTGGGCGGGCCGAAGTGGGAAGGGCTGCCTCCGGAAGAACAGCCCGAGCGGGCGGCATTGTTGAAACTGCGGGAGCATTTCAACCTGTACTGCAACCTGCGGCCGGCAAAGATTTTCAAAGCCCTGGCCGCTTCCAGCCCCCTGCACCCGGAGATTGTCGGTGACGGGTTCGACATTCTGTGCGTCCGTGAACTGACCGGTGGGATTTATTTTGGCAAGCCCAAAGGTAGGGAGGGGAGCGGTCCCCGGGAAAAGGCCTTTGATACCATGGTTTACACCCGTCCCGAAATCGAAAGAATTGCCCGTACGGCATTTACCATGGCCCGCAAACGCAAAAAGCATGTGACGTCCATCGACAAGGCCAATGTCCTGACCACCATGGTGCTGTGGCGTGAGGTGGTGACCGAAGTGGCTCGGGAGTTTGCGGACGTGGAACTGGACCACATGTATATCGACAATGCCACCATGCAGCTGGTCAGAAACCCGCATCAGTTCGACGTGCTGCTGTGCGGCAACATGTTCGGGGATATCATTTCCGATGAATCCGCCATGATCACGGGTTCTCTCGGGCTTTTGCCGTCCGCCAGCATCAACGAAGACACTTTTGGCCTGTACGAACCGGCCGGTGGGACAGCTCCGGATATCGCCGGGCAGGGGATCGCCAATCCGGTGGCCCAGATACTGTCAGCCGCCATGATGCTGCGTTTCAGTCTTGACCAGCCGGCGGCCGCCGATGCGGTGGAACAGGCCGTTGGGGCGGTGCTGGGGGAGGGGATATACACCCGCGATCTGACAGGTGACAAAGAGAGCGCCGTGTCCACGGTTGAAATGGGTGATGCCATTGTGGACCGGATAAGGTAGGAAGGCATCCAACTCCACCGGTACAGCGTCTGGTGTGGGCATTTTCCGGGATCCGCCCATTGTCCTCAAACCAGGGGATGTCGTCGAATGCCGTGTTGACGGCATTGGCAGTATTATAAACAAGGTGAAAGAGGCGGATTAGCTGAAAGGGAAAATTTTATTTCACCGCCCGCTGCGCTCGAGAAAACGAAGTGAACGGGTGGTGGAATTAATAACGGCTGTCTGCGTAATTCACCCACCCACCGGCATGGATGAGCTCCCGGTCGTAACCGGAAATCGAGAAGGGGACAACTTCTTCTATGTCGCCGGAAGCGAAGGTAAAGAGGCTACTTTCAAAATCCGTTTCCACGGTTGTGCCCAGACCGGCAAAGCGTGTGACCAGCCTGTCCAACGTCGCCTTGTCAATTTCCACCGCCAGCATCCCGCAGTTGTACATGTTCTGCCTGAAGATCCGCGCAAAGCTCTCAGCAATCACCAGGTTGATGCCGTTGACCTCAAGAGCCCATGGGGCGTGCTCCCTGGACGAGCCGCAGCCAAAATTGGACCGGGTCACAATGGCCTGGCTGGCGGCAATGTCAATTGCCGGGTCGAACTCCTCCATTTCCATGTCTTCCAATAGATACGGTGCCAGGGCTTCCTTGGTGTTCTCGGTCAGGTATTTAGCGGGAATGATTTCGTCGGTGTTGATGTCGTCCCTGTCCAGAAACAGGACGTTGCCGCTGAAGTTTTTCATGTCTTTCCCCAGATACATTTATTGCCACTAAGACACGAAGCCTCAAAGGAATTTTGTTTGGTGTCTTAGCGTCTTGGTGGTCGTCTATATTTTTTTCCTGTCCACACGCCACAATCAATTCGTAAAGAGACTCGAATTCGTGATGTGTCCCGCAATAGCCGTGGCCGCGGCGGTGGCTGGACTCATCAGGTGAATCATTCCACCTTTGCCCATGCGGCCGTTGAAGTTGCGATTGGTGGTGGCGGCGCAGATTTCTCCCTCCGCCAGGACACCGTTGCTCATACCCAGGCAGGCGCCGCAGGTCGGGTTGGTAACACAGAAACCCGCATCCATGAAAATTTTAATAAGTCCCTCGTCAAGGGCCTGTTGAAATATGTGCGGCGTGGCCGGAGAGACAATGGCCCTTACTTTCTCACTGATGGTATTGCCCTTCAGAACTGCGGCGGCCGTACGCAGGTCTTCGATTCTGCCATTGGTGCAGGAGCCGATGTATACCTGATCCACCGCCTGGCCCTCCATCTTTTCAACGGCAACCACATTGTCCGGCTTGAAACCGCGGGTTGTCCGGGGCGTCAGATCGCTCACATCGATTTCCACGACCTGATCGTAGGATGCATCCGGGTCGGAAATCAGGGATTGAAAGGATGCAAGGGCTGAGGCTTTATCCGCATACGTATTTTTGATGAAAGGCCACAGGTATTTGACAGTAGTTTCATCCGGATGGCAGATACCGCTCGTACCCCCGGCTTCGATGGCCATGTTGCAGAGGGTCATCCTGGCGGCCATGTTCATTTGTTTCACGGTCGGCCCGGTAAATTCCACAACCCGGCCGGCAGCCCCGTTGACACCGATGGTGCCGATGACAAAAAGAATCACGTCTTTGGCATAGACGCCTTGCTGCAGGGTGCCGCGGATGTCTATGCGCATGGTTTTGGGGTAGTGAAAGGCACACACACCTTTCAGGATGCCCACCTCGAGGTCGGTGGTGCCCACACCAGCGGCAAAGGCGCCAAAGGCTCCGTGGGTGCAGGTGTGGGAATCTCCCATGATCACGGTATAACCCGGACGCACGAAACCCTTTTCAGGGAAGAGCGCGTGACATACGCCATTCCTGCCAATGTCGAAAAAATCCCTGATGTTGTGGCGCCGGGCCCACTCCCGCAGAATTTTGCCCTGCACGGCCGTTTTGGAATCTTTGGCCGGTGACACGTGGTCGATGACAACCTTGATTTTGTCTGGATCGAAAACACGGTCCTTGCCACGTTTCACCAGATCATTGATGGCAATGGGAGTGGTAATCTCATGGCAGAACACGGCATCGAGCTGGATGACCCGGATGTCGCCGGACGGGTTATCAACTTTGTGGGCATCGAATATTTTTTCGGCGATGGTTTTTCCCATATTCCTATCCTTTGGATGTCATTAGCCGCAGGCGTTACTCACCGTCCGTCTTCAGCACCGACAGAAATGCAGCCTGGGGGATCATTACCTTGCCCACCATTTTCATCCGTTTCTTGCCTTTTTTCTGTTTCTCCAACAGTTTGCGTTTGCGGGAGATATCGCCGCCATAGCATTTGGCGGTAACGTCTTTTCTGAAAGGGGAGACCGTCTTGCGGGCGATAATTTTACCGCCGATGGCACCCTGGATGGCGATTTTGAACATCTGGCGGGGGATCTCATCCCTCAGTTTATCACATGCGTGCCGGGCACGCTCCACAGCCCTGTCCTGGTGGGCCAGTTGGGAGAGGGCGTCCACCCTTTCACCGTTGATCAGGATGTCCAGCTTGACCATGTCGGTTTCCCGGTAATCCAGGAGGTCGTAATCGAACGAGCCATAGCCCTGGGTGACGGTTTTCAGCTTGTCGTAGAAGTCGTAGATCACTTCCGAGAGGGGCAGCTCGAATATCATTTCCAGGCGGTTGTTGGTGAGGTACTGGTAATTTTTATTGATGCCCCTTCTATCCATGCACAGTTTCATGACAGCGCCCATGTAACGGTCCGGGATGATGATGGCGGCCTTGATGAAGGGCTCCCTGGTTGTTTCGATGAGTGTCGGATCCGGGTAGAGGGACGGGTTGTCGATAACCAACTCCGTTTTGTCCTGCATGATGAGAACGTAGCGCACCGATGGTGCCGTTAAAATAAGGGACAGGTCATATTCCCGTTCCAGCCTCTCCTGGACAACCTCCAGGTGGAGCAGCCCCAGGAAGCCGCAACGGAATCCGAACCCCAGGGCCACGGACGAGTCTTTTTCGTATATGAGCGAGGCGTCGTTCAGCTTCAGTTTTTCCAGGGCCACGGTCAGATCCTCATACCCATCCGAGGCAACAGGATAGATGGAGGAAAACACGACTGGCTTGGCCTCTTTGAAGCCGGGCAAAGGCGCACCACCGGGTGTGTCTTTCAGGGTGATGGTGTCGCCGCAACGGGTGTCGCTGACGGTCTTGATACCGGCAATCATGTAACCCACCTGGCCGGCGGCGAGCTGTTTCTTGGGTACGCGGACGATCTGAAAAATGCCCACCTCCTCGACTTTATAGACCGCATTGTTGGACATGAACTGGATGCGGTCGCCGGGTTTGATCGTACCCTGCATTATCCGGAAGTTGACAATGGTTCCCCGGAAGGGGTCGTAGTGAGAATCGAATATCAGGCCTTTCAAGGGAGCCCGGGCATCCCCTTCCGGAGGCGGCAGAAAGTTTACGATACCTTCGAGAACATTTTCGATGCCGATACCCTCTTTGGCGGATGCGAGGATGGCGGTTTCCGGATCGAGGCCGAGATCTTCCTCAATCTGCATTTTTACCCTGTCCACATCGGCCGAGAGCAGGTCGATTTTGTTGATAATCGGAATGATTTCCAGGTCATGCTCCAGCGCCAGGTAAAGATTTGCCAGGGTCTGGGCCTCCACGCCCTGACTGGCATCCACCAGCAGGAGGGCCCCCTCGCACGAGGCCAGGGCCCGGGACACCTCATAGGTGAAATCCACATGCCCCGGGGTGTCGATCAGATTCAGGTAATACGTGTGGCCGTCGTTGGCTGTATACGGCAGGCAAACCGTCTGGCTCTTTATAGTGATACCACGCTCTCTTTCGATATCCATGCTGTCCAGTATCTGATCCTTGAAATCGCGGTCCGATATGATATCCGTGGACTGGATCAGCCGGTCGGAGAGGGTGGACTTCCCATGGTCGATATGGGCGATTATGCTGAAATTTCGTATGCGTTGCATGTCCATGAACATAATTGTACACTAATTCTTTGTAAAGGTGAAGGGTCTGACCCCAACGCTGGGGTTGACATGTTTTGCCTTATCATCTATGCTTAACCGTTATTTTTTGATTCAATTTATCAAGCTGATTAAAAAAGGCTGTAAACCGGAAAATCCGATATTGTCTCAACACACTGCCGGCAAAAGGGTATATGTATCAAATTTGATTTGTGGCTGTCAACCCGGCGGAAATACCAAATTGCGAGCTAAAATGAAAATTCTGGACCAGACTTCATATCCGATTGGGACAAAGCAATGGCAACTGAAATTCTGATCGTAGATGACGATGATGCGATCCGTGACGCAATGCTGGAATTCCTCGAGGTTTCCGGCTACAGCACTACGGCGGTAAAGAGTGCCGAGGAGGCCCTGGATCTGCTGCTCACAAAAGCGGTTCAGGTGGTGATCACCGACATCATGCTGCCGGGCATGGATGGGCTTGAGCTGACCGATGCCATCAAGGAGGATTACGACATAGACATCATTGTGATGACCGGCTACAGCGGTGATTATTCCTATGAAGAAGCCATCAGCAAGGGGGCCAGCGATTTTGTATTCAAACCCGCCCGTTTTGAAGAGCTGCTGCTGCGCCTGAAAAGGGTGCTGAAAGAAAGAAAGCTTACCAACGAGCGGGTGCACATGCTCGAAAAGCTCAAAAAGCTGTCAATCACCGATGGATTGACCCGGCTCTACAATTCACGGCATTTCTACAACCAGCTGCGCGGGGAGGTTGACCGTTCCAACCGGTATAACCATCCGCTTTCCCTTCTGATTCTGGATATCGACCACTTCAAGGTTTACAACGATTCATTCGGCCATCTTGAAGGGGATAAGGTGTTGATCCGAATCGGCCAGGCAATCAAACCGCTTTTGAGAAAAATGGACTCCGCCTATCGATACGGGGGGGAAGAGTTCACGGTGATCCTGCCCGAAACTGACGGCAAAGAGGCCCAGACCGTGGCCCAGAGGATTCGCAAGGCGGTTAAAGAGGAGGCGTTTACGCCGGAAGGCAGCCCTACGCCCGAGACCATCACCATCAGCCTGGGCGTAACCGCATACGTTCCTAAAGAAGAGGTCTCTGAATTTATTCAGCGGGCGGATAAGGCACTCTACGGCTCCAAAGAAGAGGGCCGTGACAGGGTGTCGGCCATCTTCATCTGACATGCCATGTTGCGTATAGAAATATAGGACAGATGCCGTCCATGCAATATTCCTTTCTCGACAGCCCCACTGTGGAACATATACAGCAAATTCTGTCACTCTACCAGTTTGAGGGATGGTGGGTTGAATCCCGCGATGATGTAGATCTCGTAAAACGGATCGTCGCCGGGAGCCACTGTTTCCTAATTGTGGAAGATGGGGAGCGGGTGACGGGTATGGGGAGGGCCATCAGTGATGGTGTCAGCGATGCCTACATCCAGGATGTAGCCGTGGATGCGGCCTTCCGGGGCCGGGGAATCGGCAGGGAAATCATCCAACGGTTGCTGGACAGGCTCAACCACGACGAGGTCAACTGGGTCGGGTTGATTGCCGAGCGGGGGTCCCACCCGTTTTATGAACGCCTGGGATTCAATGTCATGCCTGACGCGACACCCATGGTGAAAATCGGAAGTGCATGACTGCATTTGCCATTATCCTGGACTGGCAATAAAAACCTTGTAGCAATCACAAAAAACAAAACACAAAATACAAAAAACAAAAGACAAAATACATGGAATTCAAACACATGGTGCCGTCGGATTTTGCGGCATATACACCCTATTTCAATGCCCAGCAGTACACGTTGTGCGGCTATGCACTTTCGTCCATCATCGCCTGGAGCAACGAGGAGTATCAGCCCTTTGGTGCGGTTGTGGACGATGCGCTGATTGTAGCGGCCGAGTTTGCCACTGAACGTGAAAACCGGCACCTCATACTGCCCATATCATTGAAAAGGGAGTATGGTCCCGGGGAGCTGTTCGATCTGGCCGGGGAGCTTGGTTACCAGACGTTCTGGTTTGTGCCTGAGAGCTATATCGAACGGCACGGCAACGAGGAGTTGTCGCGCTATTTCTCCATCGTGCCCCATGAGGCCTATGACGATTATGTTTTCAGGACCGAAGACCTGGCTTTTTTAAAGGGCAACAAGTATTCAAAGAAACGCAACCTGATCAACCAGTTCGAACGGGAGTTCGATGCTGCCGGTCGCGTGTGGGTGGAGAAGATGGGACCGGCTGTTGTTGATGAGTGCCTGGAATTTTTGGAGCAGTGGTGCGAGGAACGCGATGGCTGCGACGGCGCGGTGAACACTGACCTGGCCTGTGAAAAACAGGCTGCCATTACTACTATCCAAAACCTGGAGCAGATGGAGCTGAAGGGCATCCTGGTGAGGTTAGACGGCGTGGTGAGCGCTTTCGGTATTTCCTCTGCCCTGACGCAGGACATGGCCACGCTGCAGTACGAAAAAGCCTTTTCCAATATCAAGGGGCTTTACCAGTACCTGGACAGGGAGTGTGCGCGGCGCCTGTTTGAGGGGTTTACCTATATCAACAAAGAGAGCGATATGGGTATTCCCGGCATTGCCAAGTCCAAGCGTTCCTATTATCCGGCCATGATGGTAAAAGCCTACAAGCTAGTAGTTAAGGCTGAATATTGCTCCGGCAATTAAATACGTTAACGCCGTCATTCCCGCGAAGGCGGGACACGCAGTGAAGCTTATGCGCTATCCAGGATAATACTGGATGCCGGAACAAGTCCGGCATGACGAATTAGGCTATTTAGTTGCCAGGTTAATAAGGTAAATGGTATAAGGTACATGGTTTCAGGTTTCGGTTTACTTTCTGTCTATTGAAAGTCCTCTGGTTACTGACCACAGACAACCGTCCGTATTCTCACCCTCTTACCTTCTGATCTTCTGAAGTTCCGTCCTCTGGGGTTCTGTCCTCTGGTCTCTGATACGAATTTTTAAGTAGAGATCCCCTTTCCGGCCATCCGGCATCTGCTTCCCCAATCCCTTCAATTTAAGTGAGTTTCCCGTTGATATGCCTGCAGGCACCGTGACCCGGATCAAGCGTTTATGAAAGGCCCAGGGAATGTTGACCAGTTTGTGAGACCCCTGAAAGGCCTCGGTGCGGGTGATGGCCAGGGTGCCGTATAAATGCGGGTCGTCGCCCGGTCCGGTGGGGCGGATGACCTGGAGCCGGTGGGACCTTTTCTTGGTTGTGGCCCTTTTCAAGGGGTTTGACAGGCCGGTAGCAGGCATTCTCAGGGCGACCTTCAAGAACAGAATCCCGAAAATAAACCCGCCGATGTGGGCCCACCAGGCAATCCCGCCGCCACCACCGGCAGCGTTCAACAGCTGCATGGCAAACCAGATGCCGATAAATATGAAGGCAGGGATTTCCACAAACCAGGGGATAAAGATAATGGGAATCAGCGTCAGGATTTTCGAGTTGGGATGGGTAATGAAATAAGCCCCCATAACGCCTGCCACAGCCCCGCTGGCGCCGATGGTGGGCACCATGGAGTGGGTGTCGGACAGCATGTGAAACAGTCCTGAGGCAATGCCGGAGAGGAGATAAAAGATCAGGTAACGCAATGGGCCGAGGCGGTCTTCCACGTTGTCGCCGAATATGTAGAGCGACCACATGTTGCCCAAAAGGTGGAAAAAGCCGCCATGCAGAAACATGAAGGACACAGGGGCCAGCAACTGTTGCCCGATAGTGAAATAGCTGGAGACTTCCGGTATAGTGTAGCGTGCCGGCACAAGCCCATAGGTGTAGATAAACCGGTCAAGGCCGGATCCCTGGGACAACTGAACCAGGTAGACCAGGACGTTCAAGCCAATGATGGCGGTGTTGACGATGGGGTAGTTTATCGATTGCGCAGTATCGCGAAGTGGAATCATGAGCTGAAAATCTGGTTGCGGGTATCGGGTTTCAGGTTACGGGTGTTGCCGGCAGCACCAGGCGTTAAGCCTTGAACACGCAACCTGCAACCCGTAACTCCCTTCATAAGCCACCGGCTCAGCCGGTGAGAATTGAAAAGGTTCTACCG
>JAOZRT010000493.1 GCA_029940035.1 Desulfobacterales bacterium
AACATTTTGGCAGCCCTTGGATACTTATTGGAGATCACAGCTGAACCCAAACCTGAGATAAGAGAATAACTCTTCGTGGAATTGAAAAAACCTTTATTGCATTATTATGGAAATTGACCAATACAGCATTTCCTGCCACATACAACATCTTGTGTATCACATACAATTCAATAAGTTACCGATTTAATCATAAAGTCAGTTGAGTTACAAATATGTCACTTTGATAAAGTCTTCATTCCCGCCATTGATTGTCCGATTGCCATTTACATTTGCAGTCTTTTGTTTAGACAAAAAGACAACAAATCGTGTTTGCAACCAAATTCAAATTCCTAACTTAATATTTTGCTAGGCAGCCAGTTATTTCCCATTAAACAGACCCAGCACAACCAAAAGTAAAGATGTTCGGAACCAGCAACGCTTTTAAGATGCTTTTTCTCCAGAGATAGAAATGTCCAGACAGTTTTCCCGATAGCTCACTGGTCACCGTTTTCGGATTGAAGGGCGGACTCGAATTCTTCAATATATCTGTCCATTTCCGATTCTACAATAGGTGGCAATTCAAGTGAGCAATGACCTGAAATGATCTGTTGGAACTTCTCGGTTGCCATTTCTATCGCCGTCCTCCCGTTGCATCTTTCCAACCAGTCTTTACGCGATAGTCGGTTAAACAACCGGCTCTCCGATTGATTGCGCATGTGGTCGAATGTATGTTGATGTATCAGGTAGTTACCCCCGGGACCAATATCGACAATCACATCCAGGGCCATGTTCTCCGCGTCGATGGTTATGCCTTTTAACATCATCGCAATATTGCTCATGCATTCATGATCCATGACCAATTTTACGGGGCTGTGGGTTAATCCGGCTTCTATAGCACCGCCGCCGAACACAATGGAAGCCCCAGATAAGGAAGCCATAAGCGCGTTGTTAGCGTATTCGTAGCCAATTTGTGGATCGATGATTATTGAGTCGGAAACGCCGCAAGCCACCCGGCTAGGCAGTTGATGAAACCGACTCATCTGAGCCAAGCTGGCATTGATAATGGCAGCCTCAGGCGCACCCATTGCTGCCGTACCTGATCGTAAATCCATTATAGTCGAAGCGCTACCCATAGTCACTGGAGTACCTTTGCGAACAAGCTGGGCCAGCACCAAGCAGCTGAGCTGTTCTGCGAGACCCAAGGTGATAGTCCCAGCTAATGTTACTGGTGCGGTTCCACCGGCCAGAGGCATGATCATAACGACGATACCCAAGCCGGCTCGCGTGGCTGCGATGGCCACTTCGCAACAGTCCTTCCCTAGGGTTAAGGGGCTCGTAGGGCACACACTGGGTGTATAAAATGGTCTTTGACGCAACTCTTCATGGCCACCTACTGTCATTGCCAATAGCTCGATAATGCCAGCAAGGTTCTGGGCATTTCCCGCCCCCCCACTAATGTGTTTGCTGGTGTTTCGAACAATGGCATCCATACTGTGCAGAGCCTGTGCCGGCGGATATTTATCCCTTGGAGCAATGGTTCGCGCAACGGTTTTGATATTTTCTAGCGCATCCTGAAGCCCTGCCGATTGACTAAGATCATTTTTAGTTGAGAGCCGTAAGCTCCCGGTAATAGGGTCTAAAATATTTACACATTGGCCAAAAGCGGAGAAACCGACTTTTTTCGGCTGAGGAGCATAATCCTGATCAGGTGTGCGCCCATAGTAGATTATCTCTTTTGGTGCCGTTCGAATGGATTCCTCTACCAGATATGTGGGTAAGTAGACACGGAAAAAAGATTCCGACCGTGTGACCTTTGCACCGGCTCCGTGATAAAGATCCACAGCCTCTTCAGATTCAACTGTAAATCCTACTCTCTCCAAAACATCAAGTGATCCACGATGAATAGTGGTAAGTTCGTTCTGCGAAAAAGGTATTAGACCGAAACCGTTCGTAAAGGTCGTGCCTGTTTTGCGTTCCTGTAGTACCATATCTTTCTCTCTTCAGTTATTTTGAGGCTCCGTCCATAAATAGATAGATGAAGTCAGTCAAATAATGAACATAACTCATTTCACATCTTCTGATTCGTTTTATCCGTCTTTTTTAAGCATATCTCCGGCGGCAGGTGCAAATTTTTCCCATATCGATAAACAATGACAAGCAAAAATTCTGCCATTTCGTTAGGAGTTTAAAAACGGAAAAGAGCATCGAATCCAGAAAAGGAGAGCAATCCACGTTTGGAAAAGCCTAAATTGTCAATTATATAATCAATTAAGGGTTAATTGATATTGCTAAAATTTCAATTGATTAATTTTTTTGTACAAAGTGGTTCGGCTAATGCCGAGTAACGCCGCGGCTTTACATTTATTGTGATTTGTTTTTTCAAGGGCAGAACGAATCAGGTAGACCTCATGTTCTTGTGTTTTCACACGGATTTCGTGTTTAAAATCGTCTACTTCCTCATCCGGATATTCACACATACTGTTTGAAATTTTATTCAGATCCGCAGCTTTGTTCCTTTGGTGGGTCGGGGAATATTCTTTTAAACGACGGTAATGAGTCTCAAAAACCTCCACGTTGAACTGCGATTGGCATAACAATACCGTTTGTTCCACAAAACTGATAAGCTGCCGAACGTTACCGGGCCATTCGTATTCAATCAATTTTTGCATGAATGGCCTGGGTATAAGCATCGGAGAGAGTTTGTACTGATGGGAAAGGGTTGTTATAAAATTTTCGATCAATACGGCGATGTCTTTACCCCTTTCTCTAAGCGGCGGAATGTTTATCTGCAGAACGTTGATACGAAAAAA
>JAOZRT010000019.1:0-28244 GCA_029940035.1 Desulfobacterales bacterium
AACCAAAAACAACATATATATTGGTCATGGGTTTGATTTGTCAAGCTAATTTTATTGCGTTTGAAGGAAACAAGCAAAATAATTAATAGTTGTCACATTTTGGCACAAATTATTGATTTTAGGATCAACTTAAGATATAGTTCCAGGCAACATCAAAACGTAATGTTCCTCAGGGTAACAAAAAAAACATTGACACAAGCTGAAAAGTCGATATTATTATATAAACGTCTGGGCTGAGTCGCAAAGCGTCTCATAGGGAGGCCAATGGCCTCACCCCCAGTCGTTTTTTTTTCCTTTCTTACGATTTATTACCTTATATCGCCAGTTATCCTTTAGTCACGTCTACGTCATTCCTTTGACGAGATTCATATAGCTGTTTTGCAATTTATTATTCTGTCTTCTTGGAGGAAAGTTATGCAAATTTGTTATATAGATGAATCTGGTACTTCTCACACTGGAAATACTTCTCACTATGTACTCGCGGGAATAAGCATTCCAGCCACTCAATGGAAATTTTGCGATAGCGCGATAAACAAATTAAAAAAAAATTACAAAATAGAAGGTGCAGAAATTCACACAGCATGGCTTTTGCGGCCTTATTTGGAACAGAGAAAAATACCAAAATTTGAGTCCTTAAATGAAAAAGACCGTCGTTTGGCGGTAAGTAGATATAGGAAAAAGGAACTGTTGAGGTTACAGAGGAAGAATCCAAAAAATTATCGCCAGACTAAAAAGAATTTTCGAAAAACAGAAGCCTATATTCATTTAACCTATAAACAAAGACAGAATCTCGTAATCAAACTGTCAGAAATAGTACGGCATTGGGATTTTGCGAGATTATTTGCAGAATGTATTGATAAAATATATTTTGATCCTTCATATGCAAATGGTTCTATTGATGAGCAGGCATTCGAGCAGGTCAACAACAGGATGAATGTCATCTTCAACCGCGTTAAGCGCAATTTCAGGCTGCGGATCGCCGACGGAAAGGAGCAGAATATGGATTGTGTTTTCACGTTCCACGGCGAGCCGGTCAAGTGTATCAAGACGGCATTCCGGCCTGCTGTTGACGAGGCCAAGATTGACAACTTGAGGTTCCATGACCTGCGGCATACGTTCGCGAGTCAGTTGCTTTTGAAGGGCGGTAGCCTGAAAGATGTGCAGGAACTCCTGGGCCACAAAACCATGACCATGACCCTGAGGTATGCTCACCTAACACAAGAGCACAAGCGCAATGCAGTCAACCTTTTAAACGATCTTCCTGCCCCAAAACCTACCCAAAAACCCCATAGTCAAATTATGGTCAAAACAGAAAAGCCGAGAGCGGGTGCCCTCGGCTAAGTACTTGTTATTATTGGTGGGCCGTCCGAGAATCGAACTCGGAACCTACTGATTAAGAGTCAGGTGCTCTGCCTAATTGAGCTAACGGCCCAATGGAATAAATTGCTCACGTAACAGGTTTATATGGGGTTGTCAAATTGTTTTACATGAACCTTGCATGAGATTTGACGCACTGCAACTTCACTCTCAGATACCTTGCCTTTGAAGGCCCCTCATTTATGCAGGATTCAGGTTTATTGTCTGGTATTTCGCCTTCGTTCGGACTTCCAGGTGACCTCGTCCCGGCGGCGCTGTTTTTTGGTCCTATGTACGGGGGGGGATGGGTCGGACAGGTCTGGAAAATAGCTTCCCGGGGTTTCGGAACGTCGGGGTGTTTTCTGAACCTCTTTCGCGGGTCCATCTTTTCTTTCTTTGGCTTTTTTTTCTTTGGGCAGCGCAGGACCGTGGAATCCTCCTTCGGGGATATACCGGCAAAGAAACAATCGCGGACTGGCTTTGAGAAACAGGCATCCCCTATAGTGGGCCTGATCCACGTTGATTGTCAGCAGCACCGGATCGGCATCGAACCGTTGGCCCAGGCGGAGGGCCAGGTCGGCATCAGTTGCCAGCACCACATGTTTTCGCCCCATGGGGGCCACCCCTTTTTTCAGCGTGTGGGGATAGGCCCGATGACGGATACAGGTGTAGAGGACCGGGGGTGGGTCGGCTGTATATTCGCGTTTTTCCAGGTGCTCCCGCCGGAGGGCCCGGATACGATCTTCCTTCACTTCCACGGGGGGGTCGGCAATGGAATACAATACTTCATCGATGCCGGCTTTCCGGGCAAACGTCCAGCCATCCTCCTCGTGGAGGGCTTTCAGGAGTTCCTTGATTTTAACGAAACCGTCCCCATCCGGCACCAGTCCAAATTCATCCGGGTTCCTGCCCAGCACATAGGTTAGCAGCTTGGCAAATTGTTTTGGATCTTTCCCCTGTCCCATAAAAACCCCTCTGGATGTTTCAAATGACTATCATATCATAAGGTATTGTTGAAGGCTCTTGAATTCATATATTTTTTGCCTTATAAAAACGATGAAAAGCGTAATCCACGGTTGTTGTGCTTGAAAAAGACGGTCACGTTAACGTAAAATGATGGTCGACACTAAATAATCAATTAATAAAAAGGCTGAACCTATGAATTATGAGCAATCTAAAAAATTGTTTCAACATGCAAAAGAGGTTATTCCCGGCGGTGTTAACAGCCCTGTAAGAGCGTGCAAGTCTGTTGGTCGCGATCCGGTGTTTGTGGATCGGGCCGAGGGGTGCATGATATACGACGCCGATGGGAACAGCTATATTGACTACGTGGGATCCTGGGGACCCATGATCCTCGGCCATCGCCACCCTGCGGTTGTGAGCGCCCTCAAGGCTACCCTTGAACGCGGGACCAGCTTCGGAGCACCCACGGACCTTGAAATCGAACTCGCTGAAATGGTGATTGCGGCGGTACCCGGCATCGACACCGTCCGTTTCGTCAATTCGGGTACTGAAGCCACCATGAGCGCCATCCGCCTGGCCAGGGGTGTCACCGGCCGGGATCTCATCATAAAATTCGACGGATGCTACCACGGCCATGCAGACACATTGCTGGTGGAAGCCGGTTCCGGGGTGGCCACCCTTGGTATCCCCGGCAGTCCGGGCGTCCCGGTGGCTTTTGCCGCCCAAACTATATCACTTCCCTTTAATGACATGGGTGCGGTGGACCGGGTTATGGCCGAGAAGGGCAAGGATGTGGCCTGTGTCATTGTTGAGCCTGTAGCCGGTAACATGGGACTTGTGCCCCCGGCGGAAGGCTTTCTCGCCGGTTTGAGGGAAGCGACGGAAAAATCGGGAAGCCTTCTTATTTTTGACGAGGTAATCACCGGTTTTCGCGTGTCCCTGGGAGGGGCTCAAACCCTTTACGGCATTATGCCAGACCTCACCACGCTGGGGAAGATTATCGGCGGCGGTTTGCCCGTGGGCGCCTATGGGGGGAAAAAGGAAATCATGGACCGGATCGCTCCCGAAGGACCGGTTTACCAGGCCGGCACGCTTTCGGGGAACCCGCTGGCCATGGCAGCCGGGATCGCCACCCTGGCGGAGTTGAACAAGCCCGGGGTATACACGGAACTGGATCAGAAAACGGAGCTCCTGACCAAAGGGATCCGTGAGGCCGCGCGGACCAGCGGCATACCCATTCAGGTTGACAGGGTCGGTTCGGTCTTTGGCATGTTTTTCAATGACCAACCTGTCAACAATATGCGTGACGCTAAAACTTGCGACCTTGACCGGTTTACCAGGTATTACAATGCCATGCTGGAACAAGGCATCTACATTGCACCTTCGCAGTTCGAATCCGGCTTTGTATCCTCTGCCCACAGGGAAGAGCAGATCAACAAGACCATTCAGACAATAAAAGCGGTTTTCGACCAGTTGGCACAGTAGCAGGTGTAATCGACAATTCCATTTCGAACAGGCTTGAATTTTGAGCGAAGAAACATTTTCTAAAATAATGCACATCTGGAGTCAAGCCATTCCGGACTTGCAGCCTCACCCGGATGTGCTGACCAAGTTCATTTATCTCATCGAAAAAATCGATGGGCTTTCCGATATGGAGCGGCGCTTTCATAGAGAAGGGCTCAGCTTTTATCATGCCATTTCAAAAAATCGGGCCATTGCCGAACTTAAGGAAATTCTAACGGTATTTTTCGAGGAATCGCCCATTTCAACGGTGGTGGAACCTGACGGCGATACACAGCAGGGGGTATCTGTCGAGCATATGGGAGGCATTCAGGGCGAGCAGGTGATGTTCGTCAAGAAGATCGGTGAGGCTGAATTTTACGGAGCGCTGTGGCCCTGGAAAGATAAAAAAGATGTCGTTACAATTCACCTGGGTGTCTGTGCGCCCAGTCTGGCGGATGAAAACCACCAATTCATGTATTCCGCCATGAAAGGACACCTCACCGAGAGCACATCGGAAAAAATTGATGTCAGTGTGCGCGGCCTTATTCAAGGTATCAGTCTTTCATCGTTTTTGCAGATGTCGGAAATGGAAGGGTCCACCTGTACATTGGAGATCAAGGCCGGGAATAAAACCGGTACGCTGCATTTGTTGAACGGCAATGTCATCGATGCGGAAACAGGATCCCTGAAGTACAAAGCGGCGGCATTTACCATTCTTGGTTGGGAGAATGCAGAGATATACATTCAAAAGCCCAGTGGGCGGAAGAAGAACGAAATCAACCTTCCGCTGATGCACCTTCTCATCGAGGCACTCGAGAAAAAAGATAAACGCGAGTACGAAAAAGACACTTTTGTGAATCAACTCGACGGTCATCTCGATACAGCTCAGGTCCAGCCGGTATCAGCATCCGGGCCCGGGGACGATTCAGCTCGAGTTGAACACCCGGCTGATGATTTAGAAGGAACGGAACCGGGCACACAAGCCGGAACAGCCCAGCCTGACGTCATCGGGGATAAAAATAAAGATGCTTCCGTGGCTGATGGAGCCGGCCCAACCAAAGCGTCTGTGGCGGGGAAAAAAAATGCAGGCGGGCGCAAGTCATCGGCACCCGTTGGTGAAAAGAAACGCACCCCCTTGATTGCAGCCATTGCTGTTGTCGTCCTTTTGGTGGGCGCCGGCGCTTTTTGGTATCTGAAAGCCATCAGTGGTGGATCCGTGGCTGAGGACTATGCGGCTTTGGTAGCCAGGTTGGAGAGCACGGCGGATGACGCTCAAAAGGAAAGGCTTATCAACATCTTCATTGATTCCTACACGGATGATCCGGTTTACACGGACAAGGCCATGCAGGCGCTTTTCAATGTCCTGGGCCAGATGGAAGCATCGGATTACGAAAAGGCCAGCCAGGCGGTCTTCAATCTGCCGCTGGACAGACAGTACTATCAAAAGGCTAAAAAGATTTTCAACAGTTTTCTGGCGAGGCATCCTGAAAGCCGGTTTCGTGATGACATTTCAAAAAGACTGGCTGAAATATCAGAATTGACGGACGATGCCCACTTCAGCGAACTGAGCGATCTGGATCAACGGGATTACCTCGGGAGACTGGAAGCGTATCATGTTTATCTGAGGACTTATCCTGACGGCCGGCACAGGGAAGAAGTTGAACAGCTTGCCATGTATACCTTGAAGACGTCCTACCGGGAGTTTTCAACAAAAATCGAAAAATACAAGCAACGGAAAAAGTGGGACGATTGCATCGCCTTATGCCGGCAATACAGGGAAACATTTCAGCGATACATGAACATGGCCGCCGTAGATAAAATCGAAGCCCTGGTGCTCGAACTCCAGGCCCTGGATGTCCTGAAGGCTGAAACTGAAGACGCTGACGACGAAACCGTGTTGAAACACTACCTGGCGTTTATAAAAAGTTATCCCAACTCATCGGAAAGAAACCGCCTGGAGCAAAGGGTGGCTGAAATCGAAAAGAAATTTTCGGATAGAGATGAGTGGATGCGCGCAAAATCCGTTGGCCAGGATACGACAAAGGCCCTATCCTACAGGATTGCCCTGTTGCGCCGTTACATCGACCAGAACCCCATATGGCCTTATATGATTGAGGCGGAGAACCTCCTCTGGAAGCTCGAACAGCAGGCCAAAACAGGTACAACAACCGGAAGCAGCACCCAGGCAGGATCAAGCAGGACGAAGACAGCACCGGCAACCACGGCCGATAACGGCAAGACAGCATTGGTTGGGCAAGACAAGGCCGCACACCTGGAAAACCTGCAGCAAAGGGTGTCTGATGATCTGGTTAAAACCAAGGGCCGGTATGTTGTCACCACGGATGGCACGGTCCGGGACAACAAGACAAGCCTGGCCTGGACGACACTTGATTCATTCCAGGTGATGGGCCGCTGTGTGGATTACCGGCAGGCTGTGAGTTATGTGAAACAATTGAAGGATGGTGGCCACGGTGATTGGCGCATGCCCACATCGGCTGAACTGACCGGCATCTATCAAAACAGCCCTTATTTCCCGGCCAGCGGCGCTGCGTGGTACTGGTCATCGGAAGTGTATGAAAAGGGATACCAGACCATCGCCAACATCGTTTATGCCGAGCCGGAAGCGGTGTACCGTAAAAGGACAGCCGAAGTCCGCAAGTGCGGGTCCGTGCGCGCTGTTAGGCCATGAAGATCAGAAACTTGAGAGAGGTAAAGCTATTGGCAAGGGCTATATCTCTCACAGAGCCCGCAGAGCACACAGAGGGTTGTCGGGTTTTAGCAAGGGCAATTTGTCTCTGTGGTGAAAAAAACCGATCTACCAGATAATACAAATGTTAAAGAATATAATTCCGGAAAAAGTTGAATCCATCCACATGATCGCCATCTGCGGTACCGGGATGGGGGCTCTGGCGTTGATGTTGAAAGATCTGGGCTTTACGGTGACAGGCTCGGACTTGAAGGTCTATCCGCCCATGAGTGACTTTCTGACAGATCGGGGTATCGATATTGCCGAAGGGTTTAACCCAGATCACCTGTCCTACGGGCCGGATCTTGTCATCGTGGGCAACGCCGTATCCAAAGACAACCCTGAAGTTGTGGGTGTAGGAGAGATGGGACTGCCTTTTTGTTCAATGCCCCAGGCCCTCAACCGATTTGTAGCTGCCGAAAAAAAGCAGATCCTGATTACCGGAACCCACGGCAAGACCACCACCTCCGCCATTGTGGCCTGGATCCTGGATTGTGCCGGCCTGGACGAGACTTTTTTCATCGGTGGCATCCTGGTCAACTTCAACAGCAATTACCGACTAGGTCGCGGAGATTACATCGTTATCGAAGGGGACGAGTATGACACGGCTTTTTTTGACAAGGGACCGAAGTTCATGCACTACAATCCCTATGCCGCGATATTGACCAGCGTCGAGTTTGACCACGCTGATATATTCAGGGACAAGGATCACGTCTTGCAGGTCTTTACGGAATTTGCTGCAGGGCTGAAAAACGACAGCACCCTGTTCGCTTTCGACGGTGATGGAAATGTCGAAAAGGTGGCCGCCTCTGCCGGTTGCAAGGTTATTGAATACGGCAGTTCAAAGGGATCCGGATGGTGCCTCGACAGCATAGACCTTAAGCCCCCCTGGTCCAGGTTCGAGGTGTTGAAAGACGGCGACCGTTACGGCCGGTTCGAGACCCTGCTGGTGGGCGAGCACAATCTTTTGAATGCCCTGTCAGCCATTGCCGTAGCCGATCTTCTCGACATTCCCAGGGAGATTGTCAAACAGGCCCTGGCAACCTTCAGGGGCGTCAGACGCCGCCAGGAGGTGAGGGGTGTGAAAAACGGCATTGTGGTGATGGATGATTTTGCCCATCACCCCACAGCGGTCCGGGAGACAATCAAGGCGGTCAAGCCGTTTTACCCTGACGGACGCCTGATCGCCGTATTCGAGCCGAGAACCAACACCAGCATGCGCGACGTTTTCCAGGATGTCTATCCGGGGTGTTTTGACGAGGCCGACCTCATTTGCATCCGCAAGCCGCCCCTGTTGAAAAAGATCCCCGAGGGGCAGCGGTTTTCATCGAAAAAGCTGGTGCAAGACCTCAAGCAGCAAGGTAAAGATGCCCTATACTTTGAAAACACCGATCTGATTATTGATTTTTTGAAGAAGAAGGCTGTTCCGGGTGATGCCATCCTGGTCATGTCCAACGGCGGCTTCGACAAGATCCACGAAAGATTGCTGGAAGCGTTGTAGAGAATGGTTTGAAGTGCAATCGCTGTTAACCGTTATCATCTTTTCCAGTATGTTATTCATTTCTTTCCCTCAATGCTTTCTGAAGACCTCACCCCCCCCTTTTTTAACCACGTAATACGGGTTTTTAGGCCTTGTTATACTGGTTGTCATCAGTCTGTTCCGATACAAATATGGTTTTCTATAAGAACTGTTTTTTCGAAGAAGTCAAATTTTCTAAACACATGACAACCGGTATAAGTTCAGAGGAAAGATGTACGCACCTTAAAAAAATCTTGACATTAAACCTACTATAATTATAACAATATAACAAATATTCCCGTTACGCATGCGACGCATTCTATTATAGTGTAATTCTGATAGAAAATTGCGCATACGGTTTAAATCCTAACCCAACAATATGCAGGTTGCTACACCTGTATAATACGCGAGTGAATGTTATGAGTTCAATTCACAAGGGGCAAGCTAAAGAGAACAATCTGATTCTATATGTCGACGATCCCGATGAATTGGACTGGGACATAGAGGTGGATACCCTTATCATTGGTGCCGGTGGATGTGGGCTGACGGCTGCTTTGGCGGCTGCGGAAATGGGGTCCGAGGTCTTCGTACTTGAGAAGGAAAAAAGTGCCGGCGGCAACACCAGTTTAAGCCAGGCAATGGTCCCTGCTGCAGGTACTGATATGCAAAAAACCGCAGGTGTCAAAGATTCTCCCGAGTTAATGGCCACCGATATTCTGAAAAAGAACAAACATGGAAGCGATCCTGAGCTAACCCTGCACATTTCAAAAAGATCGGCTTCCCTAGTTGAATGGCTCAGAAGCACCATGAACATAGATTTCAATCTGGTCAGCGACTTCTTGTATCCCGGCCACTCGGTGCATCGGATTCACACCAACTCTACCTGCAAGGGTGAGCAACTGGTTAACGAACTGCTCAAGGCAACAGAACGTTTCGAAAGCATTTCTATTTCTTACAACACACCGGCTACCCGATTAATCGCTCGTGGATCCGATTCCAGTGTTCTTGGTGCGGAAGTTTCGATTGAAGGTTTTGGAAAAAACCTGGCAAGAGCCAAAAAGATCATTTTTGCCTTGAATGGTTTCGGCGCCAATCGTGATATGCTGAAACAATATATACCGGAGATGCTCGAAGCCACCTATTTTGGCCATGAGGGCAATACCGGAGAAGGCATTCGCTGGGGCGAAGCCCTGGGTGCCGAACTAGCCTGCATGGGAGCCTACCAGGCACATGGCTCTGTTGCCCACCCGCATGGGACCCTGCTTACCTGGGCGGCTGTCAGCCTGGGAGGCTACCAGGTAAATCTCGACGGTCGCCGTTTTGTGAATGAATATCACGGTTACTCGGAACATGCTTTATCGGTTTTGGATCAGAAGGAAAACGTTGCTGTGGAAGTGTTCGATGAACGCATCTACCAAACGATCTCCGGCTATGAGGACTTTCAAGTATGCGTCGAAATGGGGGCCATAAAAAAATTCGAAAACATTAACTCCCTGGCCCACGCTTTCAATTTGCCCGAAAATATACTATTGGACACCCATGCAAGGTTTCAAAAAGCTGCCCGGGGCAAATCGACGGATCCTCTGGGTCGCACCGAGTTCGGGGGGCCTCTCAAACCGCCGTATTACGGAGTCAAAGTAACCGGGGCACTATTTCACACCCAAGGTGGTCTCAAGGTGGATAAGCATGCGCGTGTGCTTCATGAAAATGGCCATCCCATTCCGAATCTTTATGCCGGGGGGGGGACAGCCGCCGGATTTTCCGGCCATAAAGGACCGGCGGGATACTTGTCGGCCAATGGATTGATGGCGGCCCTTATCCTGGGAAAACTAGCCGGAGAGCATGCTGCCAGTTCAATTCAAAAAAATGATAGCTAATGATGATGAGGCCATTGAAACGTGTTGAACGATTCTGCAGCAGCACCAGGGAATGCAGAACTGGTAGACCGAAAATCAGGTCAATGATTCATTCTATTCAGCTTCAATAAACCGCTAACCTTTAAGGAGGATTGATGATGGCCCGGAAAAAGAAAACAAATCCATTTGGGAAAAAAGTGACCCGTCGAGATTTTATGAAAAACACCGCCAAAGCTACCGTAACAGCCGCTGTCGTGGGAACCATCGGTTTCCCGAATGTATTGCGCGGTGCGCAGCCGCCTGAAGTCGTCATCGGGCAGATCCACCCCTTGTCCGGATTTTTGGGGTATCTCGGCAACCAGCTTAAAAACGGCTGCGAGCTTGCCGTTCAAGAGATCAATGCGGCCGGCGGCATCAAATCCCTGGATGGAGCAAAGATCAAACTGCTCACCGCGGACAGCGAGGGGAAGCCGGATCTGTCAATCCCGGCGGTGGAGAAACTGGATCGGGAAGGCGTCGTGGCCGTGACCGGCTGCCTGCAGTCTTCAGTAACGATTGTGGCCACTCAGGTGGCTGAAAAGCAGCGCGTTCCCTTTGTCGTATCCGTGGCCGTGGCCGACAAAGTAACCGATCGCGGATTCAAGTATACATTCCGAATTCAACCGAATGCTGCCCAGATGGGCGCCCAGACCGTCCAATACATTTCTGAGATTGCCAAGCAGGCCGGTGTCCCGGTCAAGACGATCGCCTATCTGCACGACAACACGGCTTTCGGAACATCCCTGTCGGAGCATGTCGTCAACAACGCCCCCAAACACAATATGGAAGTCATCGCCAGGGTGCCCTATTCCCCCAGGGCCGCGGATGTGTCCAGCGAAGTGGGCAAAATCAAGGCTGCCCGTTCCGATCTGGTCATGTCTACCGGGTATTTCGCAGATCAAGTCAGGGCGTTTCGAACCATGAAGGGCCACAGGGTGAACCCGAAGGCCTTTGTGGGATGCGGAAACGGTGCCTTCAGCGATCAAAATTTTATCAAGGAGCTGGGAAAAATTACCGAATACGTCATGGACGGCAACTACCAGGCCAATCCGTTAAGCCCGCTGGCTAAAACCATGTATGCCAATTACGACAAACTTCACGGTATCAAGATGGCGCCCTCGGCCATATTCGCCTATGAGGCCATCTACGTGATTGCAGATGCCGTAGCACGCGCCAAATCGACCGACCGGGAAGCTATTCGGGATGCACTCACCAAAACCAACATGGCAGATCATGTACTGCCGCAGGGCCCGATCGTCTTTGGTGCTAATGGTCAGAATGAGAATGCCCAGGCAGCCGTTACCCAGGTGTTGAACGGAAAGATCAATGTGGTCTGGCCAGCGGAATACAGCCAGTCCAAATTCGTATTTCCGGCGCCCAGTTGATGCATGTCGACATGCGGTAAAAGTCATCGGTTTTTCCGCTTCCGGCGTAGGCAACACGAGTCCTTATTCCTGAATGAGCGGTTTTCGATAAGGGTAGGTCCTGCTCGAAAACCGCTGATTTTAGGTCACCGCTTTAAAAGCAACGGGTTGAAGTGTCACAATGAATATTTATTATATCCTGCAGTCCCTGATCGACGGTCTCCTGATTGGCGGAGTTTACAGTCTGGTAGCCATAGGCCTGACCTTAATCTTCGGGGTTATGCGGATCGTCAACTTTGCGCATGGCGCATTGATGATGCTGGGGATGTACACAACCTATTGGGCTTTCAACCTGTTGCATATCGATCCGTACCTGTCCATCCTGATATGCGTCCCCGTACTGTTCATTATCGGGGCGGCGTTTCAGAAATTCCTGATCACACCGATCCTTGACGCGCCTGAACACAATCAGCTGCTGCTGACGCTGGGGGTTTCACTTTTTCTTGAAAATCTGGCTGTTTTCCTATGGTCCCCGAACTACCGTGTCACACGCACATCCTATGAGTTTGCATATCTTTACATCGGCGATCTTTCCATATCCCTCCAACGCGTGCTGGCTTTCTTGACCGCCATGGTCGTAACCGGAATCGTTTATTTCCTGTTGTCAAAAACAGACTTGGGAAAGGCGATCCGGGCGGCCAGCGAGGAGCCCCGCGGCGCCCTTTTGATGGGCATCAATGTCCGTAGAATATACTGGATTACTTTTGGAATCGGAGCCGCCTGTGCCGGAGTGGCCGGATCGGCAACGGCCCCCTTTTTCCCGGTCTATCCCACGGTAGGCGGCATATTCGTCATCACGGCCTTCATGGTTGTCGTCCTGGGGGGTATGGGCAGTGTACTGGGAGCCTTTGCCGGCGGGTTGATAATCGGCCTCGCCGATGCCGTCGGCGGTATGATTTTTCCCGGCGCCATGAAATCGATAATCTCCTTTATTTTATTCATCCTGATCTTGCTTTTCAAACCGACGGGACTTTTCGGGAGCAAAAACTGATGAACGAAAACAAACATGCCGCCGGTTATCTTGCCCGGGGACTGGGCACCAAGAAATGGTTTGTCATTATCCTGGCATTGGCCCTGCTGCATGTGCTGCCCTGGACCATCCCTTCGCACATTATCCACATGATGATCATGATATTCATTTTTACCATCATGGGACAGGGGTGGAACGTGCTGGGCGGGTATGTCGGTCAGTTTTCTTTCGGACACGCCCTGTTTTTCGGTATCGGCGCCTATACCTCGACCCTGCTGTTTCTGCATCTCGGCTTAAGCCCCTGGTTCGGCATCATCATTGCCTGTATGGCTTCCATTGCCGTAGGTCTCTTTGTCGGACTCCTCAGCTTTCGTTATGGGCTCAGTGGCCCTTTTTTCGCGCTGATCATGCTGGCCTTTGCCGAAATTTTCCATATTACCTTCATCACCTGGAAGGCGGTCGGCGGATCCCTGGGCCTTTTAATCCAGTCGTCCGGGAATGCACCCTTACTCATGCAGTTTACAGACAAAATACCCTTTTACTACATCTCCCTGTGGTTCATGGCCGCCGCACTATATGTGGTCTGGCGCTTCGAAAAATCCCGCACCGGTCTTTATTTCATGGCGGTCAGAGAAGATAAGGACGCCGCCGAGGCGCTTGGCATCAATACGTTTAAATCACAGATGATCGCCATGGCCATCAGCGCAGGGATGACAGCCATCGGCGGAACCATTTATGCCCAGTATCTGCTCTATATCGACCCGGACATTACCTTTGGGGCCATCAATTCCGTGGAAATCATGATCCGTCCCATCATCGGGGGACCGGGAACCGTTCTGGGGCCCTTGTTGGGCTCTGTCGTGTTGACACCGCTTTCCGAATTCACACGCGAGGTCTTCCAGGCTTACAGCGGTGTCTATCTGATGATTTACGGTATTGTTCTGGTGGCCGTGATCATGTTTCTTCCGGAGGGCATCATCGGGTTTGCCAACCGCATGTTTGAAAAATTTCGCACACGCTAAAAGGAATCGCATAAGGTGTCTCAGACGCATCTACTCAACATAACGAACATATCGAAATCGTTCCAGGGCCTCAAGGCCATATCCAAGGTTTCCCTGCACATCGATCCAGGCGAAATTCTGGGACTCATCGGCCCCAACGGCGCCGGGAAAACCACCCTGTTCAACCTGGTAACCGGTTTTTTGAAGCCGGAAAGCGGGGAGATCCGCTTTGACGGCAACATGATCATGGGGTTGAAATCGCATCAGATATGCAAGCTCGGTATCACCCGAACCTTTCAGATCGTCAAGCCCTTTGCCCATCTGTCAACCCTTGAAAATGTGGCTGTGGGATCGTTCAACACCACCAGGAACATTAAAGAAGTTGAAGAAAAATCCTGGAATATTCTGGGCTTTGTCGGTTTGGAACCAAAGGCCCTCGATCCGGCACACAGTCTTACACTGCCTGGCCGAAAGCGCCTGGAACTCGCGCGCGCTCTTGCCACCGAGCCCAAACTGCTGCTGCTGGACGAAGTCATGGCCGGCCTGAACCCGACCGAGCAGCATGAAATCACAGAACTTGTTTTTAAAATTCGTGAGTCCGGAACCACTATTTTTATTATTGAACACCATATGCGTGTCATCATGGGGCTTAGCGATCGCATCGTCGTTATCCAGCATGGGGAGGTAATCGCCGACAACAGCCCCAAAGCCGTGGCAGAGGACCCCGGGGTTATAGAGGCTTATTTGGGCAAAGGAGCGGTCATTGCTTGACATAAATAAAATCGATGTCTGTTACGGGGAAATACAGGTACTGAGGCAGGTCTCGCTGAAGATTCAAGAGGGACAGGTGGTTTCTCTTCTCGGCAGCAACGGATCGGGTAAAACCACCACGGTCAACAGTATTTCAGGCGTTCTTCCACTAACCCAAGGAACCATTGAATTCATGGGGGAAGATATTACCAAAGTGGAACCGCATGTCCGTGTTGGAAAAGGCCTGGTACAGATACCCGAAGGCCGGTGTGTTTTCCCGTCGCTGACCGTGAAAGAAAACCTGGAGATGGGGTCCTACCTGAAGGGAGCCAAAGCCTTTCGCAGGGAGAGCCTGGATCTGGTCATGACACTGTTTCCGATATTGAGGGAACGGACCGGTCAACGTGCCGGAACCCTTTCCGGCGGTGAACAGCAGATGCTGGCGATAGCACGCGGCCTTATGTCGAAACCCAAGCTGCTGATTCTGGATGAACCCTCGCTGGGCCTGGCCCCTATTTTGGTTGAAGATATTTTTAAAAGTGTGCTGCGCATCAAAAGCGAGGGCGTCACCATTCTGTTGGTAGAACAAAATGTTCCTCAGGCACTGGGTATTTCCGATTATGCCTATGTCCTCGAAGAAGGCAGCGTGGGTCTGTCCGGCCCGGGAAAAGATCTTCTGAATAACGCTCACATTAAAAAACTGTATCTGGGACTATAAGCGCGGGGTATGATCATGTCAGATTATCTTGATGAACTGGTCGCCTATATCTGCGACTGTACAACCGACGACCTGCCGCCGGAGACGATCCAGCGCGCTAAATTTGTATTGGCGGATACCATTGCCGTCATCGCGGCCGGTGCGCAGGAGAAAGAAGTCAAGGCCCTGACCGGTCAGGTAGCCGGGCCAAACGATCCTGCCCTGGCGACCATCATTGGCGCGGGGCGCCGTACCGAAGCAGCCAAGGCGGCCCTGATAAACGGCACCGCCGGCACCTTTTTGGAACTGGACGAGGGCAATCAGTTTGCCCGCGGTCATTGTGCCATTCATGTGGTTCCGGCAGCCCTTGCCCTGGCGGAATCCCGCAAGCTGTCCGGCAGCCGGCTGCTGATGGCCTTGATCCTCGGTTACGAGGTTGCGGCCAGAATAGGCATTGCCTGCAAAATCAGAATGTCCATGCATCCGCATGGCACCTGGGGAACGGTGGGTGCAGCGGTGGCCGTCGGCAAGCTGTTGGGTTACGACCGCACCGCCATGCGTGAAATGATCAATGTCAGCTCGTCCCTTACCCTGGCGACCAGCCGCCGCACCATGCTCGAGGGGGGCTTGGTCCGCAATGTCTATTCGGGGGTCAGCGGGCACATGGGCATCCTGGCGCACCAGTTGGTGGACGCCGGTTTCAATGGTGAAAAAGACGGTTTGAAAACCGTATTCGGCCAGGTTGTTTCCGAAACGTTCGACACCGGCGAAATGACGACGGATCTGGGTGAGCGGTTCGAGATACTGCGCAATTATTTCAAGCGCCATGCCTGCTGCCGTTATAACCACGCAACCCTGGATGCGCTGCTGGATATCATGGCAAAGGCCCCTTCGGGCCGCATCCCATACGAAGATGTCGAAGCCGTAGAGGTCTCCACCTATTCACTGGCAGCCCAGTTATGCGATCAACACCCCATGAACACCCTGGCCGGCAAATTTTCGATCCCCTTTGCGGTGGCCACCACCATTGTCCACGGGCACACAGGCGTTGACTGCTTCACCACCGAAGCCATTCATAACCGGCGGGCAAGGGAGCTTGCCCAAAAAGTAAGGGTTGTGGAAGACCCTAAGCTTACGGCCATGATGCCGGACCAGCGCCCGTCACGGGTCACACTGATTCTCAAAGATGGCGCCCGGTTGAAGGCCGAAGCCTTTATCAACAAGGGGGATTTCGAAGACCCTTATTCGGAAAGCGAGCTGCTTGAAAAATACAACGAGCTGGCCTTGCCGGTCTGGGGAGACGAAACCGCGCAAAAGATTTATCGAATGGTCGCAGCATTGGATACCATTTCCGACGTGAATGAACTCACACTTCTTTTTTAGCATCTGTCGGATCAGTGTCCTGATTGGGCCAAGGACGCATCTCACCAAAATACCAATCGGAAAATGTTTGCCAACCGGTACGACACCCCAGTCTCACAGAATGGTTTTTCGTGGGAGACGGAGTTAAACCTAAATTGTACGTATGGATGAGAGCATGCCCATTTGGGAAGACATCCTAACGGAGACGGATAAAGCGGTCATTCTCAAGGCCGGGTATGGTCAGGCGCGGGGGCTCGGTAAAACGCCGGCCTTGATGATCATCGATCCACAATACAACTACTGCGGCGACAACAGGCCGATCCTGTATCAACTGGATCGTTGGCCTTCCGGCGTCGGGGAAGCTGCGTGGAGTGCTATTGGAAATATACAGCGCGTCCTTCTTGCCTGCCGCAGCGCATCTCTACCGGTCATTTTTACCCGGCATATTCAAAAGGACCTTCGATTCGACGGGTTCGCCTCTAAAACCGACAGGAACCAGCAAAACTACCTCGAAGGTTCGAAAGGGACGGCGATCGTATACGAACTGACCCCCCTGCCGGGTGATTTGGTGGTTGACAAGAGCTACGCCAGCGCTTTCTACGGTACTCCGCTGCTCAGCTATTTGATCAGGCTGGGCATTGACACGCTTCTGGTGACGGGAGGCACGACTAGCGGGTGTGTGCGGTCGTTGTGTGTCGATGCCATCAGCCGGAATTTCAATGTGGCTGTTCTGGAAGATGCCGTGTATGACCGGATCAGCGCTTCGCACAAAGCCGGCCTGCTCGATCTGTGGATGAAATACTGTGATGTAATCTCCACGAGCGATGCCTTGAAATATATTGAAAATCTTTAGGCACAACCAACCAATAACCCTTTAATCACTATGTAGGAGAAAACTATCATGGCTACAATCACCAGCTCCGACGGCGTAAACATCTGGTATGATACTGTTGGCGAGGGAGACCCCTTGGTCCTCATCGGCGGCAGCAGCCTCGTCAGCAACCAATGGGAGTTCATGCTGCCGATCCTGAAGGATCATTTCAAGGTTATCCTCTACGATCAGCGTGGGGCGGGGCGCTCGGACAGACCTGCTACGGGTATAACGGTGGAACAATGGGCCGATGATTTAAAGCTTGTTCTGGACCATCTCGGCATCGACAAAACACATGTATTCGGCACTTCCAATGGATCATTCATCGTCATTCGATTTGCCGCCAAATACCCCGAACGAACAGCGGCCATTGCCCATTACGGCATGCACAAGCTGACAGATCAGTCCCGCAAAATGTGCCGGGTCGGCGCCAAAATTTGCGATGAGTTTGGTGTTGGAAACGGAAGCCTGGGGGCCTATTTTTTGGTCCGGATGTTTGGGATCCCACCCGAGTTTGAAAACTGGGAAACAAACCGGTTCGAAGAAAACCTGCACCCGGAGTCCTGGAAAGCCATGCACGATGCATTGGATGTGGACCTTTCCGAGGATCTTTCAAGCATTGAGGCACCACAACTATTGGTCGTGGGCGACAGCGGCGTTATCGGCAAGGATACCGACTACGGTTCCGGATGGAAAGCTGTCCAGCAGGCAGGGAAAAACGTAGACGTTGCCGTCATTCCGGGCGCTGAAGGCACGTATTGCGTGGTGACCCATCCGGCCGTGGTATCCGGGGAGATTTCCCGGTTTTTCAGCGCCCATGCCTTGGCATAGCCTTCAGCGCGGGATTCGGAGCATGCTTTCACCCCCCGGACAAACGGCAGGGGATCGTGCCGAGGCAAACAATGTCCTGAGAGACCCCAATCTTTATATCATCTTCTGCATGACATCCATGGCTGTTGTGGGTGCTTTCAGTATCGCACCGGCACTGCCGCGCATCTCCGAAGACCTCGAGGTCTCAAAAGCAAAAATCGGCCTGGTCATGACGATATTTTCCTTTCCCGGAATTCTGCTGATGCCTTTCATCGGTGTCTGTGCGGACCGGTTTGGCCGGCGCAACGTCTTGGCCGCATCCCTTTTTCTATTTGCGGCAGCCGGTAGCGCCTGTTTTTTTGCCAGGGATTTTTCCACCCTGCTGGCGCTTCGGTTTTTACAAGGTATCGGTGCGGCGCCCTTTAGTTCTCTGAATATTGCCTTGATCGGCGACATGTACAGCGGTAATCAGCGAACACAGGCCGTAGGTTACAACCAGGCAATCTTAAGCGTCGCCGCCGCCTCTTTGACCCTGGTTGGTGGAGCCTTTGCTCTTTGGGGCTGGCGATATCCGTTTTTGCTGCCGATTTTAGGCGTACCTATCGGGTTTCTAATTCGCTTCCGACTCCATGCCCCACGCCTTGTCAGACACGATCATTTCGGCGTTTACCTGCAGAATGCATGGCAGGTGGTGAAAAGCCGGCCCATCATGGCCAATTACATTATAACGATACTCGCTATTATCGTTGTCTGGGGGTCCTACATCAGCTATCTGCCCATCCTGATGGCCTTGAAATTGAAATCAGAACCCCACATTATCGGTGCGGTGATGATGACCATGATGATTGCATCGGCGCTGACATCGTCGCAAACAGAAAAGCTGTCCAGGATGATGAGCGGCAAGACTTTGTTTAAACTCAGTTTCACCTTGTACACGACAGCACTGGTCCTCATGCCTTTTGTGGGGAATCCCTGGGTCATGATCATACCCGTCCTTCTTTTTGGAATGGCCCAGGGCATCCTGATCCCGAACATTCAAAACTACCTGAGCCGGTATTCATGCGTCAAAAATCGCGGTATTGTCATGTCTGTTTATGGATCCAGTATGCGTATCGGTCAAACGCTGGGCCCACTGATCATGGGGCTGATGTTTCCCCTGGTCGGTATTGACGGCATCTTTTTTGTCTGTGCCGCCTTGGCATTTTCACTCGTCGGTTTCGCCGCTATGGCCTTAAAATAGATCAAAGAAAAGAGGAATTGAAACCATGTCGTGCCTGTTTGAACCCGTCGAATTCGATGGAATATCATTAAGGAACCGGTTTGTCCGTTCGGCCACCATGGAAAATCTGGCAACCAGTGATCGCACACCATCCAAGGAACTCGTGGAAGTGTACCAGGCACTTGCCGACGGCGGTGTTGGCCTCATCATTACAAGTGCTGTCCGGCCGGACCGTGCCTGGGACCCGCATCCCAACAGTAGGGGCATGTGCCTGGACCGTGAGGCCATGAGCCGTCCCTTCATAAGAGAGCCCGGTTTGATTCGGCGTTGGGAAAACGGCGATCTAACACCCGCTGCCTGTATTTCATGCAACGGATGCATGGAACGTTTCAAGGACAACAGGTCAGTGAGGTGTATATTAAAGCAGACTTGACGATTGCAGGAGGCAAGGAAATGGTGAAAGCAATTTTGGGCTATGACATCATGCCCGGCATGGCGGTTGAGGAATACGAGAAATGGCTCAGGGAAATCCACGTCCCGGATCTAAAAAAGATTCCGGGGTTACGTAAAATCGTGTTTAACACGGTGCGCCGTATTGTGCAGGGTGAAACCACTTTTTACCGGATTGCCGAACTGCACTACGATGATATGCAGTCCTTTGAAAATGCCATGAAGTGGCGGCAGGAGAATCCCGTTTCCGAGGAACAGAGTCCCAAAGGCAAAACCGATTTCAAATTCTACGTGATATGTGAAACAGAAGAAGTAATTGTCTAAACATTACCGGATTCCAGGTTGTAACCTAGAATCCGGTAATCCTAAAGCAATGCTCTTTTTGCTCTGTTTCTAAGACGATGAGTTCTCCCAACGTTGCAGCTAATGGGTTTATAAGCCGTCAACGCGGGAGTTCGTCATCATGAAGGGTTTTGGATCCACCTTTTGGGTCCAACCATCATAATACTTTTTCACCTGTTCTTTGAGGGTGTCCATCGCCTTCGCCAGGGCCTTTTCCTGGTCCGATCTCGGCCGCGAAGCCGCTTCGGCCAAACGCTCGCCCACGGCACCTTCATCGATGCTCAAAACCTTTCCCGCTTTGACCACAACCTTTCCGTTCACCATAACTGTGTCCACATACCGCCCTGCCCCGCGGTACATCAACGTGTCGATGGGGTCGTGGGACGGATCCACAAACGGAAATGCCATTGATTTGTAGTCGATCAGGGCCATGTCGGCGAAAAGGCCGGGTTCAAGCCTGCCAATCTGGTTTTCGAACCCGAGCAGTTTGGCGTTGTTTGTGGTCGTCATTTGAAAAACCTGGCGGGCAGTCATATGCGGCGAGTCTAGCTCAAGAGACGGCAATCGGTTAAGAAGGTAGCAGACCTTCATCTCCTGTATCATGTCATCGTCGTCATTGATGGACTTGCCGTCGATTCCCAAACCGACCAGTACACCGGCCTTCAGCATGTGAAACGCCGGTGAAACCCCGTTTCTCACACGCAGGTTGCACGAGGGGTGATGGGTCACCGCCGCACCGCTTTTCGCGAGTAGCTTGATGTCATCCTCGGTGGGCCAGACACAATGCCCGATGACCACGCCCTTACCGAGAAATCCGATATCGTACATGTGCTGAACAAGGGTTTTCTTTAGAAATTCGAGCCCGTATATTTTTTGGAAGATCGATTGAACGGCATGAACATGAATCGGCACATTCAGCTTTTTTGCAGCGCTGCGAACATCCAGAAGCAGTTCGTCCGTGCACCATTGCGGGGCCAGGGGCCCAAACCCGATACGGGTCATATCCGTGTTGTGCTGCGCATGAAGGTGGTTTACCACATCGACAAAATTGTCGGCAGACAACGATCCTACCGGCGGCGGAGTGGTCAACACCTTGCGCAGCTCATCGGGCAGCTCCGTTAAAAAGGCGGTGTTGTCTCCGTAAATAAAGGGATTGTCGTTGCGGACGCCAGGATTGAATTGCACGCGGATACCTGCGTCTCGGTAGGCTCGCAGCCCTTCATCGAATTCCTGCTCGAAATCTGCCGGATTTTTCAGCAGATGATTGTGCATGGTGGTCGTCACACCACATTTTAAAAGTCTTATCGCGGAAAGCGATAGATCATCATAGGTTGCCACCGGCACATATTTACGGGTATCGAAAAGCCAGGACTCCAGGGTGTTATCCAAAGCCCCCCTTTGAAAATCCGACAGTCCTCGGCCATGCCCATGACCATTGATCAAACCCGGTATGAGCAGAAAATCATCCCCACCGATGATGTCGGCGTCTGGATATTGGGTGACCAACTCTTTAAAGCTTCCAACTGCCTCGATTTTTTCACCCGCCACGGCAACAGCGCCATCCAGAATCGCGGGTTGGTCGTGAGCGGGGACCACCCGGCCAGCCCGCACGATGGTTACAGCATTCGGCATTTTTTAATTCCTCCTTTTATAAGCATTGAGAATATTGATGATTGATTTAATTATAATTTCAAATAGTTATTCTTGACCACCATTGATTCTACAGTCAAAACCAGCCCGAAACCGGTTGTTGGATCATAAAATGGGTTGACATAAATCAGTCTAATAGTTATAACATCAATACATTTAATATTGGCCCATGCATTGCACACTCCAATACGAAAAGCAAGCAAATATGAAATCCTATCCCCAAAATATTATCATTGAAGAGCAGGGTTTACGTGACGGTTTGCAAAGTGAAACGCTCTTTCTGCCGACCGACAAAAAACTTGAACTGATCCGCGCTGTTGCCGATGCCGGGTTAAAACGAATCCAAGTGACCTCGTTTGTGCACCCCAAGCTGGTTCCACAGATGGCTGATGCGGAGGACATTTGCAAAGGCCTGGACAAACGTAGTGATGTTCTCTACAGCGCACTGGTATTGAACACCAAAGGCCTTGAACGTGCAGCCAACGCGGGCCTCAAGCATGTAGCCGCCTCCATTTCCGCCAGTGACACCCACAGCCGCAAAAATGCCAATGCGTCGCTGCCCGAAGCCAGAAAACGCATTGCGGAAATGATACAAACCGGCCAAGCGCTTGGCCTGACGATTCGCGGTGGTTTACAGTGTGTTTTCGGCTGCCGGTTCGAAGGCCGAATCGATCCGGATGTCGTGTTCGACATGATCAAAGAACAGCTGGATCTTGGTGTGGAAGAGGTCGCCCTGGCGGACTCCACCGGTATGGCCAACCCCTCTGCCATTCAGGATATCTCGGGCAGGGTCATCGAACTCGCCGAAGGTAGGCCTGTATGTCTGCACCTGCACGACACCGAAGGTAAAGGCCTTGCAAATGCACTGGCCGCCATTCAAATCGGTGTTACCCATTTTGATACAGCCTTCGGCGGCACGGGCGGATGCCCTTTTATTAAGGGTGCCTCGGGCAATATTTCGACCGAAGATCTGGCCTTCATGGTCGGGCAAATGGGAATTGAAACCGGTATCGATATAGAGAAAATCGCCGCGATCAGCCGGTCTTTAGAAGCATTTTTCAGCAAGTCATTCTCAGGAAAAATACATAGGGTCATCGATCGCAAAGACATTCAGGTGTGTGCGAATTAGCAACCGATCCTATAAACTTGAGACCCTTTTATGAACAGGTTTCTTTCAACGCTTCCGGCATCCCCAGAATAGGTGGTCACTTTATATCATGGGTCAAACCATAGTTGAAAAAATAATCTCATGCCATTCGGGCAAAAAAGTGTATCAGAACGATCTCGTTGTTGCCGAAGTAGATGCGGCCATGGCGTCCGATACCACCGCCCCCCTGGCGATCCAAGCCTTCAAATCCATGGGCGGCAAACGTGTATGGGATCCGAAACGCTGTATTTTGATCATCGACCACGCCGCACCGGCGCCCAATGAACGCATCGCTAATCTGCACCTCATGATGCGTGAGTTCGCCCGTGAACAAAAATGCATTTTCTTTGAAGCCGGTATCGGTATTTGTCATCAGTTAATGATTGAAAAAAATATCGTCCGTCCCGGCCAGATCATCACCGGAGCGGATTCGCATTCTACCTGCTACGGTGCGGTGGGCGCCCTGGGAACAGGTGTCGGCTCCACCGATCTGGCTGCTGTGTTCCTCACCGGCAAAATCTGGCTTAAAGTTCCCCAGACCATAAAAATAGAAATTCAAGGACCCATTCCCGTTGGTATTCAGAGCAAAGACCTGATGCTCAATGTGTTGCGGGAAACAGGGATTGCCGGCGCTACCTACCAATCTATGGAGTTGTGTGGTTCAGCCATCTCCCACTTGTCGCTTGCCGGTCGGACCACCATGGCGAATATGATGATCGAGGCAGGCGCCAAGACAGGATTTGTGCACCCCGACAATCTCGACCTGCCTTATACGTTCACCCCTGTTCTGCCGGATCCGGATGCTGTCTACCAGAGGGAAATAACCTTGGATGCATCAGCAATGCAGCCAATGGTCAGTAAACCGCATTCCCCCGACAATGTGGTGCCGGTGATGGAGTTGGAGGGCAGGAAGGTTGACTACGCGTTTATCGGCACATGCGTCAACGGCAGATTGGAGGATCTTCACGTGGCCGCCCGCATATTGAAGGGCACCAGGGTGCACCCGGATACAAGGTTGGTCATTGGCCCGGCATCCAGACAGGTTTTTCTGGATGGTGTCAACGATGGCACGGTTGAAATTCTCACCAGCGCAGGCGCCACATTTATTCCGCCGGGATGCGGCCCGTGTGTGGGGACTCACAGCGGCGTACCCGGCAACAATGAGGTGGTCATTTCCGCCGGCAACCGTAATTTCAAAGGTCGCATGGGCAACCCGAATGCACGCATCTATCTGGCATCCCCGGCGACCGTGGCCGCATCTGCCCGGGAAGGCAGAATTGCCAATCCCCTTAAATATTTCCAATCGTAACCAAGGATTCCATGAACGATACCACCCTAAAAGGAAAGGCCCACGTTTACGGCGACAATATCGATACAGATGCCATCATTCCGGGGAAATATACAAAAACCATGGAACTGCAGACATTTGCCGACCATGTGCTGGAGGACCTGGACCCGGCTTTTAAAACCAAAGTGCGGGCAGGCGATATCCTGGTTGCCGGAGACAATTTCGGTTGCGGTTCATCCCGCGAGCAGGCACCCCTGGCCCTCAAAGTTGCCGGTGTTTCAGCCGTGGTGGCCAGGTATTTTGCGCGCATTTTTTTCCGTAACGCGGTTAATATCGGGCTACCGGCACTGGAAATCAGGGAGCATGATATTGCGCCGGACGATGAACTGGAAATTGATTTAAAATCCGGCACCGTGAAGAACCTGACCCGGAACGTACAGTATCTTGCCAGCCCGATGCCACAAACCATGATCGAAATTCTTATAGAGGGTGGATTGGTCAACTACCTCAAAAGATACGGTGATTATCACCTGTAGAGACTACATTTCTTTAGATATGTTTAGGCACACTCAGTTCGGTTCCATGTTGATTTGCAAAAGGGGGTTTACATCATGAATAGTGCAGAAAAGAATCTTCCGCTGGCGGGCATCAAGGTGTTGGCATTTACACATGCAGTGATGGGGCCAGCGGCAGGGCTCATTTTGGCTGACTTGGGCGCAGATGTTATCCATATCGAGCCGACATCCGGTGATACGACCCGGCGTCTGAAAGGATTCGGAATCGGATACTTTCCCTTCTTCAACCGCAACAAAAAATCCCTTGCCGTTGATCTCAAAGTACCCGAAGGTAAGGAGATCATTTTCAAGTTAGTCGAGACCACCGACATCGTGCTGGAAAACTTTGGGCCGGGAACCATCGAACGCATGGGGTATGGATATGACGCGTTGAAAAAAATCAACCCCCGCCTGATCTATGTGTCTTTGAAAGGTTTTTTGCCCGGCCCCTACGAATATCGTGTCGCCATGGACGAGGTTGTTCAGATGATGGGGGGCCTGGCTTACATGACGGGACCCCCGGGGCAGCCGCTGCGCGCCGGCACTTCGATCATCGACATCACCGGTGGTATGTTTGGTGCTATAGGCGCAATTACCGCACTTTATGAGCGCGAACAGACCGGCAAAGGGACCTACATCAAAGGGGCCCTGTTTGAAACCACAGCTTTTATCATGGGCCAGCACATGGCCTATGCTGCTCTGACCGAAGGGCCTGTTCCCCCCATGCCTGCCAGAGTCAGTGCCTGGTCGGTTTATAAACTTTTTGATACTAAAGATGGGGAACAGGTTTTTATCGGCATCATCAGCGAAAGACACTGGCAGAAATTTTGCGAAGCATTTGATCGCCGTGATTGGCTTAAGGATCAAAGACTGGAGACCAACAACAAACGGATCCAGGAAAGGAATTGGTTTCTGCCGGAAGTGGAAAAAATGATTCAGCAGTTCACCAAAGAAGAAGCCATCAAGATCTGCGATCAAGCAGGCATCTGTTTTGCCCCGATCGCCTGTCCGGAAGATCTCTTCGACGATCCCCAGCTGAACCAGGGGAAGTATGGATTAATGGATACCGTATTTCCCAGCGGCGAGAAAACAAAAATGCCGCGGATTCCGCTTCAATTCGGATCTTATGACTTGAAAAAGCGCAACGATCCCCCGGCAGCCATTGGTGCAGACACCAGAGAATTGCTCGAAATCTTGGGATATGATGAGGCTGAAATCAGCCAACTGGCAGAAAATAAGATCGTGACCCTTGGAGACTGACCCGCTAGAAGCGGCTTCAAAACCTTAGACAGCTCCCCAACCCCTGGATTTGTCGGTTTTTTTTCGTTTCAGCTTCATGGTATAGGCATACTTGTCGGCACGATACATAACCGTAACATATTCAACCGGGTTGTGCTTATCGTCGTAAACCGTGCGTTCCGTCTTGAGCAATGGATCCCCCACGCGGATTTCTAAAAGGGAGGCAACTTCGGGGTCGGCAATTGTGGCTTCAACAGTCTGGTCTGCCTCGATGGCCCTCACGCCTAAATCGTCTTCAAGAATCATCAGCATGGGTTTAGATTTCACGAGATCCATGGAAAGCTTTTTCCCGATGTGCGGTGGCAGGTAATTGAACACATGCGAAAAGGGTTTACCCTCTATGTTGCGAACTTTTTCAATGCGCAACACTTGCTCATCCTTTACACTCAAATGATCGCGGATATGGCCTGGAGGGTTGACCCATGTGCTATCAATGACCCTTATTTCCGTGCGTTTGCCCATCAACACCAGGTCTTCGATGGAACCGGTAAAGCGCGGGAGTTCGAGTGAATCCGCTTTTTCAGATATGAATGTTCCCCTACCCGGCTGACGAATCAAAAGCCCATCCTTTTCCAGCGATGAAAGTGCCTGGCGCACTGTGATTCGACTGACTTTATATCCTCGGGCCAACGCATCTTCACTGGGCATGGGGATTTCCGGTGAAAAATCTCCAGACATGATTTTTTTTCGTAAAATTGTCTCCAGCTGATAATATAGCGGAATGGCCATATTTTTTAGCATCGTTTTCAACTTTTCACCCCAAAAATATATTTAGTAATGAAGCTTAACCGGTCGTTTAATGTACTGACCATTACCGGGTTTGGCGGTGACTTGGCCTTTTTCGAAAACCACTTTACCACGCAAAATGGTATAATCTGTCCAGCCTTTATATTTCATGCCCAGCTCGGGACTGAATTCCTGGGCAGTATAAAGGTTTTCCAAGGTGATTTCCTTTTCCTTATCGATGTCGACGATGGCGAAATCCGCATCGCTGCCCACCATGATGGCCCCTTTTTTGGGGTATACGTTGTGATAGCGGGCCGGGTTGGCAGAGCTGAGTTCTGCGATGCGGTGCAGGGGCAAACCACGCTTGTGATAACCGTCCGTTACCAGCACCGGAAACATCAGCGATGTGCCGCCGAATCCGGGAAGAGACGTCCACAGATCACCTTTTTTCTTTTCAAGGGTGGCGCAGGCGTGATCGCTGACCACGGTTTTAATGGTATCCTTCAGAACGGCATCCCATAGAAAGTCAACGTCCGAATCGCCCCTCAACGGCGGGTTTACTTTGGCCTTTTGTTCGAGCTGCATGTCATTGGAAAGCCCCAAATGATGCAGGGTTCCTTCCAGCAAGAAATCAATTTCCGGGTAACGTTGACTGACATCGACACCGGCCTCCACCGCCTTCTGGCTGCTGAGATGCAGAAGATTCACCGGGCAGTTCGTATATCTGGCCATGATGGCGGTTTCGTTGATGGCAAGTTCTTCCTGCCATGGCGGACGGGCGTTGCTATAATCCTTCATGGGGACATCGCTTGGATTGGCCTGTACTTCTGCCTGGGTAGCGCGGATAATTTCCGGATTCTCACAGTGTACACTCAGACTGATATTGCCGTATTCTTTGTACAGTTTGTTGACCCGCCCGACTTCCTTCATGAAACGGTAGAGATAGCCAAAGTCTACCGAATTATCGATCATCAGATAATTGTTGGCTTCCGGAGTGGCTCCTGCGAGGGTCAGCAATTTATAAAACATGTAGTATTTCAGAGTGGACACCCCGCCTTCTTTGACAAGCCATTCGATTTCGTTGATATGATCTTCGGTCATGCAGGCCAGATGGTAACCGTAATCCACGATGAATGATTTGTCAGAAAGCTCCAGCAATTCGGGTAATATCTCGCGGTAAGGACCGACCTTGTTCAGGTAATCGTGACCGGTTCTGAAATAGCTCAGAATCGTTGTAACGCCGCCAGATGCCGCTGATGTCGATTCGCTCTGGGCATCCTCTGTTAGCGGTCGGTATATCCCGATATGAAAGTGAGAATCGATGGCTCCCGGAAACACATATCTGTTTGAAGCATCGATAACCGTCTGGGCATTTGCCGCCGGAATATCTTGACCAATTGTGGCGATCTTTTCATCTATAATCCCGATATCGGATTTTTTAACACCTAAATAAGGAATAACCAGGTTCCCACCTTTGATGACCATATCGTATTTATCCACCGTTAACCTCCTAATTCTCTTCAATTGAAAATGCCTTAAATTATGTATTATAATTATGACAATATATCATTTTTGTCAAATTGAATTGTATGGCGTCCTGGAGACCCCGCATGACGAATTCGAAATGGGCAAAGTCATAGCGCTCATCTTCGTCAATCATGAGAAAGTCGTGTTGAGTAAAAGCGTGGTACACGCTTTTACA
>JAOZRT010000019.1:28344-31896 GCA_029940035.1 Desulfobacterales bacterium
GTGGTACACGCTTTTACAATTGTTGACACGCTTTATAACTTTCGTTAACCTCATATTTTAGTTTGGGTAACGAGAAAGGGGTATTTCCATATGAAAGCTCGGATTCTTACAATATTGAGAGACAATGAAGATGTCGTCTCCGGCGAAGATATAAGCACACATCTGGGTATTTCGCGGGTTGCCGTCTGGAAGCACATTCAGAAACTCCAGTCGCTGGGGTATGGCATTCAGTCCTCTGCCAAGGGGTATCAGTTGCAATCCTCGCCTGACACGCCTTTTTCCTGGGAGTTTCCACAAAGGATGGATCGCATTCACTACGTGGAACGTGTTGCCTCCACAATGGACATCGCCCGGGATATGGCCAGAAAAGGGGCGCCGGGGTTCAGCGTGGTGGTGGCCGGTGTCCAGGAAAATGGCCGCGGGAGGCTTAAGCGTGTTTGGCAATCGCCTGAGGGCGGGCTCTACTTTACCATGGTGGTGCGGCCGGATCTGCCGCCCATGTTGAGCCCCCGGGTCAATTTTGCTGCATCGCTGATACTGGCCCGGGCCATTGAAAGCGTATGCAATATCGAGGTGCGGGTGAAATGGCCCAATGACCTGCTGGCAGGGGAGAAAAAAATTGCAGGCATGCTGTCAGAAATGGAGGCCGAAGGCGACTTGGTGTCCTTTATCAACATCGGCATCGGCATCAATGTCAACAATGCCCCTCCCTCTGATGTCGGCAATGCCGCCTCCATCCGCCAGTTGACAGGAAGAGATCATTCAAGAATCGACATTCTGTCCCAATTTCTGGATCAATTTGAAGAACGCATGTCAACAGGGTCGCTGGACAGCATCATGCTGGAGTGGAAAGAGCAGACCGCCACCATCGGTAAAAAAGTGATCATTGAGACGACCCGCGGCACAACCCGGGGCACGGCAAAGGATGTGGATGACAACGGGGCCCTGATTCTGGAAACGGATACAGGCGAATGCCGGACCATTATCTACGGCGACTGCTTCCATCAAAATGAATGATGCCTCAACCATTCAACTCCGCTGAATGGTTGAGGCATCATTCATTTTGTATATTTAAGGCCAGGTAAAAGCTTTTGTTGCCAGGACCCAAATCATGGGCAAGTAAACGGTGATTCCATAAAATAAGGAAACGTCCTTTATGAAGCAAGACACAAATCAATTGCGTATGACGGCCTACGCCTCTCTGATGGCGGCCCTGACAGCCGTGGGGGCCTACATTTCCATTCCCATTGGCCCGGTTCCCATTGTCCTGCAGAACCTGTTTGTTTTCCTGACCGGCCTTTTGCTGGGCAGAAAGTGGGGGACAATAGCCATCGCCATGTATCTTCTGGCCGGGATTTGCGGGCTGCCGGTTTTTGCCGGAGGCAAAGGGGGCATCGGCCATGTCATCGGCCCCACCGGCGGGTACCTCATCGGGTATGTGCCGGCGGTTTTTTTCATCGGCCTCTTGGCGGAAAAGGGCAGGGGACGGCCGTTTTTTGATCTTATGGGCATGCTGCTGGGCACGGCAGCGATATATGGCCTGGGGGTGCCCTGGCTCAAGCTGGTAACCAATATGAGTTTCGCAAAGACGTTGGCATTGGGGATGTATCCGTTCCTGCTGGGTGATGCCATCAAGATATCTGTGGCCATACCGCTGGCAAGGAAACTGCGGCCAATGGTAGAAAGAAAGTAAGTTTTTAAAAGCAGCCGTTAGGAAGTTATGGGTCTTCAGCAAGGGCTATAAACTATGAACCTGCCAACAATAGGGTAAAGTCGGGATATACGGCAAAACGGGTAGAAAATTGAGCAACGACATCATCATCGACGTGCAAAATCTATCCCATTGGTTTTCCAATGGAACCATGGGCGTGGACCATGTCAACCTTTCCATCCCGCAGGGGGAATTTGTCATCATGGCCGGACCCAACGGGTCGGGCAAGACCACTCTCCTGCAACACTTGAACGGCCTTGTCATGCCTTCGGAGGGTATTGTGAGTATAAAAGGAGTCCCGGTTAAAGGGAACCTGCTGCGAGCCCGCAAGATGGTGGGGATGGTGTTCCAGGATGCGGACAGTCAGATCGTCGGCGAAACCGTGCGGGAAGATGTTGCTTTTGGCCCCGAGAACCTGGGCCTGGATCCAGCCACAGTGGATTGCCAAACTGATGGGGCCCTTAAGAAAGTCGGTCTGTCCCACAAGGCCGATATATCACCTCATCTGCTGTCAGGCGGGGAGAAACGCAGACTGGCCATTGCCGGCGTCCTGTCCATGCAGCCGGAAATCATCCTCTTTGACGAGCCCTTTTCGAACCTGGACTACCCGGGAATCTGCCAGGTTGTAGACCAGATGAAGGCCTTGAAGGGGGACGGGCGCACCATCGTGGTCACCAGCCATGACATGGATCCGGTTATCGGACTTGCCGACCGCCTGGTGATCCTCAACCGGGGCAGGATTGTGAGGCAGGGCGACCCCTTAAGCGTGGCTATGGATGCAGCTGCCTTTGGTATTCGGCCATTGGCCGGATTCATTCAAAGTGAGGCCGGGCCGTGATCTGTTGGAGGTCGATGGGGTGAAACCTAATTCTGAAAAGGATGTAACCGATGGTGCTGATGCTTTTTATGCGATTCAAGGTTAATCTAAAACAACCGGTTTATCCGGATCGGGATGTCACATGGGGTCTTTAAGTATATTTCAATACCAGGTCGGGGGGACGATGCTCCACGTCCTGGATACGCGGTTCAAACTCGTTCTCATGGCCCTGGCAAGTATCACCGTGCTCAATGCGTCTACATGGGCGCTTTTGGTTATGAGCAGTGTGGTGGTTGTGTTGTGTTTGTATATCCGCCTGCCCTTGCTTTTGGCTGCAAGAGAACTCCGGTATTTTTTCATTCTCCTTTTGATGGTGTTTGTGGCCAGGGTGTTGTCAACGCCCGGAGAGCCGCTTTTCCAGATCGGGTTCATTACGATCGGCAAGCAGGGGCTCGTGGAAGGGGCCATCGTGTGCTGGCGGTTTCTGCTGGTGGTTGCCCTGGGCCTTGTCTTTATTTCCACCACCCGTGTTTCAGAGATCAAACGGTCCGTGGCCTGGTTTTTCCAACCCGTGCCGGGGGTGCCGGAAAAAAGGGTGGCCACCATGCTGGGATTGATCGTGCGCTTTATCCCGGTTATTTTTAAGAAGGCGGGCGAGGTGACGATGGCCCAGCATGCCAGGTGCATTGGCAGCCGAAAAAATCCGTTCTTTCGCCTGAAAATATTCACCATACCGCTCTTGAGGAGTGTTTTCAGGGATGCCGGCAACCTGGCGATGGCCATGGAGGCCCGTTGTTATTCAGAACACGGGGCAATTCAAGTTGCGGCTGCATCCAGAAATGATTGGATCCTCCTGATTGCAGGAAGCAGCCTTTGTGTTGTCGCTCTTTTTGGATAGCTGAAATTCATGCGGTCGGTAAAATTTCTATTGACAGCAAAATAAAAAGTAATTACATGTACTATTTTTATAGGGCCGTTAACTCAGTTGGTAGAGTATCTGCCTTTTAAGCAGAGAGTCGCGCGT
>JAOZRT010000154.1 GCA_029940035.1 Desulfobacterales bacterium
AAGGCTTCGCTGACAAAAAGATGCCGCGGCACCGTCCGCATGGCATCCAGCACCAAAGGATCGGTGATGCCCCGTGCCTCGATGTGTTTCTTGACCATTTCCGCCCGTTGGCGCTCAAACTTGATCGGCTCTTTTACCATGCAGGGATCTCTATCAAAACCACCTGCCCCCGTCAAGCTGATTGCCGCTTGATTAAAAAAATATCTTGATATTTCAACGAAATATGGAATAGTAAGGACTTTATGGACAGCACTCGACACATCTTCATTTCCATTTCAATCTGGCTGCTCATGGTCATTGCTGGAACCCTCGGCTACATGGCCATCGAAGACTGGAACCTGTTGGATTCTCTCTATATGACCGTAATTACCTATTCAACGGTGGGGTATGGCGAGGTGCACAATATCAGCAAAATTGGTGAAATCTACACCATCTGCCTCATTTTTCTTGGCGTCGGGTTTTATCTTTATGTGGCCGGGGCCATTATCCAATTCATGGTGGAAGGAAAAATACGCAAAATATTGGGGAGACGGAAATTGGACTGGAATATCAACCATTTGAAAGACCATTATGTCGTTTGTGGTTACGGTCGTATCGGCAGGATACTCTGCGAAACATTACAGGATGCCAACATTGACTTTATCGTCATCGACAGCAATGAGGCTTTACTTCCGACCATGGATGCCGACAAAGTGCTTTATCTTTGCGAGAATGCTACGGACGAAAGCGCCCTTCTCAAAGCGGGGATAACGCGTGCCAAAGGCCTGGTTGCCGCCCTGGCCACGGACACGGCTAATGTGTTTCTGATTCTCACGGCCAAACAGCTGGCCCCGCATATCAAGATCATGGCCAGGGCATCCGGCAGAAGCTCCAAAATGAAATTCAAGGCCGCCGGAGCGGATTTTGTTGAATCCCCTTATGAAATGGGGGCCGTCAGGATGGCTCAGCGCATCATTCGCCCGTCGGTCACCAGCTTTTTCGACCTGGCTTTTACCGCAAAAAGCAAAGACATCCAGATGGAGGAGATACCGGTCAGCCCATTGAGCCGGTTGAACAATGTCGAACTGAAGGATTCCGGCATCCGGCAGAATTACAACCTCATTATCATCGCCATCAAGGCCTCTGACGACACCATGAGGTTCAACCCCTCTTTTGAAACCTTGATCAAGGCCGGTGAAACCGTTCTTGCCGTGGGTGAGCCGGAGAATTTAAAGCGGCTGGGGGAAGAATTGAACCCATCATCATAAGTATAACTTCAATTTTAATCCTAAATCTTATAAATTATTCGTTTTTCCGTGATGATGATGTCGACATACTTGTCATGGGATTCCATGGGGATCTGTGGAATAATCTGGCATTCAAACGCCAGGCTGACCTTGCGGGTTGTAATGGGCAGCTTGGGGATGAGCCTGTCGTAAAAACCCTCTCCCGATCCGATTCTGCCACCCTTTTCGTCCAGAGCCACACCGGGTATGATGGCAATGTCAATGCGCTCTATGGGGACGACTTTGCAGGTTGCCGGGTTTGGTTCCAAAATCCCCCGGGGTCCGATTTTCAAATCGGTTTCCAGGTTGTCCACTTTCATCAGCTTCATCTGAAAGGTTTCTGTGTTGAAAGCTGGCAGGATGACGATCTTGTTGTATCCCAAGCAGCGGTCGAGGGTTCCCCGCGTATTCACCTCAAGATCGTGATTGACGTAAAGCAGCGATATATTCGACTCGAGAAAATTGGCAAACTCAAAAAGACGGGCCTCAATACGGTTTGTTTTTTCTGCGATTTCCTCCTTTGAAAAAGCATTGATGGCGTTGGCCATATCGCTCCGTATTTCATGCTTGGTGTTTTGAATCTCTTCCATGTTTTTCTCCAGACCAATTGTTTTAATGTTCAGAAAACTTAAACAGAAAGTATATATGAATACCCAATGAAAGTCAAGACCCAATAATCATTGACTAATTGTCCATGGCATGGTAGAGGGTGAGCGTATATCAAGGCCCCTCTGAGAGCGGGCTTTTAACAAATTACCAGCAACCACATCATCCGGGAAAAGGCTTCTAAACCACCTTAACATCATTAAATCACAACCAACCCTCACCAATAGCAAGGTTTGTCATGCTTGAGATCAAATTCGTCAGAGATCATTTGCCTGAAGTGAAAAAAGCCCTCTCGAACAGGGGCGGCACAGCCGACTTCGATATGTTCGAGGACCGTGATGCAAAGCGCAGGTCCATTTTGTCTGAAATAGAAGCACTGAGACACCGCCGCAATGTCGTGTCCGATGAAATTGCCAGCATGAAAAAGGCCGGCGAGGATGCCGATGCGTACATTGCGGAAATGCGTCAGGTATCCAGCCGCATCAAGGAACTCGACAAATCACTGGCAGAGGATGTCGCCCAAATCGATGCGTTTCTCCTGGGGCTGCCCAATGTCCCCCATGCATCTGTGCCTGTGGGCCAGGACGAATCGGACAACCCGGTGGAAAAACAGGTCGGCGACCTGCCGGTGTTCGATTTCGAACCCAGGGCCCATTGGGACATTGGCGCTCATCTGGGGATTCTTGACTTTGATCGGGCCGCCAAGATCACCGGTGCCCGGTTTTCGCTTTCCCGGGGAGCCGGGGCCCGGCTGGAACGCGCCCTGATCAATTTCATGCTCGACATTCAAACCGAGGAACACGGCTACACTGAAATTCTACCGCCCTTCATGGTGAATGCCCAGAGCATGACCAACACGGGCCAGCTACCTAAATTTGCAGAAGATTTGTTCAAAATCGAGGGGTGGAACTATTTCCTCATTCCCACGGCCGAAGTGCCGGTTACCAACATTCACCAGGGTGAAATTCTGGATGAGCACGACCTGCCGATTCTGTACACCGCCCACACCCCCTGCTTCCGGTCGGAAGCCGGTTCCTACGGCAAGGATACCCGCGGCCTGATCCGCCAGCACCAGTTCAACAAGGTGGAACTGGTCAAGCTGACCACCCCTGAGGAATCTTACGCTGAACTCGAAAAACTCCTCAATGATGCGGAAACCATTCTACAACGCCTGGGGCTTGCTTACCGGGTCATTACCCTCTGTACCGGTGATTTGGGGTTTTCAGCTGCGAAAACCTACGACATCGAGGTGTGGATGCCCGCCCAGGGCGTATACCGGGAGATTTCCTCGTGCAGCAACTTTGAAAATTTTCAGTCCCGAAGAGCCAATATCCGGTTCCGCCGCAAAGGCCGGAAAGGCACATCCCTTGTTCATACATTGAACGGTTCGGGACTCGCCGTCGGCAGAACCGTTGCGGCTATCCTGGAAAACTGCCAACAGGCGGATGGGTCCGTTTTCATCCCGGAAGGGCTGCGCCCGTATATGGGGGGTATACAAAAGATTGAACTATGAAACCTCATGATTTTCCCGATGATATCAGACCGTTCCTTTTACCGAAAATAGAAGGAAAGTTCACTTACCAGTGCCTGGGGTGCGGCCGACGCCATGGAATCGGCGAGTTGTTGTACACCTGCCCTGACTGTCACCAGGTCCTGCTCCTCGAGGACCAGGACTTCGACCGCCTGAAAAATATATCCGGACCCTTGTGGCATCGTATTTTTGATTATCGAAAAATGCTGAATATTCCGGCCTTGCAGGGCATATACCGTTATCATGAATTTATCGGCCCCATGATTCCCCTGGACGATATCGTGTATCTCGGAGAGGGGCACACCCCCATGGTGGCGGCCAATGCGTTTCTGGCGGGCGAGGCAGGGGGCCCTTTCTATTTCAAGAACGACGGACAGAATCCCAGTGCCTCCTTCAAGGACAGGGGTATGGCCAGCGCGCTGAGCTACCTGAACAGTCTTGTCCGTGGGAACGGGATTTCCGACGTGCTCGCGGTCTGTGCCTCCACCGGAGACACATCCGCCGCCGCCGCCCTTTACGGCTCGTATCTGCAGCCGCATATCAAGACGGCCGTACTGCTGCCCCACAAAAAAGTGACGCCGCAACAACTTTCGCAGCCCTTGGGAAGCGGCGCCGCCGTCTTTGAAATACCGGGTGTTTTCGATGACTGCATGAAGGTTGTCGAAGCCCTGTCGGAGCAATACCGCGTAGCACTCCTGAATTCGAAAAATGCCTGGCGCATATTGGGTCAGGAATCCTATTCATATGAAATTGCACAAGATTTTGAGTATGACCTGCATCGTAAGGTGGTGGTGGTCCCCATTGGCAATGCCGGTAACATAACGGCCGTCATGAACGGGTTCATCAAATTTTTCAACGCCGGCATCATAACGGAACTGCCCAAAATTGTCGGGGTGCAGTCCAACCACGCCAACCCGGTGTATCGATATTTTAGCGAAAGCGACCCTGACAAAAGGAAGTTTGTCCCTGTCAATGTAAAATCCAGTGTGGCCCAGGCGGCCATGATTGGCAATCCAGTTTCGATGCCCAGGGTAATTCACCTTGAAAACCGTTACAACGACCTCAGTGAAAAGCAGAATGTCTTCTTTGTGGAAGTTGAGGAACAGTCCATCATGGACTGGCAATTGACGGCCAACCGCAACGGCCACATCGCCTGCACCCACGGCGGGGAGTGCCTTGCCGGACTGGTACAGGCCCGCCGTCGGGGAATGATCGACAAAGGCGAAGTTGCGATCATCGACTCCACGGCCCACGCCCTGAAATTTTCAGGGTTTCAGGACCTATATTTCGAAAACAGCTTCCCGGATGAATTCAATATCAGCCCCAATGACGACCTGGTCAATGCGCCTGTTTTCGTACGACCGGCAGACCTTGAAAAAGTACCCTCGCCCGGAAATCCGCTGGAGGGCGGTGATCTGAAGCGGTTTATACAGCGTGTATCCGAGGAAATCGCGCAAGCACTCTCATTAAAAAAAATTGGCCGGGGTGAGTAAAGCCCCCGGGCTATACACTGCCGGATTGAACAGATACCCGGCACCAAGGGCCCGGCACTGATTCTCTCCTGAAAGGAAGCTGAGTTTGACAAGAAAAACAAGCCAATACAACCGAATGGTCTGCCTCGTTCTTGTTGTTTTCTGCATCCTTTTAACCCTTCCGCCAATCGTTTCAAGCGCGGTACTCTACCGCAGTTATGTGGTAAAATACGACCGGGGCTGGGATATTCTGTGCGATTCCTACATTGTCCAGAAAAATGACTGGGTTTATAAGATCTTCCGCCAGAAGGGTGAAATTTCTGTTGATGATTTTCAGGAATTTTTAAGTATTTTCCGGAGGCTGAATCCCCACATACGTGATATCGACCGTATCCGCCCCTTCCAGAATATCTTCATACCTCTGAAAAAACTGGAGCCGGGCACCTTGCCGGGCCAGTCCACCGGCATCGTGACCATCCCCTTTGTGTCTATTGCAAAAGTTTCTGAATTCGTTGAGTCCTACTCAAAAACCTACACCGTGAAAAAGGGCGACAGTGTCTCCAGGCTGGTTGCCGCCCGTTTCGGCCACCTGGGAACCCGGTCCTACAGGGAAGGGTTGAACCTCTTCAGAGCCCTCAACCCGGATGTCTTCGACCTGGACTTCATCTACACCGGGCAAAACCTCATTCTGCCCGACCCGGCCATGCGCAACGAACCCTGGTACCCGTCGTTGTTCGACAAACACGGCAACATCAAGGGCGACGCAGCACCTGTCAAACCCGAGAAAAAGGAACACGTCGCAGCTGTTGAGGCACCGCTAAAACAAGCACCTCCTGTGCCGATGGCGCAAGCAGCGGCTTTACTCGATGCCAAGCTGTTGAACAAGGGCACCTATTTTTTTCCCGGAGCATCCGGGAGTGATTTTGAACTCGACCTTTCCCAATACCCGGTTATTGAAATGGAGGATGGCCGCCACGTCGTTTTCACCACAGGTGACCAGAAGCTCGGCGCCGATGCAGAGGTCTTGAAAAGTCGCTGGAAGGACGTGGCAATCGTATCCCTTCAGGACGAGTCGTCCATTGCCCAGATACTGGAAGCCATATTCCGTTCTGAAAACTGGCAGCACAAACAAGATACCGAGCTGTCACTCTCGAACTATGGCCTGGACATTACCGTGAGGGCGCAGTGGATAAGCGCAAAACCGCCGGACTATGAAGGAAAAACCAGGCACATCTGCATCACCATGGTCGATGGTAACAACCAGCAAACGCCCGCATTGATCGCCCGCTACCTGGACGGGCTCGGCATCATCATCAAGGATGTGCTCAAGGAAAATCCGGCTTCGGCAAAAAACATGGATGCGGCCTCGCAAGTATTCGCCCGGCCGGATGTTGCCGCCCTGTCCCCCACGAACCGAAAACGCTATGTAAAGGATCTGATTGAAGCCCTGGGGTATTCCTTTTCTGAAAACATTTCAGTGACGTTTCCCTACGCCGGCATGCAGGTAGAGGCCGTGTCGAACCTGGTAACCACCGGAAACGGCAATGATTTTCTCATCGACTTTGGTGAACTATATGGGGATGCTGCCCGGGAAATAGAAAAAACCGGTCTCGGCATGGTACACATAGACCGGCAGGATTCCCTTGACGATATCACCGCCGGCATTCTTACCGCACTGGGTGTCACCTACGCCGTCGATCCTTTATACACAGCAGCGGCCAGACCTGCCGAATTCAACACCATACTGAAAATACCCGGTTATCTGGTAAATCGTCCAGGCGAGAAAGACTTGCTCCTGTCATCCATTCCCCTTCACAACCGTATTCTAAGATTTTTAAACGCGCGGGACGTCAAGGTGGTATTGACCGGGATCATGCAATAAATTTTCATTCTCTCCCACGCATGACAAAGTATAAAACATAGTCTTTCATTGAAGTGCGCATGTATTCAACATTATAGAATACAATAAAATTTATTAATACATAGCTTATCTCCATAACAGGTGCTAAAGTTTAGGTATTGATAACCATTTTATTTATACACATTAGAAACATATTCCGGCACGGATGGTTGCTATTGCCAATGCTTTAGAGCATGCGTCCTGCCCTTAAGTTAGATGGCTGTTTCTAATGAATTTTATAGCTATTGGAGGTACAGGCAATGAAACACAGGGGATGCGCGTGGTTACTGTTGTTCGTTTTCATGATCAGTCTGCTTTCCTGTGGACCCAGCATGGAAAAAAAACGCGCCCATGCAAAAGCCACCCGGGAACTTGGCGAAGCCTACATGCGGCAAGGAAGCTACACGGAAGCCTTAAAGGAAATGCTGAAGGCCGAACAAATCAACCCCGGTGATCATCTGATTCAGAACAACCTCGGCCTCATTTATATGTCTAAATACGCTTATGACCTGGCGGAGAAGCACTTTATAAAAGCCCTGCAGATCAAACCCGATTACGCCGCTGCCAAGAACAACCTGGGAACGGTCTATCTGGCCAGGAAAGACTGGCATGCAGCCATCAAGACATTTAAATCCCTGGAAGGAAGCCTTCTTTACGCAACGCCCCACTACCCATTGTCCAACCTCGGCTTTGCGTACTACAGCCTGGGAGAGTACAAAACAGCGGAAATGTACTACCATAGGGCACTGGACATCGAGCCCAACTTCCCCTACGCCCTGCGCGGCCTGGGAAAAACCTACATTGCCCTGGTTAAAATTCCCGAAGCGGTGTCCGTATTGGAGAAAGCCGTCAGGGAAGCGCCCGCCTGGCCAGAACTCTACCTGGATATGGGGATGGCCTACAGGATGTCAGGGCAGTACACCCAGGCATTACTGGCCTACACCAAAGTGCCCGAACTGGCGCCCGACTCCAAAGCTGCCGCAGAAGCGCAGGAAGAAATCAAAAAGATGCAGCAATAACGGCACTGCGTGGGTGATCTCAAGAGCTGGTTTCGGGTGTCGGGTTGCAGGTTAAGCTCCCTGCTGTCAGACAACAGACCACTGACGACAGACTACCGTCAACTCACCTTCTTACCTTCTGATGTTCTGTTTGTTATGTCCTGATCTCAAACTGGTCTCTGTCTTCCGTTCTCTGTCCTCTGGGGCTCTGAGGTACTGCCCTCAGATTACCGACCACAGACTACTGTCTACTCCTTACTCCGTACTGCTTACTGGCTTTCCGTCCTCTGTGGTTCCGGTCTCCGACATCTCTTCTTCGGAAAGCCAGCCGCCGCCCAGGGCTTTGTACAGCTTGACATAGGCATTGCGGTACTGTTGCTCCAGCTCCGATTGCTCAAGCCCCACTGAAAAAAGGGTGCGTTCTGTATCCAGGACCTCCAGGTAGCTGGTCGCCCCTTTGTCGTAACGCAGCTTGGACAATTTGTTGGCATTTTTTGCCGCATCGTTCTTTCTCATCACGGCATCCAGCTGCTCCTTCAGGGTGTTGATTTCCACCAGTGCATCCGCCACTTCGCGATAGGCCTGCAATACAACGCGTTCATATTCGAGAAGGGCCTGGCGGGTTCTTTCTTCCTCGATGTCGACCCGGCGGATATTCTTGTTCCAATTGAAAATCGGCCCTGTCAAACCTGCACCGGCAGACCAGATTTCACCGCTGTCGGTTACGCCGCCCAGCTCGAAGCTGGCGACCCCCAGGAGACCGGTCAGTGAAATCGAGGGGAAGCGCATGGCTTCGGCCACACCGATCTTGGCTGTCTGGGCGTGCAACTGGGCAAGGATTCCGGAAACGTCGGGCCGGCGCTCCAGAATGGTAGACGGCAATCCCATGGGTATCATGGGAGGAACTGGCTGCAGGTGCAGTTCTTCACCGGTTTTGATGGCCATGGGATAGTGCCCCAAGAGGATACTCATAACGCTCTCAGCTTTGGCAATGGACCGCTGATATTGGGGAATGGCGGCCACGGCAATCTCTTTCTGGATCTGGGCCTGGTTTAAATCGATTTCCGGGATGATGCCCCGGTTAAAACGCTTCTGAATGATGTCCAGACTCGCCTGTCGTGAAGCGAGCGTGGACCGGGACAACTCGACCCGCTGGCGAAAATCGAGCAGCAGATAGTAGGTACTGACCACCTCCGTTATCAGGCTGATCTGAACGGTGCGCAATGAATATTGGGAGGCCAGTAGCTCTGCCCGGGCAGATTCGTTGGAACGCCGGTACTTACCCCAGAAATCGATCTCCCAGCTCAGTACCGGTGCGATGTAAGCCGATTTATCCGTGGTGGCCGAACGCCCCCCCCCGATGAAGTTCCCCACCTGGGCACCCCCCTGGATATCCAGCATGGGATAAAGATCAGCCTCGGAAAATCCCAGCGCAGCACGCGCCTCTTCGATACGGCTAACAGCGGTTTTCACATTCAGATTATTCTGCAGCGCGGTGTGCACCAGAGATGCCATAATCGGATCGCTGAACAGTTCCCACCATTTCAGGTTAACGTCTTCCGCCATCTCCGCTGTGCTCTCTGCGAATCGAAACGTTTCCGGCGGCTCTAGATCCGGTTTTTGGAAATCCGGTCCCAGCATACAACCGCTTAGCATTAGAGATATAAACAACGATACGACTTTTATCATAATTGTTTTACCAATCCCATCGACCCTAATAACCTTGAAATAACAAATGACAACCACCAAATTCCAAATACCGATTTCCGATTCTCATATAGACCTCTAATCGTTTGTTTGAAATTTTGAATTTAATGAATTGCATTTTTTTTGCCTTTTGGTTATTGCTTATTCAAATGTGAGTGCCAACATGTTCTTAGCATAGACCATTCTGCCTCTAAGCCGCTGCATCTGTGGACTGATCATTCCTTTTCTTTTCATACCGTCCTGCTTTGCCGACAAATATGTACAGCATGGGGTAGAAAAAGAGTCCCAGCACTGTGGCCAGGGTCATACCGCCCAGAAGGGCCATGCCCATCACTACCCTGGCTTCAGCGCCAGCGCCAGAAGCGATAACCAGGGGCATAACCCCCAGGATGAACGAGAACGCCGTCATCAGGATGGGACGGAACCGCAGCCTGGCCGACTTGATTGCCGCGTCGAACAGGGAAAGCCCTTTGTCAAACTCCAGCTTGGCAAACTCCACGATCAGAATCGCATTCTTGGCGGCCATGGCAATCAGCATCACCAGCGCAATCTGGGCAAACACGTTCAGCTCATAGCTTGGACTGTACTTGCGGGCGATGAACAGGGCCAGGAAGGCACCCAGGATAGCAAAGGGCGTGCCCAGCAGGATACTGAAAGGCAGGGACCAGCTTTCGTACTGGGCGGCCAGGATGAGAAACACAAAAACCAACGAAAAGACAAAAACCATGGCACCGGTGCCGGCGGCCTGCTTTTCCTGGTAGGACATGTTGCTCCACTCATACCCCATGTCGCTGGGCAGCGTCTCGGCTGCGACCCGTTCGAGAGCACCGATGGCCTGGGCAGACGAAAAACCAGGTGCCGGGCCGCCGGTAATCTCCACGGAGCGGTTCAGGTTAAAGCGGTTAGTATAGTCCGGACCGGCGATATCCCTGATGGTGACAAACGCCGACAGGGGCACGCTTATTCCCTGGTTGTTCTTTATGTAAAAAAGATCGATCTGGTCCTCTTTCAGACGATACTCCGGTTCGGCTTGAATATAGGCTTTGTACAGCCG
>JAOZRT010000155.1 GCA_029940035.1 Desulfobacterales bacterium
AGCCGGGGGTCAACGACGTCTTTATTGACGCTGCCCGGCAAGCGATCCGCTTTTTCCGCCAGATGACCGACAAGATCACTGTGCGGGAATATGATCTGGGACATGAACTGGCCTTGGAATGGGGCATCCAGAGCTCGCCGACGATTGTGCTGGCGCCGGAAAAATACAATGTAAAATGGCTGGGGGCCCCGCTTGGGGAAGAGGGCCGCATCTTCCTGGAAGCCCTGCTGCTGATCGGTTCCGGAAACAGCCAACTGAACCCGCAGGCACTGCAGGTCGCCCGGCGAATCGACCAGCCCCGCGATATCAAGGTATTTGTCAGCGCTTCCTGTCCCTACTGCCCTCAGCAGGCATTGAACACCCTCAAGGCGGCCATTGAAAACCCGGAGCAGATTTCCCTCGAAATCATCGACATCCAGGCCAATCCGGAACTGGCGCATCAGTATGCGGCCCAGTCCGTACCCCAGACCTACGCCAATGACATGCTCATTGCTCAGGGGGCCCAATCGGAAGAGCTCTTCCTGTCCTCCCTGGAAAAAATGGAACAGCAGACCGTCTTCATCCCTGAAAGCCAGGAAACGGAAATTGAAACCGACCTGGTGATCATCGGCGGCGGACCGGCAGGCCTGAGCGCCGGCATTTATGCAGCCAGAAGCGGCCTTAAAACCGTCGTGGTGGAAAAAGGCGTGCTGGGCGGCCAGGTGGCCCTGACCCCGGTGGTGGAAAATTATCCGGGACTCAAACAGGTGGGCGGCAAAGCCCTGGTGGACATCATGGTCACCCATGCCCTCGAATATGTGCAGGTATTTCCCGGCGAAGAGGTGGTTGACATCCAGCCCGGAGAGCCGATTACCGTACAAACCAGCCGCCGTAAATTCACCACCCGCTCCGTATTGATGACAACCGGCGCATCCCACCGTCACCTGGGAGTTTCCGGCGAAAACCGGCTGGGAGGCCACGGCGTCAGCTACTGTGCCACCTGCGACGGCCAGCTTTTCAAAAACCGCAAGGTCATCATCGTTGGCGGCGGGAACAGCGCTGCCACGGAAGCGCTTTATCTCAAGAATGTGGGTGTGGACGTTACCATGGTTCACCGCAAGGATACGCTCAAGGCCCAGGAAGTGTTGATCCAGAACCTGGTCCAGAACAACATTCCCATCCTTTTCAACACCGAAGTGCAGGCCATCAACGGCGAGCACACCGTTGAATCGGTCGAACTCTTGAACAACCAGACCGGGGAAACGTCCACCCTTGCTGTGGACGGTGTCTTCATGGCCATTGGCTATAACCCCACCAACGACCTGGCGGAAAAACTCGGCATCGAACTGTCTGAAGAAGGCTATGTCAAACACGACAAATACCGCACCAATGTGCCCGGCATCTACACGGCGGGAGATGTGGCCGGCGGATACAAACAGATCGTCACGGCCGCCGGTCAGGGCTCTGAAGCCGCCATCACCATTTTCGAGGATTTGATCAACCCCTACTGGAAATAACAAAAACGGTCGGGATTTATTAATCCCGGCCGTTTTTGTTATATAACGCGGCTTCCGTCTTCGAGCTTCGCCGAGACAAGCCGCCGCTAAATATTTTACCATAGGCCTGTATACAAATACTAAGGTGCGGCTACGGAATACCTTTCTTTGATATACAGTTCCGTTTTTCTTTGGGTCCTTTGTTTGCCCAGTGAAATGCACGCCAGTGCCAACGAAGACGATTTCACCGGGGTGCTGTGGTTCAATAATTTCTACTCATAAACATGACAGGAGTAGCGTATGGAAGCAAAAACGATCACCAACAGCAGCGTCATCATGCGGCACATGGTGTCCCAGAACGAAGCCAACCTCGCCGGCATCATGCACGGCGGGGTGGTCATGAAACATATTGACGATGCCGCCGGCGTCGTGGCCATCAAGCACACCGGCAGCAATGTGGTGACAGCCTCCATCGACAGGCTCGATTTCCACAACCCGGTGTTCATCGGCAACCTGCTGACCGTCAAGGCGTGCATCAACATGGTGGGCAAGACTTCCATGGAAATAGGCGTGCGGGTGGAAGCCGAAGACATCATCAGCCAGGCAATCCGTCACACGGCATCGGCCTATCTCACCTTTGTGGCCCTGGACGAGAACAACCGGCCGGCATTGGTTCCACCCATTGATATCACCACGGATGATGAAAAAAGGCGAAACCAGGAAGCCAGGGACCGCCGGAAGGTGCGGTTGGCCGAAAAAACCAAGGAAAAGAGATGCCGGGAACAAAAAAAACCGTGCTAATCTCTCCTGTATCTATTTCCACGCGACCTGCTGCGACAAATGACAGATATATTCCTAAATTATAATAAACCGCGACTTACTACGGAGAGATTATTAGCGGTTGCCATAATTCTGTTCCGAATAGAAAACTGCAAACAGTAAAGCCCCTCCACAATGATTGTGAAAGGGCTTTAATTTATATCATTGACAATGTTTCGAGCCGGTCTGGATTTTTCCTTAAAATCCATAGAATAGCGGCTGTCAGGCTCCCATGGCTGTTTCGAGCAATGAGATCTTTCGGGGAATATTTTTTATTTCAATACAGATGTTGACAACCGGTATTTTTAGTCGCCCTGTTCGGCCATTAAATCGTCGTAAATGGTTTCCAGAATCTGTTTGTGCTTAGCTTCCTCCTGGCATAGAAGCTTGAAAACGTTAACAAAGTCTTCTTTGTCTGCCTTGCCGGCCAGTTCGTTGTAAAGCTCCAGGGCTTTTTCCTCGCGCTTCATGGCCAACCGCAGTATGTCGGTGTAGTGCATCCCCGGTTCATACTCCACATCCACCATATAATCACTGCGCTTCATGTCGGGTACCCACTCGAATTTGTACTCTCCGAGCTTCACCTTGTCGTTGCCCAGGTCCTCCAGCAGTTTGACGTGCTTTTTTTCCTCTTCGGCAAATTGTAAAAAGGTCTTTTGGGCGGCCGCAAAGGTTTCGTTCTGGCTCAGCTCCAAGTAAAATTCAACAGCCTCTTTTTCTTTGCCCAGGGCATATTCGACGATCTCTTCCACAGAATTGAAATTCATTTCAACCTCCTCCTTGAATATTTTAACTCGCATAACTTGTACCTGAAGTGAGTGTTTCACAGGGACGGCAACCGCCACAATCGTTCAATTCAGGTTGCAGAATCCTTTTTCCACATTTTTAGCATCTATTCAACCGAAATCCCAGTTATAATCATCAGGGTGAAAACGATCAGGCGGCGTCAAGTTCCTGCTTGAGCCACTCTCGAACATCGCCTTCCACTGCGTAAACACCTTTCAACGACCCGTTTTCCTTCACGTAAGACTCCTTCAGGCGCCGGGGCATTTTAATCTCCGCCAATTCTTCGGCTTCCTCGGAATTGCGGCGGATCAGATAGATGACAGGTTCTTTTTTCCATGTATTGACAACGAAATAATGGCTTATATCACCTTTGGACCTGATCACATAATTGCCGCGTGTCCAGTTATTGCCCCACTCCAGGTAGAGCCGCACCGCCTCCTCAGGGGTCATGTCCCAGTCGATAAGATCCACCAGGCTTTGATTTTTTTTGATATCATCCAATTTCATGATTCCTGCCTCCATGCTGTCGGTTGTGCCATATTATTTAAGGTATGAATCATTGCGCCATATTTCAAGAGGGCCTAACCATGATTCTCCGTCCGAGCCCATCCTGCCGGTTAACAAATCAACAACTAATTAATGCTAAAAGCATGCCAGGAGATGGCTCCGCCCCTCCTTTTCCGCATGAAATGAACCATTTTCCGCATCCTACCCGTATCCCGTCAAAAGGTCATTCTCAGTCTCCTTGCGCTATACCGTGAAATGGTGTAGTTCAGCTAATAACAGCGGTTGTCATGCCTCGGACAAATTGACAATTTCCCATTTATGTATCTTTCGCAGGACATTCATTTGTATCGGACCAGATGTAAGACAACCGCTATATCGTGAGACATTTGTGTATCAACCCATTAGAAACAACCGGCAGCAATCGGGATGATTTTTACAAAACAAAGCAACATCGAGGCCCCGGTCGAGGACGTGTTCCAGTGGCACGCAAGGCCCGGCGCCCTGGAAAGATTGAGCCCGCCCTGGGACCCCCTGGAAGTCATTGAAAAAGGCCCGGGAATCGACCCGGGCACCCGGGTGGAAATGAACATCAAAGCCGGGCTGTTGCCCGCAAAAATCAGGTGGGTTGCCGAACACACCCGCTATGAAGAAAACCGCATGTTTCAAGACCGGCAGGTCAGGGGGCCTTTCAAGCGCTGGGTGCACACCCACACCTTCACAGGCAACGGTCAGGGTGGGACCATCCTGGAGGACCGTATCGATTTTGCGCTCCCGTTCCATCCCCTGGGTAACCTTTTCGGCAGCCGGTCCATCCTGAAAAAGCTGGGGAAAATATTCCGCTACCGGCACGCAACCACGACAAGCGACATCGAGGCCCACCTGTCACGGCAGCCCAAAAAGCCGCTGCACATCCTCATGTCAGGGGCCAGCGGTGTGGTCGGATCGTCTCTGATTCCCTTTTTTACCACAGGCGGCCATAGGGTTACACGTCTGGTGCGTAGAACCGACCTCCGGAATGAAAACGAACGTTTCTGGGACCCGCAGAAAGGGATTCTGGAAATCCAGGACGCCGACGACTTCGATGTAGTGATCCACCTGTCCGGTGAAAACATCGGTGAGGGATGGTGGACACATCGGAAAAAGAAAAGAATCATAGAAAGCCGCAATAGGACCACATCCCTGATTGCCAGGAGTATTGCCAGGCTCAAGAGACCTCCCCGGGCATTTTTATGCGCCTCTGCCATAGGGTATTACGGCGACCGGGGCAACGAGCTCATGACCGAAGAAAACGAGTGCGGTGCGGATTTCATATCCAATGTGTGCGACGAATGGGAACAGGCCGCCTCCCCGGCCCTGGAAAAGGACATCCGTACGGTTTTCCTCAGGATCGGCGTGGTCCTGAGCCCTGTTGGAGGTGCCCTCCAACGCCTTTTGCCCACGTTTAAGATAGGCCTCGGCGCAAAGGTGGGGTCTGGGAAACAGTACATGAGCTGGATCAGCATGGATGATCTCATCGGAACGATTTACCACGCCATCAACGACGACAGTTTATCCGGACCGGTCAACCTTGTCGCTCCCAACCCGGTGACCAACCTGGAGATAACCCGCACTCTGGCCAACGTCATTTCGCGGCCGGCCCTGTTTACCATCCCGGCCTGGTTTATCAAACTGGTTTTCGGAGAAATGGGAAAAGAGGTTCTGCTGTCCAGTACCCGCGTGAGTCCGGAAAAGATCCTGGCCGCCGGGTATTGCTTCCGCCACCCCCACCTGGAAGGGGCGTTGCGGCATCTGCTAGGCAAGTAGATACCTGTTTCCAAAGGTCACTTAAAACTTGGGATAAATTTGGCTGTACAAATTTACGGAAGGTAATACCTATGAGTTTAAGATTGCGCTTTTTTTTCATGGTGCTGATGTTCACCGCTCTTCTGTTCGGTTTTCTACACCTGTTCATCCCGGGAACCAGCCTGTATAACTTCGAGCGCCTGCACATCTTTCTCTTCAACCTGTGCAGCGGCGGAACGATTTTGATCTATTATACGGAGGACCGGAAAAGCCTTTCCCCCAAAGCCACCGCTTTTCTGGGTCTGGCGTTAACCTATGCACTCCTGGCATTTCTGGAATATTATCTGCTCGCTATGCTGGTGGCCTTTATCCTGGCAGTTATCGTCGATTCCGTAAGGATTAAAAAGTTCTCTCTATTTCCTGTCAATTTTTTCAAGACGGAAGCACCGGTTGCCGAGAAGTTTCACCAGGCCTCACTGCTGTGTCTCAGCATGGGCCTCGCTATTTCAGGACTGGTCATATTGAACAATGAGTATCTGAAACTGGTGTCATTTCAAAAGCTCACCCTGAACACTTTTTTTCTGGGATTCTCCTTTCCGCTTTCACTCATTACCATGTCCGTGATTTTTTCGTATATGCGCAGCGATGTATCGCGCCTGACCCTGCGCCTTAAAAACATGGGATTCTGGAATGTCAACCTGGGGGTCATCATCTTCTTTATTTTTATCATGTTCGAAAAACTCATCCCCCAGCTGGTAGTGACCACAATTCTCTTTTTTTCGGTTGTGCTGATCTACTTCATGTACCGGGATCTCGGTGTCCGGGTTCAGCAGAAAAGTTTTTTAACCTCAGGGATGTTTTTTCTCTGGTACACCGCCATCACCGGGATCATATACGTTGCCCTGGAATTCAGCCCCGACTACAACCACCAGAACCTGAAATTCTTCTTGCGTATGCATTCCTTTGCCGCACTTTATGGCTGGAACCTGAGCGGCCTGGCGGTCATCTGCAGGAAAGATCACTTTCCCATCAGGCTGCACTCCCAGGCCGTCATCGCCGTTCACTGGGCCACGGCTATTGTGCTCGCCCCTTTGGGAACCAACTTCGCCGCATTTGCCATCCTTTCCCTGATCGCTTATGGGTACATCCTCTACATGATCCTCTTCAGCGAGGGGATGGAAGTTGCATAGCAAAAAGGAGGTACCCATGCTGGCCAGTGACTTTATGGATACCCGGTTTAATGTCCTTCATCCGCAGCAGACCATCGCCGAAGCGGTGTCCGCCTTTCAGGAAGCCTCGGCAGGCGAAAAAAAAAAGATCTTCGGCATGATGGTGACCGACGATGATGACCGGCTGGTGGACATGCTTTCCATGTATGATATTCTCAATTTTGTGCAGCCCAAGCATGTAGCCATCTTCGGGGAAATGGAAGACCTGGATCCGGCTCAAATCTACAGGGATCGCCTGCAAACCATCCGATCCATTCTGGTTGATGACATCATGACCACAGAGGTGGTCACCGTCCGGCCCGACACCCACCTGATGGTCATTGCGGAAATCATGATCAAGAAACATATCCGGCGACTCCCGGTGGTCGAGGATCGGGCGGTGGTTGGCATTGTCTATGTTTCTGACGTATTCTACCGGCTGATGACTCTTTTTTCATCCCACAAGGAAGCTTGATCATGGTCGGTGATCATACCCCAAGAGGCCGGAATGCCGGAGAGCAGAGGACGAAAGATAAACAAATTAACGTCCAACATCGAACATCCAACGCTGAACATCGAACTGTTGGCTCTTTGCCCTTAGCTGAATGTCCTGAAATGCTGAATACCATAAACTGATAAACCATATTCGACGTTGGACGTTGGGTGTTCGATGTTCATTTTTTTATAAGCAGAAGAGCATCCTGCTGATAGCTATGAGCAACCCGGTACTCAACACCATAGAACCAGGGCCCCAGAGGGCTGAGATCGGAGAATTGAAGACTGAAAACAGGAAAAACTTGCAACCTGCAACTCGTAGCCTGCACCACTATACACTAAACACAAAATACCAAACACCAATTATAGAGACAACGTTGATTCAGGATTTGCCCCCTGTGCGCTGCACGAAAAGATAGCATAACAGGCTCGCCCCCACGAGCGAGGCCCAGAATAAAAAGGGTACCCCAGGGCCGAACCGCTCCAACCAGTTTCCGATGGGCGGCGAAAAGACGTTGGCAATGCCCATAACAGACAAGTTCAATCCAATGGCCGTCCCGGCGAAGCGTGCGCCAATGCCCTTCACCTCTATGATGGCGGTCATGGTAATGGCCATGAACCCGTCACGGGATATACCGGCCATCAACACGGCCGCTGGAATCAGGGCCCCGCCGACAACCCCTAAAAGTCCTGTCCCCAGACAAATCAGTGCGGCTGCTGCCATCAGCATGCCGCGCCGGCTGCCCAGGCGGTCGGAAAGTAAGGCCACGGGAATGGCAAATACCATGCTCATTGCATGAAAAGAAGCCAGGGTGCTGTCGGCTGCCACCGGCGCCCATCCGAGATTCCGCAGATAGAGCGGTAGAAATCCCAGCATCCCGTTGACACAACCCGAAACACAGGCCGTCGCAATACAGAACAGCCACACATTGCGCGACTGCATCACGTGTAAGACAGCCTTCCGGAAATCGGTTTTATGTTCACTCAAAGCATCTTCATTGCCGGTCTTCTCCTGGGTGCGCCACCAGAAAATGCCGAACAGGATGGCCACCACGCCATAGGCAAACAGCACGTGCCGCCATCCGCCCAGCAGCGGGGATAAAATAGTGGCCGCCAGAAACGATCCGCAAAGAAATCCCAGGGCCATGCCCATGGATACAATGCCGTTGGCCATGCCCAGCTTTTCTTTGGGAAACCAGACCCCGCATGTTTTGTGGATATTCATGGGGATCGACCATTGCGCCAGGCCGGTAATGAGGGTCGTGACGGCCAGGCTGGCAAAACCGCTGGAAAGGCCCCGTGCCGCACCGGCAATGCCCATCAATACACAGGCCACCGCCAAGGTTCGCCTCGGCCCGAAACGGTCGCCTATGGAACCGCCTATGATCCCCACCAGGATGCCCAGCACCGACCCGATGCCCCATATCCAGCCAACCTGCACCAGGCTCAGGCCCAGGTCATCGGAAATCTCGGCAAACAGAACCGGCAGGGACATCTGGGGCATGGCCACCACAAAAGTAAACGTGAACGTCGACAAGGCCAGGATTAGCCATTTATATGCCTCTGGCTGCCTGTTGGAAGGGTGTGTAGTCATATTAACAAATATATTTGAAAATCGCTCATAGTTCATAGCTGGTAGCTGACAGCCTGCTGTGAGCTATGAGCTCTCATGTGAATTCTCGGCCTTTGTGTTTCTCCAACGCATTTGGGGGCAAAATAAAAGTTAGCCCTCTTTCTGTCGCAGAAAGGTTGCCGAACACTTGGCAATCAGGATGCCGTTCCGGTCTTTGATCTCCACATCGCCCAGGGCCGTTGTCTTGCCGCAATGCAGGATTCGGGCTTCGGCCACTGCTTCACCATTGTCGAACGGTTTCAGAAAATTGATCTTCATCTCCACGGTGGTGACGACTTCCCCCTTGGCGGCCATGCTCACCAGGGCCATGCTGCCGGCCGAGTCGGCCAGGGTAAAAAGGGCGCCGCCGTGGCTGATACCCGCAGAATTGGTCAGCTTTTCGGCAAACGGCATGCGCATTTTTGCCCAGCCTGTTTCCACGTCCACGAACTCGATGCCCAGCAGCCCCCAGAAAGCCATCCTCTCCGGCAATCGGTTCAGCAATGCATCCTTGAAGTTGGGATTGAGCGGCTCATTGTGCGCCATGGTTGTCCCCCGGGTTGAGTGGTCAAGTCCTGATTAAAAGTTGTCACTTTGATGTTTATTATCTGCAACCTGCTTCTGGCAGCCGACTTCTCACCGTCTCAGGTTCCAGTATAAAGCTTTCGACCGCCTCCCGGCTTGACAAGACAACGATCTTTTTTCCTTTAAAGCCGCTTAGATCGGCGCAGGCTGTCGGGCAGCCCTCGACAGCTACCAGCATCTCCGCACGTTCATCATCCAGCGGAACGACCTCCACGGTCCTGGATAGTCTTTCCAGCATTTCGGCCATTGCCTTCACGCGGTCAAACTCCGGGTTGCAGCCGCCACAATACTTGATGGCAATTCTGATTTTCTTCGGGTTCCCCGTCACTGGATATCCTACTTGAGTTCCTTGCTGCTCAACCCGAGAAACTGGCGGGCTACGATCAGGTGCTGAATCTGGCCGGTGCCTTCGTAGATATCAATGATCTTGGCATCCCGCATCCATTTCTCGGCCAGGTCGTGGCAGGAAAAGCCCACCGGCCCCAGCAGTTCACAGCACTTCTGGGTGATCATGGTTGCCGCGCGCCCGGTCTTGGCCTTGGACATGGAAGCCTCCATGCTGTTTCTTGCCTTGTTGTCCGCCATCCAGGCCGCCCGCCATGTCAGCAGCCTGGCAGCCTCCAGGTTGGCCTCCATGAGGTAGTACTCTTTCTCCCTGCTCTTGATATTGTTGGGGCTCTTGCGATAGTCAAGATTGTCCCCGGCCTCCTCAAGTTTTTCTTTTGTAAGCTCGAGGGCGGCACGGGCGATTCCCAGTCCCTGGGCCGCCACATGGGGTCGGGTGTTGTCAAAGGTCTTCATCACGCCTTTGAACCCGGCCGTGGACTTCTTCTGCTTGACTTCACTGCTGCCCAGGATGTTCTCTTTGGGTATCCTGCAGTTGTTCAGCACGAAAGCCCCGGTGTCCGAGGCCCGGATACCCAGCTTTTTTTCCAGGTGATCCAGCTTAAACCCCGGAGAGCCTTTTTCCACCACGAAAGACTTGATACCCCCCCGGCCGGCTGCTTTGTCGATGGTGGCCCAGACCACTACGGCCTCACTCCTCTCCGCGGCGGTGACAAAAATCTTTTCACCGTTGAGAACCCACTCCTCCCCGTCGAGTTCGGCAGTGGTGTTAATGGAGGCCGTATCCGAACCAGCCTCGGGTTCGGTGATGGCCATGGCAGCCCACTTATCGCCAAACCGCTCCAACTGTTCCTCGGTGGCCACGGCATCGAT
>JAOZRT010000156.1 GCA_029940035.1 Desulfobacterales bacterium
GTCTGGCTGGCAGTAAATTCCACATACATCATGCGGCTGTAGCAAAGCACCATGACGAAAAAGCTCAGTCTTCGCCTGGTTTCTCCGACGCTGACCGATCCATAGGACCCCCAATCGACCTGAGCACATTCCCCGGGGGCAAAAGACAGCTTCAAAAACGCTTTGATCGCAGGTGGTCTAACCTTGCGAACATACTCTTTGACAATGGTGTAGCCGCCGTCAAAGTTTTCTTCCCGCAGACGCTGGAAGATCTGAGCAGCCGTGTATGGATGCGTTTCCAACATACGTTGGATCTGCCCTTTGAATGGATCAAGTTTGCTGGGACGCCGAAAAGATTTTCTTTGCTGGTACTGCTTTTTTTCGAGCCACTTTTCAACCGTCCGATAATCAAGATTAAGCTCTCTTGAGATCTGGCTGCATTTAAGACCGTGCTGGTCTTTGTACACCTTGATTTTCACAAAGGTTTCATAATCGATCATGATGTGCCCTCCCTGGCTATTTTAAGGATGTCGCCAAGAGAAAGCGGATTTTCCATGTTAGAGCGCGGTGCCGGTTTTTCATGCTTTTCAATATCCAAAGCCAGCACCTGGTATAGGGGTTTTTGCCAGGCAATCAGGCCGACGCGAATCAGGTTGTTTCGGGCATCCGCAAGAGCAACTATATCCACGGATAGCCTTTTGATGATGGAGGCATCACCGTAATAGCTGAGTCCATTGGCATCACCAACGGTGACCAAAAACAGGTACAGAGTGGAAGCCGTGGGGCTACAGCGTTCGATATACCGGCTACGGACCAGTCGGTGATCGATCCAACTGAAGTGGCGCGGGACCTTTCGGATACGATCGGGATTGATAGGAAACTTTTTTATCATGCCGTCCTCCTTTGCTGTGGGTTGAATGGTTGACAATATCCAGCCCTAATTTTTGCATATTACGGACGGTCTTGACGATGTCATCTTGTAACGCAGATCCGGTAAAATTGGCAATTAGACCAAGTAAAACAACGGGTTGTTCGATTAAGAGATCTTGTAACGCATTTTCCCTTGGTTTGGGTTTGCGGCGCCAGTACCCGGGATTGGCCCTTCGCCACTCTTGAACACGGTTGACATTTTCAGGCCCTCGAAAGTAATCTTGGTTCTCAGGTTTTTGCTGCCACCGCTTTTGGCTGGCCGCTTTACTGGCTTTTCGGCACTCGGGTTTTCTGCAATATTCCTGACGTTTGGCGTTTCGTGGATCCGGATGGAATAACTCTCTAAAAGGACAACATTTTTTCCTTGTAAATAATCCCATTGACCTTGTTCCTCCTCGGTTCAATCTTAAGAAAAAATGGAACCATTGTAGATACGGAATAAGATGATAAAATAAGAAGGAAAGAAGAGGGAAGAAAAGCTTTAAAAATTAACCTTAGTGAAAGAAGATACAGCTCACCAATGAAACATTTTCAAACCGCCGGAATTAATACATATTCAGGGTGCCCCTGACACCTACATAAATGGAGAACATTACCACCCTGCTAAAATTACCGATACCATAATATGTGGTCAAGGTTTGGTCAAGGAAATGCGAAAATGATCCCATGGGTATCCCATAGTGTTCCCAAAACGCTCCTTTGTAACGTGTTGATAATAAATCAAAAGGAAAGGTTTGGGAAAATGGTGGGAGTCCTGTGGGAAGTGTCAAACGTGACTACGAATCCGTAGGTCGCAGGTCCGAATCCTGCCGGGCGCACCATAAAATCAAGGGGTTACATAAATATGTAGCCCCTTTTTATTCTTAGAATATCCTTTTCCTATTTGTAAACAATCGCCATTTTTCCTATTTTTTGGATTTTTGCGAAGCTTGACTTACCCGTATCAAACCCCCTCGATTCCACGTCAGAAGGGCCTGTCTAACTAAAAAGGCACGCAAGCAAACTACGCGGTATCCGGCCGGGGCAATAGAACGCGGGCCTGTGCCGGAGACTTTTCTGTCCAATTTATAAACGCTCTCGAAAAAGCGCTGTATTCAAGTAGCTATAAATGGACAACGTTTAAATAAGCTGGTATTAGAAATAGTTTCAAACCCTCATCTAACACCCAATTACTATAAGGAGAAAGAATGTCCGGGGTTAATGAGATCCTGATCATTGCCGCCATCGTTGCGGGAATCTTTTTTGTCCCACGTATGATGCCGGCCAAGCGCCAGGTGCTGATCTCCCAAAAAATGATTACGCTTTCCGGAAGAATGCGTCTGGCCATTGCCATATCGATTATTTATCCGTTGGTCGTGGCAGCCTATTTTCAGCCTTGGAAAAAAGACCTGGCGTTGTTTTTATATGTGGGAATTGGCCCAGTGGCATTGTACTGGCTTATGAAATGGGTGTTTACCGGCATTAAGGACAGGGGGGGATGAGTGTAAAAGAAACCATCTTTCTAACCCTGCAGCAGGCACTGGAAGCGGTCTGCATTGATTTTCGTCGATATGAACCGCAAGTCATGCTGTTCAGCGAAGTTTTACGCGTAATTTCCGCTGGGAACGCCGTTATCAAGCAGGACAGTGAAAAAAGGGGAAGATGGGTTGCCGCAGAACCGGGGTCCAAAATGGTCTGGATGGACGGGGCTGCTTTGAGTGAATATGTGTGCAGAACCTTGCACGAAAAGGATTATGAACCCGAGGTCATGGTTGCCGTATGTGCGCGTGTTTTCCAGGCGCGGGCTTTCCCGGGCACGGACCCTGAAAGCGGCCGGGCAGGCATACATATAGAAACCAATATGGAGCGGTTTTCCTGCCGGCAGTGCGGAAATTGCTGCATTTTTTTAGATTATCACGATGCGTTGACGCCAGCGGATGTGAAGCAATGGGAACGAATCGGGCGACAAGACATCCTCGATTGGGTGGGCGTTTCCCGCACGTCCAACGGCAAGCCAATTTATCGTATCTGGGTGGAAGCCGCAACCGGAAAACTAGCCCGGCAATGCCCTTTCCTGGAGCACCTTCCGGCTCAGAATCGCTGGATTTGCCGAATTCACGATGTAAAACCACGCATTTGCCGTGAATATCCGGTGAGCCGTAAACACGGGTTGATGACCGGCTGTCCGGGGTTTTCACGGCAATAGCAATTGTTCTGTATTTCAGAAAGGAAAGCTATTCAGAATGCCGCTTTCAACCAAGAAGGATGACATGGGTATACTAGAAGGGAAGGCGGCACCAGCGTTCAGCTTGCCGGATGCGGCCAGCAAGATGGTGAATTTGAAAGACTTTAAAGGCAAACATGTGGTGGTTTACTTCTACCCCAAAGACAATACATACGGGTGAACCCAGGAAGCCGAGGGATTCCGTGACCTGTACGGCGAATTCCTAAAACTGGAAACTCTCCAAAAAACAAGGCCGTCCGCAAGATGATGCCCCTGTTGTTGTTCATAACCGCTTATCTCGCCGGTTCTGTCAATTTTTCAATCCTTGTGTCCAAACTTACCAGGAAGGGCGATCCCCGGGATTCTTTTAGCGGAAATCCCGGTATGACTAATGTTTACAGGCAAAGCGGGTTTGTGATGGCAGCTGCGGTGCTGTTGCTTGACATGGGGCGTTCATTAGCAGTGGCCATGCTGGCTGCAATGCTGCTCCCCTACGGCTGGGTGCCATGGATCGGATTCGGTCTGATTGTGGGCAACCGGTACCCCTGTTTTCACGGTTTCAGGGGAGGCAAAGGCGTGGCCAACTATCTGGGGTTCACCCTGTACACGGCCCCTTATGCCGTCCTCTTATCGGCACTGGCCTGGCTGTTGTGTTTTGCCTGCTTTAGGATCCCGTCCATCGGATCGTTTGTCATGGTGCTGATTCTGGCAGGGGCCACCATGGCCCATGGCGGATACCAATTCTGGAGCTGCGCGGGGGCTGTTTTAACGGTGTTGTTTATCATGTACGGTCACCGTCAGAACATTCGCGAACTGGTCCATGGCCGGAGGACAGAAGGCCAGAGGTCGGAACCACAGAGGACGGAGCCCCAGAGAGGACAGAAGCCAGAAGCCAGAAGCCGGAAAAGTTAAGTGTTGGCTGATTGCCATAGCCAAGAGCCGTCATCTAAACGCATGTCTGTTCGATGAAAGGAATGAAGGTAAGGCTGATTCAATGGTTTAACAATGGTCTTTTAACATTGGAAACATCGCTAACGCATGGATGCTCATGGTCTCATATTCACATCGGTATGGTCATAACGCGTTACAGGACGAGGACTGTTTCTAATAAATATTAAATAAATCAGTATTTTTTTGTTTTGTTGGTGTTGACAAAGCAAAAATGCTGTGTGATGTTTAGCCAACGCGGACATCCTGCCTGACATTCTTAAGTATACGTTCAGAGATTTCCTCTATCAGAAGCGTTTTTAAAAACCTCAGATCGCGCCCTGGACAGGGCGTTTATCGGCAAAAAAGCGCAGCAAACATCGGGGATACGTGAATATTTTGAGGAGTCCTACATGCTGGAACCGGGTGTTAGATTGGATTTAATAACCGCTTCCAAGGCAAGAATTAAAAGACTGACAAAGGCCAACCGTGTACAGGGCTTGAAACACATCATGTCCTGATACACACGACAACGCATGCAACAAATCCACATCTCGAAATCTCTATACATGCGTTACATTCAACTTAAAAAATATTACGGAGGATTACATGAACGATTTTCTTCACAGTCTTCGAAGCAATAAAGACAAACGCTTTGATAGAAATAGAAGAAATTATGAATCACCAGGTTACAGGCCGAACGATAGGATGAACAATTCCGATAGAAAGAGAAAAACCCCCTATCGTGGTCAACCGAATGAGCAAGCCCAAGCTTATGCTGCCATTAATAAACTGTTACCCACCATAAAAACGCTTCTCGAGTCCCAGAATGACGACCGCAAAAAGCTCATTGAGGTTGAGGAACGCAAGGCTGCAGCCATGGAATCCATTGCATCCTTGTTAAAGCAGCTTTCAGGCGGTACGGCAGATGCCCTTCCGGTTCTGGAAAGCATAGAGTCTTTCTGCGAAAACGATACGTGCAAACCTGTTGAGGAAGAAACACAGTCTGTGCCTGACGATGACGGCATCCAGGCCGAGGAACAACGCTTAGTTGCGGAAGTCGAGAAACCTGTCGTTGAAACAGGATCGCAGAAAACCATGCAGCACGAAGAGCTGGTATCCACGATTACAGGGTTGCGAGAGCAGGGATTCAGCTACGAAAAGATTGCCAGGCACTTGGAAGAAAACCAGATCCCAACCGTTTCCGGAAGGGGGAAGTGGCGGGGTCAGGCGGTCAGCAAGCTGATCCAATAATAAATGTTGCTACGCAACCTTTATGTAACGCGGCTTCGCCGCTATTAAAAGCCATCACCAGGAAGATACCCAAAGCCATTTCTTTCCGGCATCCTAATGGTAATGGGCCATCATTAAGAAAGGCTTTTTGCAAACCATTTGACGCTTTGCCGGATAAATGCATTTTGGTGCCCGGTATCACTCATGCGGTGGTCACCTCCCAATTGAACGGTCAGCTTTTTCGGATCGGACGCCTGTGCATGCAGCATCCTGGCGTGGGAAAGGGGAACGATCTCATCCTCTTCTCCGTGAAAGATATGAATATTATGGACCCCTTGGACGTTATTTGTAATGTCAAATGACAATTTCAGGGGATGGTCTACAGTATGTGGAAAACGGCTGTGCAGAGGGGCGGCAAAGGTGACCATGACAGTCACGTCTGCAGCGTCATGAACCGAGAGACACACCGCACCCTCCATGCTGCTTCCGAACAGCCCGATATTCCCGTTGCAGGTCTCCTGGGAACGTACCAGTCGTATGGCGTCTAAAAGATCCTGTTGTCTGCCTGCCAGGTTGAAACCATCTGATTTGATTTTCATACTTCATCGTTGTAAGAATTTCCAGATTATCTTATGAGAAAACGAAGTTTCTGTTTTGCCAGCAAAAAAGGTGTGACAAAAAAATTATGAAGGTCAAGAAAAACCAGATCATTGAGGTTGAAATCGAAAACATTGCCTTTGGCGGTAAAGGGTTAGCCAAGCTGAACGGCTACACGCTGTTTATCGACCAGGCAGTTCCGGGCGACTTGGCGGATGTGCGCATTATCAAGAAAAAAAAATCCTATGCCGAAGCCCGGGTCGAACGGCTGATAAAACCCTCGGCATTGCGGGTCAAGGCGCCCTGTCCTTACAGCGGGACCTGCGGCGGATGCAAGTGGCAGTTCCTTGAATACGGACAGCAGACAGCGTATAAAAAAAGGCATGTTCAGGAGTCGCTGGAGCATATTGGCCGTCTTTCGGATGTGCCGGTATTGGATACCCTCCCTTCGCCAAAGGTGTTCGGATATCGTAACAAAATGGAATTTACATGCGCCCAACGGCGTTGGCTTCTTCCAGAGGAGATGGAAACAAGCGATCCGCTGCAAGCCGGTATGGGCTTGGGGCTCCATGTTCCCGGGACATTTTACAAAGTGCTGGACATCCGGGCCTGCCTGCTGCAGCCTGATATGGGAAACCGTATTCTGGATGACGTGCGCCAGTATATCAAGGCATCGCACCTGCCTGTCTATGGACTGAGAAACCACAACGGTTTTTGGCGTTTCGTGTCCTTGCGTCATTCTGTTGCCCTTGACAATTGGATGGTCAATCTAGTGACAGCGGAAGAGAACCGGGAAGCCCTTCAGCTGTTGTCTGACGAACTGATGGAAAAACATCCTCAAATCGCCTCGGTGGTCAACAATGTTACTGACAGTAAAGCCGGTGTAGCCGTAGGTCAAAAAGAGATTTTGTTGGGTGGCGAGCCTTGTTTAACCGACAGAATCGGAAAATACGCGTTCAATATATCAGCCAATTCATTTTTTCAGACGAACACAGCCGGCGCCGAGCAGTTGTATGCGGTCGTAAAAAAATATGCCGCCCTTACAGGCCATGAGACGGTGCTGGATCTGTACTGTGGCACGGGTACCATTGCCATCTACCTGTCCGATGCAGCCCAAGAGGTCATTGGCATAGAGCAGGTCGAGAGCGCCGTCAAGGATGCGGAGAACAACTGCCGTGCGAACGGCATCACCAACTGCCGGTTTATCAAAGGAGATATGCGCGACTGTCTGCAGGAGGTGAAACGACCCGCCGATGTCATGGTAGTAGATCCTCCACGAGCCGGTATGCACAAGGATGTTGTCAGCAGAATCCTTTCCATGCTGCCTGAAAAAATAATCTATGTGTCCTGCAATCCGGCCGCACTTGCCCGGGATGTGTCTATGATGTCCGAGCAGTACCGGCTCGAGGAAGTTCAGCCGGTTGATCTGTTTCCGCACACCTATCACATTGAATCCGTGTCGCTCCTAACAAAAAAGAGCTGAAACAGCATTTTAACAAAATGCCGTTTCAAACCTTTTTGTTAGTGAACACGGCTTGGCAGGGATAAATCCCGCGCTACAAGGCGGCCGGCTATAGGCCTTGTAGGGGCAGGCCTTGTGTCTGCCCGTTTTCACGAATCGCCTGTGGTCGTTCGGGTACCCACAAGGGGCACCCCTACTTGATCATTGGACATTGGATATTCAATATTTTTCAAGTCTATCGGCAACATCCATAAGGATATCCTCGGATATCTGCTGCATAGCAGTGCTCATGGCGTTGGCCAGACCCTGCGGACCGCCTGTTTTGGTCTCGATGCCGAGTCTGTATTTTTTTTGCATCAGTATGGCATTGCTGTTGTTGCGGCGCGTACTGTCAACAAGGTTGACGGTAATTGACAGGACTGCTTTGCCGGAATCTCCGGCCTGAAGATAAAAATCTTCCACCACGCCCGTGATAAGATGCGTGTAGGGCAGGTTGGATTCATAATAGAGGGTTGCTTGAAAACGACCGGTTTCAGAGAAATCCCTGGTTAAGAAAAAGGAGACTAACTCGCCGGGATGGGCACGCCATTTATGATAAGCGTATTCGTCTCTTGTGTAATCTTCTTTTTTGAAGATGATGCGATTTGAATCATACAGCGGCGATGTCTGGAATTGCTCTATTTTTACAGTATACGGCAGTTGGTTGGCTTTTACGAATGGGGGTGGGTCATACTCGAGCGTGTAGTAATGGATTTCAAGGGGGGCGTGTTTGGTGTTTATGCACCCACTCATGATCATGATCGGAACGATAAAGACGCTCAGCAATATTGCCGAGGTTAAAATTCTATTTTGCATGTTTTTTCTGCATCCTTTCATTAGAAATAAAACTTTTGTTTCCACTTAAACCTTCAGCTAAGCTGAAGGTCCAAGCTTTGCTATGCGATTAGGTGCGTGAATATATTTTACCACCCGTTCATTTCGTTCACTCGAGATGCAGAGAGTTGATTTCTTTTTTCTTCAATCGGGAGATACTGATTGTAGAAAACCAACTATTCCAATGGTTCTTCCCGGGGTGGTTCTCCCAAAAACAATTGTGAGGGGTGGTCTGCAATTTGTTCCAGGAACCGGTTGAGGTTTTTTCCTGCCTTATCATATTCTCTGAGCGATTTCCTGATCTCACCCATCAGGTTAACAATTTCATGGTTGGACTGCAGGACCAGTTCATTGCTGTTGCCCGCAAGTTTGTTGACAGTGTCAAGGGAGGTGCGCATGTCTGAAAGCAGGTCGTGAACTTCGTCTTTGTTCTCCCTGGCCAGCCTGTCGTAGCTTTCCAGGGTGGCATTGGCTTTGGCAATGGTTTCACGACTCTCGGTGGAAAGTGCGTCGATATTGTCCGCAGCCGTTCCAACGGATTCGAGTGTGCTTGTCCAATATTCCGGGTCCATGGAGCTTCTGATATCCCGGATGGTGACCTGCATCTCTTTGGAAAGCGTTTTCAACTGGGCATCATCCAGGGTCTGCTCCAATTTGGCAAGCATGGAACGCAAGCTATCCAAAACGCCACTGACATCCATTTTCTTGAATTCCTGGAGGATGTCGTTTACCGCTTCCATGATTTTTTTTATTTCAGACGGCCGGGTGTCGATGACAGGGTAGCTTGATTCAAAGGTATTGCCGGGTGCCACCAGGAGATCGCCAGGTTTTTTTTTCTCCAGTTCCACAAACATGATGCCGGTAATGCCCACGGCCTTTAGTTGGGCTGCGATACTTTTGTCCAGCTTAAGACCGGTTTCTATTTTCAGGACAACTTCGATCAGATTCGCATCAGGGGCGACACCAATGCTGTAAACCTTACCGATGGAAACACCACGGTATTTAACCGGGGAATCGCGATCCAGGCCCTGGACCGATTCATCGAAATAGGCAACATAAAACTTTCCTTTTTCCAAATAGTTGGACATGCCCAGCCAAATCACGGCAAAAATAACCATGATGAACCCGGCGACGACAAAAACACCAACGGCCAGTTTTGTTTTAACGGAAGCCATACAGATTCAAAATTCCTATAACCAAAATGAGTGTTTCCAGTTCAGTTTCGCCGAAACGGGCGTTCAAACGAGAGTGAATCCCAACGCTGCAACTATGGGGTGAACCGCAATTGCGAGCGCATTCTCCGCAGCTTGCTGCGGGTAAGCGAGCGAATAAAAATTAGACAGAATTCCTTACGGTCGAAGATTCATCGCGGCTTGCCGCGAGGTTCTTCAATTGATCCGGGTTCAGCTTACGGTTGAAAAATTTCCTGACCACGGGATCCGGACTGTGATCCTTTAAATAGCGCGGATCCCCGTCGGCAATGATTCCCTTTTTCTCTTTATCGATCATGATGACTCTATTTGCAATGTTAAAGATGCTGTCGAGCTCGTGGGTTACGATAATCATGGTGGTGTTGGCTGAGGCATTGATCCTCAAAACCAGTTCGTCTATCTCAGCCGACCTGACCGGATCCAGTCCGGCGGTGGGTTCGTCCAGGAACAGAATTTTGGGGTTGAGGGCCAGGGCTCGCGCCAAACCGGCACGTTTTTTCATCCCGCCGCTGATTTCCGAAGGCATGTATTCCTGGTATTCAAGCAGGTCGAACTGACACAATTTTGACTGAACCAGCCTGATAACCGCATCTTTGGGGAGGCCTGCGTATTCCAGGATGGGCAGGGCCACGTTTTCGGCAAGGGTCATTGATCCGAAAAGGGCGCTGCCTTGAAAGAGAACACCAATATCCCGAAAAACATTGTGCTGGGCATCCGGATCGCTGGTGGCGATGTCCTTGCCGTTAATGCGGATCGAACCGGAGTGGGGTTGCAGTAAGCCGATGAGATGCTTCAGAAGGGTTGATTTGCCGCTGCCACTGGTGCCGAGGATGACAACTATTTCCCCTTCGGCGACATCGAAACTGATGTTGTCCAGGATCAGGTCGTCGCCATACTGCGCAACCAGATTTTGCACTTGAATGACTTTATTATTTTTCATTGATCAAAACCAAAAAAAATGGCCGCTTAGGCTACCGCGTTGTAACTTCTCAATAATGGAGGGGAGATGATATTATGAAAGAGCCACCTGGGTTCCCGCCTTCGCGGTAATGACAAGACGCTAAAAGCG
>JAOZRT010000157.1 GCA_029940035.1 Desulfobacterales bacterium
GCCCTGAATTTAAAGAAGATTTTGAAATGGCACGCAAAAGCCGTTTTGGAAAAAAGAAAAAGCCCAAAGATAAAGGCGAATGGATCAATTTTCAGGACTGGTTTATACTGGAAAGTGAACTCATGTCCGGAGAAACTATTATTGACCGCTTTCTGGAAACCTATCAGGACGAAATGAGCCGCGATGTTCGAGAGTTGATTAAAGGGTGGAAACAAGTAATCGAAGGGCTGTTCGAGATCAAGGATAGGCTCAAAAATGGTTATCTTGTAAAAAATTTAATCAATGAAAGAGTATACGAGGCTTTTGCAACCAATATATCGGAACCATTGATTGATCTTTTTAAGGGAGATTTTTTTATCGGGCGCATCGTTTCAGCGCGCGGGGTTCATATTTTTTCAGGTGCTTTTTCTCCAATTCCTTTAGACGGCAATGATCGTGTCAGGAATAAAATGTATCAAGTAGCAGCGCGCATGCAGATGGAAAATCCTGCAAAAGCGCTGGCGGATAATCCTGAAAAACTTCAGAAAAGCCGGGAGGCCGTGCGCAAAATGTATGCTGACTTCATCAGCTATTTCGGAAAGGATGAGGTTTTTGGCACCGGCAAGGAAATACGCCAATGTCATGAAGATTTTTTTGACCATCAAGTTTTTAAAATGCAGGATCCGGAAACCGGATTGACCAAGGCCGAAGAATTCGAAAAGCGGACCGGCAGACACTTCAAGCCCTTAAAACTAGAGCTGCCACAAAAACTCCTGCGCAGCAAAGATGCAGCCATGCTTTGTGACCCTGTGGAGTCATTGACTTTCCTTGAGGAATATCGATTGTTTGTGGAAGTGTTTGATAATCCGGAAATGCACCTGGGAATGGCATATGCTGAAGATGTGGTCATGAGCTATCTTGAATCCGACACCATTTCGGATGTACCCTTTCGCCGGGCGGCAAAACGCTATCCAGAGAATTTCAAAACGGTCATCGATTATTATGCCCAGCAAGAGGGTTTTACGGCAGACGATCTCGAAGACCTGATGCAGGCATTCAAGCCGGAATCCTATGGCAAGCTGCCCAGCATCGTTGTGGTCTTGGATGAAGAAATCGCCAATGCCAGGTTATTATGATGAATAGGGGAGCATGAATTCCTAAGCGGTATGCAAGGGGCCGATGGTTGCCTGCGACTATGATTTGGCTTTCAACCTGGTTTACAATGGGTTGGCATTGGCCAGGAAATGGAACATGATGCCACAAAACAATTTGACCAACTTGGTCTGAATGGGTATCGTTGGGTTGTTGGTTTCCGGTGTTTAGGAAGAAGGAGGACGCAATGATTGTCAATATATCTGAAGCGAAAACAAAGTTATCCAAGTTGATTGAGATGGCATATCATGGTGAAGAGGTAATCATCGCCAAGAATAACCTGCCGCTTGTGGAGTTGGTGGCCCATAAACCCAAAAAAAAGCGCAAACTGGGGTTGCTGGCAGGTCAGATTCAAATACCCGATGACTTTTTAGATGAGGATGAAGAAATAAACAGGATGTTCTATGGAGGATCATCTTAAAATATGATTGCAAGGTTATTTGACAGCTTATATCGATCATCACAAATATGTACTGTTTCAATAAAGGGAAGGCGGCAGCCTTTTACGGCATACGGAAAGGTATTCTGGCAAACGCTATAAGAAAATGAACGGCCCGCTTTAGGATGAATAATATGGTGCTAAAACGTTTTGGGCGTAACAAGGGGTTGTTTTTGATTGGCTTGTTATTACTGGGTTTAATAACGCAGGATGTTTGTGCGGGAGAATCCAGTGTCATCGAGCTAAGCGACGGCAGCGTCATCACCGGCGAGGTGGTCTCTTTTGACGGCAAGGTCTGGACGATTCAATCGAGCAGCATGGGGACGCTGAAAATCGATGGTGCCAAGATTGTCAGTATTCGATCAAAAACCGCGGTCGGTAAGGAGCCTGATGGAGGAATATCGACGGGAAGCCAGGCAAACGCGGCTGATATGCAGGCCATGCAGCAGTCGATCATGGCCAATGAACAGATCATGGCCATGATCATGGGCCTGCAGCATGAGCCTGAAATCCAGGCCATATTGCAGGATCCCGAGGTCATGCAGGCCGTCAATGCCGGGGACATGCACGCACTGCTCTCCAACCCGAAATTCATCCGACTCATGGAAAACGCCAAGATAAAAGATATAACAAAAGAAGCTGTAAAATAAAAAAGGGAGAGACAATTGTCTCTCCCTTTTTCATTTTAGTATAGCGGCGAAGCCGCGTTGACTAATTTTGCCGCCAGGCAAAATTAGCTTTAGTCGCCCAGGGCGGCCTTGTGGGTCTTGATTTCGACCTTTTCGGTCAGGCCTTCGTAGTAATCGCGCAGGATGGCGACGACTTCGTCACGACCAAAGTGATCCGGCAGGTCCCCGCCTTCGGAGAGCATTTTTCTCAGGATAGTGCCGGAAAGCAGTACGCGGTCTTCCTTGCCGTGTGGGCAGGTTCTCATGGAAGCCATGCCGTCGCACTTGTAACAGTAGAAAGTCCAGTCGATCTTCAGGGGCTGGCAGAGCAGCGCCTTGCCTTCACCCTCGGGGGTCGGGATCTTGTCGAAGATGGTCTGGGCTTCGAACATGCCGTAGAAATCACCAACGCCGGCATGGTCACGGCCGATGATCATCTTGGAGCATCCGTAGTTCTGGCGAAAGGTTGCGTGCAGCAGGCCTTCACGCGGACCGGCATAACGCATATCCAGTGGGTAACCACCCTGGATGACGTTCTTTTCCACGAAGTAATTTTTAACCAGTGCGTCAATGCATTTTACACGGACATCTGCAGGAATGTCGCCCGGCTTCAGGTTGCCCACCAGGGAGTGAATGTAAACACCGTCACATACTTCCACGGCGATTTTGCACAGATATTCATGGGAACGATGCATGGGGTTTCTCAGCTGCAGGGCAGCCACGTCGCTCCAGCCCCTATCCTCGAACATCTTGCGGGATTCTGCGGGGCGGGCGTAAACATCGGCGTACTTGGTGGGGTATTCGGCTTCGCTCAGTACTTTTACGGGGCCGGCCAGGTTGAAGGCTTTCTGGTCCATGACCATCTGAACACCCGGGTGGTCATCCTTGGAGATTTTCCAGAATTCCTCTGCCGTGGGGGTGCCTTCGCCCATGTAGCACGTTTCACACTCGAATATTTTGTCGGCCTCGGTCATCTCAAATTTTTCGGTGACCTGCATGGTGGCCATGATCTCATCGCCCTCGGGATCGTACAGCGCGATTTCGTCGCCGGCATTGATCGCATCGGCGTCTTCCTGGTTGGCGTCAAGGGTTACCGGGATGGGCCAGAAGGTGCCGTCGGCCATCAGATAGTTTTCACACACCCCTTTCCAGTCAGCCTTGGTCATAAAGCCGGTCAACGGGCTGAACCCGCCGATGCCCATCATGATGAGATCGCCTTTTACACGGGCTGAAATCTCAATTTTTTTAAGGCCTTCGGCCTTTTTCTTTTCCGCTTCCAGTTCTGCGCCTTCAAGTAGGCAGCAGGTTAAACCCTTTCCGCCATGAGGTGGAATCAAATTTGACATTTGTTTTTTTCTCCTTTCCTTCCGTTTTATTGAAAATGTCTGCACCGCAGACTTTAGTTCACAGCTGGTACAAAGGGTAACAAATATAAAGGAAAACCCTATTTGTCAACAACAAAGGAACGAGAAAAGGGAGGGGCCATACCCCTCCCTTTTCTCGTTCCTTTGTTGTTATAAAAATAGATTTTCAAGACCGCAATACTTCACCAGGAAATTAGGTTTGACTTTGTTTCTGGCACAGTTACATAAAGCCACATATGAAAAATCTATTTTGCCATCTGGCTGGCCGCGCATTCGTTTTTGCCGAGGTCCATGATATCGGCATTTTCCTCGTCAACTGTGACTAAACCGGCGTTGATCTCACGGATTTTGGCATACTCTTCCGGCTGTTGACGCATATTGGCCTCGATAAAAGTGTAGAAGGTATCTTCATCTTCTATGGCGTAGATGTCGGCATTGATCTCCTTGATTTTTTTAAGGGATTCCATGAAAATGAGCTCGTTGTTGGCCTCTTTCCAGTCCGTATAGTGGCCGGGAAGGGCCAGGATCGAGGGGTCCCACTTCAAGATTTTATGTGTCATGGTGTCGAAGAGCAGCTTTGACCACTCTTTGGCCATGCCCCCCAGGTCGGGACGGCCTATAGAGTAAATTAAAACAGTGTCGCCGGCCACGATAAAGCGGTTATCGATCAGGTAACTGGTGCTGCCGGGTGTATGCCCGGGTGTGTGAATGGCTTTGATTTCCGGCCCGCCATTGCTGAACCGGTACACGGTTTTATCTCCAGCCGGAGTAAAATCAAAGGTAGCCACCTGGAAATCCACTTCAGGGGCGACGATTTCCACGCCATGCTTTGCATTCAGCGCCATGCTGCCGGAGATGTAGTCTGCCTGGCGATGGGTTTCGAAGGTGCGGGTAATGGTGCAGCCTTTGTTTTTGGCAAGTTCCAGGTAGGCATCGATATTCTTGGCCGGGTCAAATACCATCATCTCGGTGCCGCAGACGAGACCGTAGCTGCAGGATGCCTTGCCCGGCCGTCTGAACTGGTGAAGTTCGTAGTCACTGCCGCCGCCGATACGGATGGGCGATAGCAGGTTGCCCCAGGCCTTTATACCCACCAGCATATGGGCGACACCTTCAAACCCGTGATTAATCAAAATTTCGGCCACGAATTTTGAGGATCCCTCCTTGGCGCAGACAACCATCACTTTTTTCCCTTTAGGCACTTTTGCCACGCTCTCTTCTTCGTGTTCTATGAATTCCATGTAAGGCACATTGACCATGTCGATGGGGTAAGGACCTTCCACCTTGAAGCGTCCGAACTCTTCGTCGTTGCGCACATCAAGCAGTAGAAAATCTTCTTTTTCCACAAGCCAGGTAAAAAGATCCTGGGCGGTAAACGATTGTACATCCATGGTTGGCCCTCCTTTGTGTCTGTTCCTGCGTTATGCGTTATAAGTATGCATAGAATTCTGTTTTACGAAAGCACAGTGATTAGAATTTTAAGGATGTTCAGGCAAAATTCGAAAATACCGCGCAACTTGATCAAGGAGCAGGAATTTTAGCCTGCCAAACGATTGGCAGGTAACCTTTCGCATCCTATGGACAAAGTCGCATTTTATTGTTTGACTATTTCTTAGTGAAGGCAAGGGAATTAGTCAAATAAAATCGATTTTAAGGGCATTATCAAATCGGCTGGACACGACGAGAGCCGTCCTGTACCAGGGCATCTGCCAGCATGGATGAAAGAAACTTGACTTCCACCCCCATGTTGTAGTGATCGTTGAGGTTGTCGAGCTGCGTATGGCAGTTTTCGCAGGCAGTGGCCAGGATGGCGGCACCGGTCTCCTTGACCTGGTCAGCCTTGACCCGGGAGGACTTCATGCGAAAATCCAGGGTTTCCTCACCCAGGGCCACGAGTCCGCCCCCGCCCCCGCAGCACCAGTTGTATTCCGGTTCCGGCGACATTTCCCTGAAATCGTCGGTGAGATGTTTGAGGATGAACCGGGGTTCTTCCATGATACCCGCATTGCGGGCGATCTGGCAGGGGTCGTGATATGTGGTCGCCTGGTTGAACCTGGACTTGTCCAGTTTGATTCTGCCTTCCCTGATATAGCGGGCATGCACCTCGGTGATGGAGGATACGGTAAAGGGCTGGGTGCCGGAGAGATGCTTCATTACCCGATAGGCTGTCCCGCACTCGCAGATGCAGACCTCCTTGACTTTCAGGCGCAGGGCTTCTTTTATGATGCGGTCCAGGATCAGTTTGGTTTTTGTGGGATCCCCTACGAAAGCGCCGAAGTTGACGGCTTCAAAAAAGCTCAGGGTCCAGTTTTCTCCGGCCGCGTTGAAGATGGCCGCGGCTGGGATGATGGAGTGTGCCCCTGCCAGGGCAACATACAAAAGGTCCGCCCCTTCCACATCCACCGGAATGGCGGTTTCACCCGCTTCGAGGGCCCATTTCTTAACCACTTGTTTCTCCAGGTTTTTGATCCCCTGCAGAAAGCCCTCCTTGAAAAGATCTATGGACTTGCCCTTTTCAACGGAGGTGTCGGCCAGAAGGGTCAGAATTTCCGGCTCGGTATGGGCGCCGATGAGCAGCAGCTTGGCAATAGACATGAGCATTTGGGTGTCAATGCCAAAGGGGCAAAAGACCATGCAGCGCCGGCAGCCGGTACAGGAGTAAGCTGCTTCGAAAAGTTCCTCCAGGGCCATGTCGTTGAGTTCTTTGGCTTCCCCTACCGAAGGCCAGAATTTTCCCCTGAGCTTAAAATGTTTTTTGTACAGGCGCCGGATGATTTCCGACCGATAGGCGGCGATGTGTTTGACCTGGCCGGTGGAGGCATATACGTGGCAGGCCTCGATGCATACCCCGCAGCGGGTGCAGGTTTCAAGGTAGAGCCGCATGGCCTGGTTAAGTTTGGTTTTGAACAGTTTTAATAGTTCGTTGCGGGTTTCCAGGTCCATGGTTAACCTCGTCTCAATTTATTGATGGGTAGCGATAAAAATGAATGCATGCTCTGGCTGAAAGGAAAAAAAATCAGAAAAAGATTGGCAAAAAAGGCATGCAGCACCAACATGAAGGCGTGGCCTGAAAAGATGATCCCATCTGGAAGTTCTGGTTTAAATACCAGCAGGCTGACAAAATAATCACGATAGTCTTCTACGGTGAGCTCTTCGTAAAAATAGATCCGCCGCGCCCAATCCATTTCGCTTCCAAAGGTGACGATCAGAAAGAGCAGGATCAAAAGATAATAATCTTCAGGCACGGAAAGTTCCTTCACCGGAGAGAGCATCCGGCGAAACAGAAAAAAAAGCAGGCAAACCGCCATTATCAAGCCTAAATAGCCTTTCCCCAGAAAAGGGTCGTGCGGGATGATCTGGAAAATAGCCAAATCCCAGATCAGTTCCAGGTGACCGATGAAAAGCAGGATCAAACCGATGTGGAAAACCATCAGGAATACCCACAGAAGCGGCTTGTGCCGCCGTATTGTGGGAAATAGCAGGCTATCCAAGAGAGTCCCCAGGAATTTGCTCTTTTTTTCCGGATAGATCTGCAGGGTGGTGGGGTGGGGTGACGCCTTGAAAATGTTGAAAAGTCTTACGCATGTCCCGATGATGAAAACGGCAACGGCGAAGTACACCATGGGAACCAGAATAAAGTAATATAGGGATTGCAAACCATCCTCCTATAGATTTGAATTCACCTGGGCTATTTGACGTGTCATGGCGTTCGTCAAGATGTTCGACCTCCATTGCCATTGAGTGAATCCAGGTGAATTCAAATCGAAGAAAAGCCGGTCAGGCTTTTCGTTGGATATAGAACTTGATCGTGTCGCCGTCCTGGTCCGTCTTGAGAATTTCGTTTCCGCTGGTGCGGGCCCAGGCCGGAAAATCGGTAAGGGACCCCGGGTCGGTGGTGGTGGCTTCCAGCACCTGGCCGACTTCAATTTCCTTAATGCCTTTGCTGACCTTTACCACCGGCATGGGGCAGGCGAGGCCGCTCAAATCCAATGCTTTGTCGACATTGATGTCATCACGCATAGTTCTTCTCCTTTCAAATTTTCATGGGTTGATAAAAATAAATATACGAACAATTGGGTGACAATAAATGTTTCATGCTTCTTTGTGCACGTATGGGCATGAAAATTTGTTAGATGAACAACTGCACCTTGCTATCCTGGGCCTCTTCAAGAAAGGTCGCCACCCCTGCAAAGCTAAGACCATCATAATCGATCATCTCTTCACGTTTGAATCCCATGAGATCCATGGACATTTCACACACATATATTTTCACTCCCAGTTCTTCCGCCAGGGAGATCATTTCCGGAAGTGAGGCCACATTTTTTTTCTTCATCAATGATTTCATCATAGCGGTGCCCATGCCGCCCATATTCATCTGCGACAGTTTGACTTTGTCGGCGCCTTTAGGGAGCATGGTCCCGAACATGGTGCCCATCATGTCTTTCCCACCCACGTTTTTATTGCCCGCTCTCAATATCGGTGTTCCCCAGAAGGTAAAAAACATGACCACTTCCATACCCATGGCGGTGGCGCCGGTGGCAATGATAAAGGCGGCCAGGGCCTTGTCCAAATCGCCGCTGAAGACGATCATGGAGAGCTTGTTGGACGGCGTCTTGCTCTGCATGGCATCCAACTGCGCTTTAAGCTCGGCTACCTGTTCTTCGATTGTAGACATAGTGTCCTCCTTGGTGTTGTTAGTATAAACTATAAATTATCTTATTTGGTTATCTAAAAATATGGATAGTTTTAGTTTCCAATGCAAACTAATAAAAAGTTCCCTAAAATGATATCATATATAATCATTTAATTTGATTGGCTATTATTAGATCATCAACTCCTTTATGGATTCCATGGATGCTTTCAGCAGCTCAAGGTTTGTCATCATGGTGTTGCGTTGCTCCGGCTCCATTTGGCGTAAGACTTCCTGGTGGGTTTCGTTTATAAAATCATTGATTTCATTCAATTTTTTATGCCCTTGGGCTGTCAGGCTCAACAGGATGGTGCGCGAGTCTTCCGGATCGGCAATTTTCTGGATGAATCCCTTTTTGTTCAGACTGGAAATCAATTTAGAGATACGGCTTTTGACGAGGTTCATTTTCCCGGCAATGCCTTTAGGCGTCAGGTATTTCTCCTCACCGAACAGAAGCAGGCAGCGGATCTCGGCATCAGGCAGACTGAAACGCTCGCTTTGGTAACGCATTCTGTCCTGGCAGCACTGATAGAGCTTGGTGATCAATTGCTGAAACTGGGCAAGCTGACGATCGGATATTCTAGAGATCAGTTTTTCGTCCAAATGGTTCATAGTATGAACTATAAACGAAGCGTGGCCGATGTCAAGTATTTTTTTGGGAATCCGAGGGTATTAAATAAGGGTAGGCATTACACGCCGACACAGTCTAATTTCTATTGCGGGTGTACGTGGGCACCGCCATGTTGGCCCTGTTCAACACCATTTTCACGACCTCATCCTGCTTGATTTCCACGGGAACCTGCCAGGCGACTTTGTAGCTTTCGATCATGGCGGGAAACGCGACAACAATATAGTACGTCCAAGGCGGCAATGCCGTAAACCGGAAAATCCCATCCGGGTCGGTGAGGGTGCTGTCAAACAGATAATCCAATTGCGCCATCTGTTGCCTCACGTTAATGAAAAAATCCATGTGCAGGGTACGGATAGATTCCATCTTTTGGTAGGTGTTCATGGACGACAGCTCGGGTAGGGAGGGAATGGCGACCGGGGTGGTCGTGAGCAGCACCCTAACCCTTCCGGCATGGGCAACCTCGCCGTTTTCGAGCTCCATCTGTGTGGTTCCAATAATTGCCCCCTGGCCATGGGCCAGCGGGACCCATAGCAGAATGAACACGCCCAGGCAGCCTATTTGTTTAAAAACGGTTTTCATGTGGAAATTCAGGTTTAAGTTTCAAAAATATTCATGTGCAAAGAAAGGGAATGTTATGCCGCAGCCATCGTCTGGACCTGCTTTTTAATTTTAGCCAACGATGTATCTTGGGCTACATCAAGATCATAATCCATTTGAAGCCCAAGCCAGAATGATGCGGAATTGCCAAAAAAGGTCGATAGACGCAGGGCAGTATCTGCGGTCACGCTCCTTTTGCCATGGACTATTTCATAAAACCACGTTCGGCATGCATACCTAACCGAGAATTAACGCTTGACGTTATTATCGCGATGCGTTACTATTTCTGCCATGATAAAGTCTTTCCGGGACAAAGAAACAGAAAAAATATTTAGCAGACAACGTTCAGGCAAATTACCACAAAATATTCAGCACATGGCACGAAAAAAATTGGTGATTCTTGATGCTGCACCAGAATTAAATGATTTGCGAATTCCACCGGGTAACCGACTGGAGGCATTGAAAGGTGACCGGAAGGGTCAACATAGCATACGCATAAACGATCAATGGCGAATTTGTTTTAAATGGAGTGATGGCGATGCGTATGAGGTTGAAATTAACGATTATCATTAGGAGATAATATGAAAAACAAACAGCTTCCTCCTATCCATCCTGGCGAAATTCTGATGGAAGAGTTTTTAGAGCCCATGGGACTCAGTCAGTACCGATTGGCAAAGGATATAAGTGTCTCTCCCAGACGTATAAATGAAATTGTGCATGGAAAAAGAGCTATGACTGCCGATACTGCTCTTCGTTTGGGACGTTTTTTTGGTATGTCACCTCAGTTTTGGCTAAATCTGCAGACTCGTTACGATCTCGAAGTGACTGAGGATTTGCTTGAGGACAGACTTAATAATGAGGTGCATACGCTACAGCGAAATACAAGTTTTGCCGTCTAATAGCGCCATATCTGTCGAAACAACCCCCAAACACAAATTTCCGAAGCGTATTATAA
>JAOZRT010000158.1 GCA_029940035.1 Desulfobacterales bacterium
TATGGATTTATCTAATCCTTTCAATGGGATAGGGTAACTCGCAACACAATTCATATAGTTTATAAAGAAAAAAGTCCAATTTTATTTTCATGGATACGCCTGAAGTGAAGGTCGGTATGATCTGGAAATGAAGGAGGTTCCAAGCTTCGTTGCACGCTTAAGGGTATGAAAATTAACATAATCGATTGGAACAAGCGATTATGTGGATATCATGGCGACGCCCAAGATGATCAGAAAATCCCGCAATGCTCGTGTAGGCCATCAAGGTCAGAACAGACAGGCTGCGGGTTTTAACGCCGGCCAAAAATTGGGATAATCCCCAGCAAAAACAGGCAATAAGCGACAGATTAATAGCAAGCATTGCCGGCCTTTATTTCCAGCTCACACGCGGTGGATTGCGAAGGGGAATCCTGCGGTATCGGAATTTTGGGTAGCCGACCATGACGGCACCATAGGCTTTGTGGTGATCCGGCAGTCCGAGGTCCTCGAAAAGGGGACGATGGAAGTTGATGGCGCTGTAAAAATATCCCCCCCAGCAGCACCCGAGACCGAGGCTGGTTGCATAAAGGTCGAGCAGGCTGATGGCCAGGGTGCAGTCCTCGGCTCCAAAGCCCCAGTCTTTGTCCCCATGGGCAATAATAATGTGGGGCGCCCCCCGGCAGATGCGCTCCTCGCCGTTATCCCAGGCAGACACCACCCTTGTGAATCCTCTTTCTACGGCCATATCAGGCTTGGCTTCAATCAAACCCCTCATCCAGTCGATGACCATGCCGGCCAGGCGGTGAACCTCCTGCGGGTCCTGAACAACCATCCAATGCCAGGGCTGTTGGTTTTTGGCGGAAGGGGCTGCGCCGGCAATGTCGAGAAGTTTTTCCAGAATGGGCTTGGCCACGGTTTTCTGTTTATATGTACGGATTGACCGGCGGCCGGTCAGAAACTGCTCCGCCTGTTCAGGTGTCACCCGCAAATCCGGGCCCATGGGTCTGCAGTCATCGGGTTTTAATCCTTCTAGACTGAGGGCGCCGGTCGGGCAGACAGCCACACAGTGTCCGCATTGCAGGCAGTACGCTTCAAAGTCAGGTGTGGGTGACGGGCAGCTTTTACCTGTTTCCACCTGCAGGAGGCGGCCGGGGCATTCAGCCGCACAAATACCGTCCTGAAGGCATTTTTTTTCATCGATTGTAATGGCAGTCATTTTTTTCCTGATATTTCTGAAAAGGTTATCATTAGGGGAAATGCATAATACCCTCATCTTCATGCATGTTTCCGTTGTCCTCTCCTCAAGACAGTTCATTAAGTCTTGGCAATGGTTCCGAGCCAATTGAGCCTACCATATGAACTGTAAACGAACCTGAAATATGTTGGCGGCACCATCTTCGACAGGTGGTGATTCCCGATCTTTTACATAGCAGACCCGGACATAGTTAAACATCAACCGGGCGTTACGATTATAAATCCAGTTCAGCCCGGTGGTGATATTGCTTTCACGGCCTCCACTGACGTTTCCGTTATTCAGGTCCACATATGAGTGCCGCAGGGCCAGTTCCCAGGCACCCCAGTGGCCTTCTAAAGGCTTGAAGACGGGTTGGGGTTCAACACCGGTGAAAATACCGAGGGCCTGGCTGTATCTCCGGCTTTCACCGGTAAGAAAGTAACTTAACATCGAGTAATAACCCCAGAAATGCGGGTCATCAGCTGCGTCTACATCCAGGGCGAGATAGTAGCCTTGCGTCTGGAAGGACCAGGGTCCTGAATTCAGAGCCAGTTCGGCTGTGACCAGGTCCTGGCTGGCACCCTGGATCGGTCCTGTGTCCACCAGCCTTTCATCGGTCAGTCGGGATTCCGGCCGGGTTCTAAACTCACTCAGATCGTTCTCATTGCGCACCCCATGGCTGTATCCCAGGCCAAGGTGCAGCAGCTTCTTTCCGCCTTCCTTATAATGGGAAAGGCCGAACACCCGCAACGTCGTGTCGAACCCGTTGGCTTCGCTGATCTGGTTTTGGGCTTCCCCAAAATCTGAAAAGGAACCGGTATTTAAAAACAGTCCTGCGCCAAAATTTACCCGTTTGAGATCGCCCTGACTGTCATAGCGGATACCGATATTACGGCCGGCACCGAAAGCAGAATCAGGCAATGACCTTTCCATGAAGGTGAGTCGCGTGATGCTGGTGAGGTACTCCAGCGAAAACGGCTCCTTCAAGTTACCGATCCTGATGTTTTTCAAATGGGGGTGCTTAAGATAGCGGATCCAGATGTCCTGAATGTCTCTAACATTGGCAAAGTCAATACCGATTTTGAAATCGACGACATCATAAAAGTTAGCGTAGGTGGACAAATTCAATTTACGGAAAAGAGCATTGCTGCCGGTAAAACCGGGAAAGGCGTTTTGCAGTTCGTCGTCGGCATCGAGATACCCGGCATCGCCAAGGACCTGACCGTTGATCATGAAATAAAGATTTGCGTTGCGATTTTCGATTGTGAGGTAGCCATCCTCCCAGTAGTAGTGCCAGCCCATGGGCCCCCTTACTCCCATTTCGTCTTTGCCAGAGGATGCCATGAAAAAGGTATTCCCATAAACAGATTCCAGGCTGGCATTTTTCAGGGAATCGGCAAGCACATATTTCCCTGTTGCAAGTGAGAGCAGGCAAATAATTGCGGCAACCGTCAGTTTCAAAAGGATTTTCATAACCATTGAATAGTGTTGTCAGTCCGCGACGATGATTTCAAATATTTTTATCTACTTCTGATTTATTGAGAAAGAAAATCTTTTTGGTTTCTGCCTGACTGTCGCCAATTTTGTAAGGGATAAAAGTGACAAATCCCAAAAGACAAGCGCCAGCACACACAGGGTGTTGTAGTCGATTGGCTTGGTTTTGTCCTGCATGGGTAACACCTCTTGAGGGGCTTGTGAAGTTATTGGCCAATGACCCGAATGAATGCGTTATGCCGCATATAAGGATAATCATCAATAGCAAAAATGTTGCAACCGCGCACCTCATTTGTTGCAGGTATTGGTCAATAACATACAAGGCTTGGCAAACCAGAGGCGGCCTTTTTTTCATAACAACATATCAAACCCAGGTTTACCTCACGCTCGCTTTCTGATAAACATGTCACACAACATCGACATTGCCCATTGAACCGATGGGGGTGTCCACAAGGTTGGACCGTTAATGTGAAAGACTATTTTTTTGCGCTGTGCCGTTTAGCAGCGCGGCAGCCACATGGAGAATAGCATGACCTATTTCGATGCCGCCTGTCGGCCGACCCTCATAGGGAGCCTTCCTTCAATGGATGGGGATGAGGCGCTTGACCTGGTGATGACCTACACCCCCCACATTCCGCACTGGGTCCAGATGCCGGGTTCGGCAAACGGGGGGATGATACAACAATTTGCTCCGGGTTTGCCGGGCCTTGCCTTAAGGGGCAACACCCTTTTTGTGGACAATGAAGGACCTGCCTTCGACGCTGCCCTGGTTAAATTTTACGAAGCATACATGGCGGTAAATGATGGCAGCCTGGATTTTGACGAATCACCGTTTATCCTCACGCCCGTGCAAGCCGAGGGGTTTTTTGATTTCCTCGGCCGGATCGAACATATGGAGGAGGCGCCCCTGGCGGTGAAGGGGCAGATCACGGGCCCGATTACGTTTGGTACAGGGCTAAAAGATAAAAATGGTCGTGCCATATTATTTGACGAACAGGTAAGGGATGCTGCTGTCAAAACAATCGCCATGAAAGCCAGATGGCAGGTTCGCCAACTGGCGATCTTCGGCCTGCCCGTGGTGATATTTTTAGACGAACCCGCCCTGGCCGGTTTCGGCTCTTCCGAGCTCATTGGTTTGTCAAAAGAAGATGTTGGCGCCTGCCTCGACGAAGTGTTCGAGGCCGTGCATGCCGAGGGGGGGGTGACCGGCATCCACGTCTGCGCCAACACGGATTGGTCCATGGTCATGGAATCGCAGGCAGATATCGTCAACTTCGATGCCTATAGCTACTTTGACAGGTTTATCCTTTACGAAAACCACATTACCGAGTTTTTCCGATCCGACCGGGTGCTGGCCTGGGGATTGGTGCCCACCCTGAACCCGGAAGACATCGCCCGGGAAGATGCCGAGTCCCTGGCGGCGCACTTTTTTGACCAAGTGGACCGGGTGGCTGCCCTGGGAATCGAAACAGCCGCGGTTCTGTCGCAGTCGTTGATTACGCCAAGTTGTGGCGCCGGGTCGCTGACGCTTGATTTTGCTGAAAAGGTGCTTAAATTGACGAGGGATGTTTCAGAAATTATTAGAAAAGAGGTTGATTTATGGTAGCGATTGAAAACGAAAGTTCTTTTACCGGGGCGACCCGGTACGTATTGGATGAAGAGTTGGCGGGTATCGTCAACATATCGATGGCGCTTGAGATGCCCCTGCTTCTCAAGGGGGAACCCGGCACCGGCAAAACCATGCTGGCCCATGCGATTGCCGAAAATCTCAATATGCCGCTCATCGTTCTGAACGTAAAATCGAGCATGAAGCTCGTGGACGCCCTTTATCAGTACGATACCCTGACGAGGCTCAACGACAGCCGCTTCAGCGATTCGGGCCGGGACGTCAGCAATATCGAAGAGTACATCAGGATGGGTAAAATCGGTCAGGCATTTACCTCGGACAAGCGGACGGTCCTGCTTATCGACGAGATCGATAAGGCGGATACGGATTTTCAGGATGACATGCTGGATGTCCTCGACCAGATGGAATTCGATATTATAGAGATCGACAAGACAAAGGCGGCCAGGAACAGACCGGTTATCATCATTACCTCCAATGCCAAGAAAGATCTGTCCGACCCGTTCCTGGGACGCTGCAACTTTCACCACATCGCCTTTCCGGACCCCAAGATGATGCGTAAAATTATCCGCGTCCATTTTCCGGACCTGGATACGGACCTGATGGAAAACGCCATCGAGACTTTTTACAGCCTCAGGGAAATAGATGCCATCGAAAAAAGACCGGCAACGCGCGAGCTGATCAACTGGATCCGGGCGCTCGACGCCGATCCGGATTTCAAACCCAAGAAACTGGCCAAAGGAGACCTACCCTTTCTGGGAGTGCTCTTCAAAAAGAGCCAGGATTACGCCCGGGCGCTGCAGCGGACTGAGCGCAGAAGACTTTTTTGACCTGAACCGATCGTTCTAAATTGTAAAAATAGCTTTTTCTTTTTAAAGGAACTATATCATTTTGTTTTTTTACAATTTAAAACCCTTCGGGATTGCCAATCTTACCGCATCTACGGTGTCAGATGCTATACCGCATAGACCACTATAGCGAAACAGCATCTTCCTTGTAGCTGCGGCAACCTTGACAATCGCTCGATTCAGGTCACCGAATAAAGCGGAGCGAATTTAATAAATTTTCATTAATTTGCATAGAATCAACAATTGAATAATCCAGTTATAACGGATGTTTCATGCTTCGTTTTGGACGAAAGGTCATGAAAATTTATGTTTATCGAATTTTTCTACAAGCTGAAGGAAACCGGCGTGCCGGTGAGCCCCACCTCTTTTCTTACCCTTCACCGGGCGCTGGACAAGGGGCTCATTGCTTCTCTGGATGATTTCTACACGTCGGCACGTTCCATCCTGGTAAAGAGTGAGCGCTATTTCGATCTTTTCGACCAGGTCTTTGCCCATCATTTCAAGGGTGCGGAAATGCCGGATTATGAAGGGTTCGAGCTTGATGAAATGGCTAGGGCCATGCTCGAAGAGTGGTTGAAAGATCCCAAAACCATGGCCGACGCCCTGGACATGGACGAAGAAAAGCTCAAGAAACTGTCCCCCGAGGAACTGATCGAATATTTCAAGGAACGGCTTAAGGAGCAGACCGAAGAACACCACGGGGGCAGCAAATGGATCGGCACCGGCGGAACCAGCCCGGTGGGCCATTCCGGTTTTCATCCCGGCGGAATGCGCGTCGGCGGCGTATCCCGTAACAAATCCGCGGTCAAAGTCGCCATGGACAGACGCTACAAGGACTATTCATTGAATGGGCCCCTGACCCAGGCCATGATGGGGGAGGCGTTAAAGCGGCTGCGCAACATGATCCCATCGGGCCCCAAGGACCGGGTCAATGTGGATGAGACTATTTATCAGACCATGCGCAACGGCGGGGAAATCGAGATCATTTTCGATCGTGATTTGAAAGACAGGCTCAAAGTCATCATTGCCATCGACAACGGCGGTTGGTCAATGGATCCTTACGTGCAGGTGGTGCAGACCCTGTTCGATTATGCCCGGGCCCAGTTCAAGGAAATCAAGACCTATTTTTTCCACAATACCATCTACAACACGCTCTGGAAAGACGCGGCCCGCTACAAACAACCCGTTAAAATCGAAGAATTTATGCGTTCCGACCCCGAGACGCGGTTTATTGTCGTGGGGGACGCCAGCATGGCGCCGTATGAGTTGATGGCCGCCGACGGTTCCATCCACCTGGAAGAGCGCAGCGGCAAAAGGAGCATCGACTGCCTACAGATGCTGACGGATACCTTTACCCACAGCGTCTGGTTGAACCCGATCCAGACCAATATGTGGTCCTACACCCAGACCATCAACACCATCCACAGTGTCTTCCCCATGTTCGAGCTTTCCATTGACGGCCTGGAAAAGGCCATCGCCCAACTCATGGCCAAATAACCCTGAAGTGATCCGAACAACAAGATCCGGCAGTTTCAATTACCACAAAACTGCAAGGGCCTAAAGAAGTGGTGAACTTCGGTCAGGAGGACGAAGAAGTGCAGTTTCGTGGTAGGCTAATTATAAACCGAATTGTTATGTCGTAGGTATATCGACCTAATTTTAGCTTATTTCAATGAATCTTTATATGCACGTTTGTAGAAGTGCATAAAAGATGAAACTATTTCTTCATCAAAATGATTGCCAACATTCTGCAGAAGCAATGCCTCTGCCTCCTCAAATGGCATAGGATCACGGTAATGTCTTTTAGCGGTTATGGCTTCAAAAAAATCAGCTACAGCAATGATCCTGGCACCTAATGGAATTTTGTCGCCTTTGAGACCGTTAGGGTATCCGGTCCCATCTAATTTTTCATGGTGAGATCCGGCAATTTCAGGAACCTGGCTAAAAATTCCTTCAAAGTTTACCTGGTCCAGGATCAGCTTTGTTTTTTCAGAATGTTTTTTTACTTCTTCAAACTCACCTGGAGTTAATTTCCTGGGTGCCAGTAATATGGCGTCGGGAACACCGATTTTCCCATAATCGTGTAAAAGTGCTGCGACCCTGAGCATCTCGCGATATTCATTGCTGAGATTCATTTCATCACAGATACCCAGAACAAATTCAGTCACGCGCAACGAATGCCCTGATGTTAATGGATCGCGGGCATCAATACTGGCTGCTAATGTTTGAAGCAGAGATCGGAACTGACGCTCCCGACCTTCCATCAACGCTGCATTACGGATGCTGATGCCCAACACCGAAGCGATACCGATAAGCAGGCTCATGTCGCTTTGAATCAACTGGCGTTTTGACGTCAGGTTGTCAACGGCCAGGATGCCCAATGATTCGTTGTCGCAAACGATGGGGCAGCAGACAAAGGATTTTATACCAAGAATTCTGGAAAAATCAAGGCTGCGTGGAGAAAGTGTTCTTTCGATATCGTTTATATCGTTGATCAGAAAGGGCTTTTGTTCGCGAAAAGAAACAACAAAAACACCTTTTGATTCGGGCCGGTCTAGGTGGAAGGCGGTATTTTTTATTATTCTTTCCTGCTCATCGGTATACCCGAAACCAGCCCGAAAAACGAGTCTGGTTTTATCCGAATTGGCCAGGAGGATAAGACCCCGGTCAAAATCCAATCTTTTTTCAGACACATGGATCACATTCGCCAGAATGTCTTCACTGCGCGTATGCCTGCTGATGGCCAGCCCAATTTCATTGGTCATCAGGGCATTATTATAGTTTGTCTCTATTTGTTCTACGAGCTGGTCGCTTGAATTTCTGAGATGGTTGAGACTTGCTTTCAGCTCATTTTTTTCAATGCGTTCGCTTATGGAACTCAACAGAAATAGAATCAAAACCGATAATGGCAAAATGACTGAAAGCATAACCACGGGGTGAATAAAGATGGCTACTATACAGATTGCCACGGAAAATAAGAGAGCAAAGTTTCGTGCTTTTTTCCAAATATCTGAAAATTTTTTTTCCCAGGAAACAATATAACGGCAGGATTTCCCTCCCTTGAATACACATTCCGGATGTTCAATTTGCGGCAGTTTGTTGGTGAATCCTATTGTTACGGCATCAAAGAATCCGAACCTGTTTTCACATTGAAACGGCTGTTCAGTGACACCTTTGCGGGGAGTGACCGTGATTTCAACTTTATTTGTTGAAAGCTTTTTGATCTTGTAATTCGTAGATTTTGTAATTCTTTCTGCGGCTTTACCGAACAATGTATATGCTTGAGCAGGGTTGACCATACCCAAAATATATTGCCGCATAGCCCCTACCGATTCAGAATATGCGGATAAACGCCCTGCTTCTCTAGCAATATTTTCATTGTTAGTTAATTGTGAGAGCTTATCATGAAAACGGTTAACCTGTTTCTGTGTGAACCAGTGACCTTCATCAGCCACTTCATATAATGTCATTTCTGCGAATTTTAATAACTCTTGGATATCGACATATGAATAGTCTTTTTTAATTAACCTTATATAATTATTAATTATCCGACTATTATAAATAGGGTCATCATTTTGGGTTGGTGTACTTTTCATAACTGATGAATCACTAATGGCAGTATAGAAATTTAATCTCTGAGAGACCAGCCTTTTTAATCACATAAAAAGCTTCGCCCGCATTGACACAGAAGCAAAGGTAAATCGTCACTATTCTAGTTTGAGTATAAGGATAGGGGATCTACTTCAATTAAATTAACCGGGTTAATCTGTTGACATAATTGAAATATCTGTCTCCGTATTGCGTGTCCAATATCCAAAGACAGTATTCCTTTTCTATTAAATCTTTATCTACGATGTTACTTGGGTGAATCAAAACTGGAAAGTTGTCAATTTTCAATTGAGCGGATAACAAAGATAGAGCCATCTTAATAATATCGTAATTCAAATTGTCCTGGTCTATTACCATAATCGTCGTGGCATTAGTAAGATCTGACAGATTCAATCCAACATCGGCAATGTTGACCATGATTATTGCTTTTAAGCGCCCCTCATATTTTAACGAAAACAAATATCTATAACGTTTGAGTCCTTCCTCATTAAATGCAGTATATAAGTCCTTTCCATTAGAATTATTTGCAAGATCAAGCGCCTTTAACATTAACCCAGATGATTTATGTGCATAAAATGCTTGCAGCTCTTCTACATCAGCGTTGTCGGTTTTAGTTAATCCCCACGACCAAGATGCATCTACTCTATTTTTGGATTGTTCTTTAAAATGAAAATAAGAAAAAGACTCCAAACAGCATTTCATGCCATCATTAATTGTTCTCGCAGCCCCACCAAATACTCTATTTGGGAATTTGTTTTCTGGCCTAAAATAGCAAAGCAAATAATTCATATGGTTTGAATATAAGCTATGTGAATCATTAGAAAATAAACCTATCTGATTTAGTACTAATATACCTGCTCTAAATGATACTGTTCTATTAGATGCATGGTGATGAATTAACCAGGTATTGTCATAATATCTGATCATTGCAAGGTGGCTCGCAATCTTCTCATTCTCTTGATATGTAAAGTGCCTCGCAATATTGGATTTTTTAGAATAAAGCTTTTCATATGTACTTTTTATCTCTGCTTTATTAGATTGTAAAAACCTATACTTTTCTGGATAAATAAAGTTGGATTCAAAGAAAAACCTCCAAAGCAAATCCATATCTAAGCTATTGCTAATATATAAGTTGCTATCACTTGCCTGATGAAGAAATGATAAAAGTTTTAAATGATCATGACTGCTAATGTTAAGAACCGCCAATCCATATATAATGCTTTTATTAATTTCACCCTTCTCTGTCTTGATGTGTTTTTTGTATATGACTTGAGCAGTAAAAAATATTTTAAAACTATTGGCAAAATTCATTTCAACCATGGGAAGTATCATCCCTGGTAGAAATAAGTTGCTGGATGGTTTTGTTTTTACAGAAAAACCCGATCCTGAGAGATTGACCACCCTCAAGTCACATAATTTTCTAGTAAAAGGGTGTTTGAATAAAATATTTGGCAATGGTGAAGTATCTACTCTGCTACTTCTAAACTTTTTTGCTTTAAATCTTTGAGCTTCATTTTTTAATGGCTTTAGACATAGTACTATTTGATCCCCTGATTCCTTCTGGTCTTTTATCAAACATTCACCAGAATAAAGGGTTTCGCTATCGTTCGAGAAAACAACCTCGACGC
>JAOZRT010000159.1 GCA_029940035.1 Desulfobacterales bacterium
GTCCTCTGGGGCTCTGAAGTTCTGACTATCTGGCCTCTGAAGAACCGCCCACCGACACCCGAAACCTGACATCATGTCTCCGGCCCTCTGTCCTCCGTCCTCTGGGGCTCTGTCTTCTGTGGTTCCGGTCCGTTGTACTGACCACTGACTACTGACTACCGACTACCGGCCCTTTGTCCTCCGTCCTCTGTAGCTCCGACCTCTGTGGCTCTGTTCTCTGGGGCTCTGTCCTCTGGGCCCCTGAAGCTCCGGTCACTGCCCCCCGGTCCAGCCCCTCCGAATCAGGTTGCCGGCCACTTCCAGCAGCCCCTGGTAAACAGCCAGGGTAATTCCTATCAGAAAAAGGGCGACCAGGATTTTGGAAAGGTCGCTCTGGTAAAGGGCAATACGTATACTGTAGCCGATGCCTGCGTTGGCGGCAATGAATTCGGCCACAATGGTGCCCGCCATAGCTAACGTCGCACTGCCTGAAATCACGGTGGTCAGCTTACCTATGTTTTCAAAAGCCCGGATCTTGACCTCCAACTGCCAGCGCATCCTGCCGGTGATGCGGTAGAAATGCTCGATCTCCTTCACCGGTTCGGACATGATCCCCAAAACCGATAACAAAATGGGAAAATAGCATATCATCGCCGCAATCAACAGCCTGGAAAAAAAACCATCCCCGAACAAAATAAAGATGATGGGGGCGATAGCCACAATGGGATAGGCCTGGACATTATAGGCCGCCACTTTGATGAATGATCCGAACCAGGTGGTCTGCCTTCCCAGAATTCCCACCATCAGCGCCATAAAAATGGAGACCACCTGTCCGATGATCGCCACCGTAAGGGTGCTGACCACGTCCATTCCATAGCTCTTGTACACCATCCCGAGCGTATGCTTCAAATCAAAGGGACTGGGGATGACGTAGTCGGACAACCCGAAGAGGTATTTGACCCCAAAGAGCAGGGTAACCCCCAGCAAAAAAATGATCAGAAACTGGTAGATACGCCTATGAAGCATTCATGATCTCCAGCATGGTCTGTTCCAGCCTGTCTTTGTCCAAGGGTTGGTGGTTTTGAATATCGATACCGGTAAGGCTGACGGTTTGCGGTCTTTTCAGGGACCCCCTCAACACCAGGATTTCACGGCAGTATTTGGAAACCTCGACAACGTTGTGTGAAATGTACAGGAAATAACGGTCTGGGAACATGGCCTTGATGTTGAGGATAATGCTTTCCCTGGTCTTCTCATCCACATTGGCCAGGCTCTCGTCCATGATGAGCAGTTCGAATTCCTGCAGCAGATAACGCATGAGGTTGATGCGGTTCTGCTGCCCCAGAGACAACTGTGAAAAACGCAGCCCCAGGAAGTTCGCCATGCCGAACGCTTCAATCAGGGCGTCCTTGCGGCCTCCGGCCGAAGCCGGGGCAACTCTGTCAAGGTGTTTTCCCACGTTGGACCAGTCGGGCAGGCGCTCCATGTTGTAGGAATAGAGGAGGCGGGTCATGCCTTCTGCATTCACATCCCCTGAAAAACCGTCTATCTCCCCCACGATGATCTTGGCCAGGCTCGTCTTGCCCACACCGGAAGGGCCGAACAGGGCATTGAAACCAGGCGCCGCCATCCTGAAGGAAAGCCCCTGGAAAACCTCTGTGGAAGCCCCGGGGTAGCGATAGACAATATTTTCGCAGGTAAACGCCATGTTACGATCCACCCATGTTCAACCAGACAATTTTCTTACCCGACAATTGGGCCCGGCAACGGCTCAGGATGTTCTGCTGATGGTCGCGAACCGTAATGTGAATGTCGGTGATGTCCACCAAATCTTCATCCAGATTTTGCGGGCTCTCCTTGCTCCGAAAGCCTTTGTGCCGAAAAAAGGCATCATAGGGATACATGGTCAATCCTCCCCGCAGGTAAGCAATCACGAACTCCACATGTTTCCGAACCGCAGCCATGCGCTGGGGCGATTTTTTCACCATTGCCTGCATGGTCAGCTTCAGGAAGATCTGGATCCTGTTTTCCTCCCAGGTGTAAGCCACCCGTATGGACGGCTCCGGTTCGAACAGGTCCTCCGCATGCCTGGTCAGTACCCCACGGTTGCGAAAGAGGTCTTCCTCGATCTGTGCGAGTCCCCAGTCCAGCATGGATACGGGTTCGCGCATCAGGTATTCGACAGCCGGCGAGGGCTCCGCCGCCAAACTGGCGACAAGAAGCAGCGACATGCAGGCCAGCACCCCCAGCGCCGCGATCAACACGCCGGTCCTGCTGCCGGCCGTGTTTTTACATTGTAGATTTTCTTGAAACATATCTTCATTCAATTTATGTAAGCCTCTATTGGGGGTCAAGACTTAATTACCATTAATTTTCTTTCTTGACCCGACCCGACGAAGCATGAAACATAAGCTTTCATTTTACTTAAAAGCGTTCTTAACAACTTCAAAAATGCAGGCATGACACAACCATTGACGACCATACCGGATCCATATAAAACCCATTTAAACATCTGCCTCGTGAGCTACCGGAGCAATCCGCACAGCGGTGGCCAGGGTGTTTATCTGAAAAACCTTGCCAGGGCGCTGACCGACCTGGGGCACCGGGTGCATGTCATCTCAGGGCCGCCTGACCCGCAGCTCCCCGATGACATCCCGATCCAGCACATTCCGGGACTTGATTTGTACAACCCCGAAGACCCTTTCAGAATACCAACCCTGCGAGAGCTTTCAGACCCTGTCAATCTGCTCGAGTGGATCGGTGTATCCACCATGGGATTCCCCGAACCGTTCACTTTCGGTTTGAGGGCCTATCATGTTCTGCGCAGCGTCCGCCACCATTTCGACGTGGTTCACGACAACCAGAGCCTCTCTTACGGCATCTGGGCCACAAAAAGAATAATGCCCACCCTGGCCACCATTCACCACCCCATAACCGTTGACCGCAACCTTGCCGTGAAGAGCGTGTCCGCCTTCTGGAAAAAGATCAAGCACCTGCGGTGGCATTCCTTTTTGAGGATGCAGAAAATTGTCTCCCGCACCCTTCCGCGCATCGTCACTGTTTCGGAATGCGCCAAAAAAGATATTGCCAAGGATTTCCGCATTCCCCTGGGAAAATTCCGCGTGGTGCCCAACGGCATCAGCACCGATCTGTTTTATCCGATCCCGGAAATTAAGCGTGAGGAAAACCGGCTGATCGTCACCAACAGTGCCGATATTCCGCTGAAAGGGCTTTACCACCTGCTCCATGCCGTTGCCCGGATCGCCGCTCAACAGCCCATCAAACTGGTGGTCGTCGGTACGCCCAAAAAAAACGGCGGCATAGAAAATTTGATCCGTACGCTTGGCATAGGGCAGTTAGTGCAATTCACCGGCCGGATTGACCATGACACCTTTGTCCGGCAATATGCCAGGGCATCGGTTGCTGTGGTTCCTTCGCTGTACGAGGGATTCGGTCTTCCAGCCGGAGAGGCCATGGCCTGCGGCGTCCCGGTTATCAGCACAACCGGCGGAGCTCTGCCGGAAGTCGTCGGCGATGCAGGCCTCCTGGTTCCCCCCGGCGACCATCAGGCCCTCACCGCGGCTATTCTGGACCTTTTGGGGGATACCGGCAAAGCATCCGCTTTAGGCCGCAAGGGGTATTGTCGCATACAGGAACATTTCACCTGGAAAAAGGCGGCCCAGAAAACGGTGGACGCTTACCGGGAGGTTATTCGTGATTACCGTTGATTTCAAAAAAACCGGGCTGAAACCCGGCCAGAAGGTGCTGGATATCGGCTGCGGGTCGGGCAGGCATGTAGCCGCAGCCTATCAGCATCCAAAAGTCGTTGCCATTGGAACAGACCTCAGTTTCCAGGACCTGGCCGAAGCCCGGGAACGGCTGTTGTTGCATGACCGACTGGGCGAACATGGTCAGGGTGCCTGGGGACTGAACGTTGCCAATATCACCGCCTTGCCCTTTGCACGGCATGCATTCGACCTGGTGATCTGCTCTGAAGTAATGGAACACATTCATGACGAAAGGGCTGCCGCGGCAGAACTCTTCAGGGTGCTGAAACCGGGTCACCCCATGGTGATCTCCGTTCCCCGGTATTTTCCTGAATGGGTTTGCTGGCAACTTTCCGATGAATACCACATGGCCAACCAGGGGCACATCCGCATCTACCGCCAGAAAAGGCTTGTTTCCTTATTCGAAAACCTCGGGCTGCAGTTGATTGGCTCCCACTACGCCCACAGTCTGCATTCACCCTACTGGTGGTTAAAATGCCTGGTGGGGCCCACAAGGGAGGATTCCCGCCCGGTCAATGTCTATCACCGGTTTCTCACCTGGGACATCATGCAGAAACCAAAGCTGACCCGTTTCCTGGACCGCTTGTTCAACCCCCTGTTCGGCAAGAGCCTGGTGCTTTACTTTATGAAATAAATTGACCCCTTATTCTCTTTAGAATACCTAGGGTTTTTATACGGGACGCCTCTGTGTAGGCACCCGACTCGAGCGCCATCCGGTACACCTGAAAGGGCGCCTGCCCCCCCTTAGCCGGGTCTTCGAAAATATCGTGGATCATCAGGCAGCCGCCGGCTTGCAGGTGCGGTGACCAGGCATGATAGTCGGCAGTGACGGTTTCGAGGGCATGGCCACCGTCGATGAACACCAGAGACAAGGGCGTGGCCCAGTTGGCGGCAACCGTTTCAGAACGGCTCACCACCGGGATGACGGTCTGCTCGAGATCCGCCAATACCAGCGTTTGCCTGAAGGCGCTGAAGGTGTCCACGGCAAAGGCACGGGAGTCGAACAGATCCGGGTCAAAGTACTCCTCCCCGGGCTGCTGCTCCTCCGATCCCCGATGGTGGTCTATGGAATACAGCACATTGCCCGTCTTTTTGCAGGCCAGACCGAGATAAACCGCAGACTTCCCGCAATAGCTGCCGATCTCGAGGCAGGGGCCGTTGCGGCCCGCTTCCAGGGCGGCGGCGTACAAAGCCCGGCCCTCGTCCTCGTCCAAGAAGCCTTTTACGCTGTTCACAATCTTTAAAACACTGTCGTCCATGTCAATCTATTTCCAGTATTTACATATCATCATACCCTCTCACCAAAATTTCCCGGGGTTTGGCACCGTCCGAGGGGCCCACAATGCCTTCCTGCTCCATGGTTTCAATGATGCGGGCGGCCCGGTTGTATCCGATTCGCAGGTGGCGTTGGACCATGGATATGGATGCCTGACCGCTTTTAGTGACCAGAGCAACAGCATCGTCATACCGTTCATCGTATTCGATCTCGCCTTCCTCGACCTTTTCCTCCTTGGGTGTCTCGGTCACCGCCTCATCGTACTCCGGGGGCCGCTGGGCACGCAAAAACTCCGTTATCCTGGTGACTTCCGCCTCCGATATGTAGGCCCCATGAATACGCTGAAGCTTGGCAGCCCCGGGTGGCAGGAACAGCATGTCACCGTTCCCCAAAAGGCTTTCCGCGCCGTTGGCGTCGATAATGGTGCGGGAGTCGGTCTTGGAAGACACCTGAAAGGTCAGGCGCGTGGGAAAGTTAGCCTTGATAATGCCGGTGAGAACATCCACAGAAGGCCGCTGGGTCGCGATCACCAGGTGGATACCTGCCGCCCTGGCCATCTGCGCCAGACGTGTCAGAGCCACCTCCACCTCCCGTGAGGCGACCATCATCAGGTCGGCCAGCTCGTCGATAATGATGACAATATAGGGCAGCTTTTTAGGAGGGTCCTGCCCCTCTTCGGGTTTTGCCTTCTCCACCTTTTTGTTGTACTGGGAAATGTTGCGGGTCTTCATGTCCGACAGCAGCTCGTAGCGATGTTCCATCTCCTTGACGGCCCAGTAGAGTGCATTGGTTGCCTTCTTGGCCTGGGTTACCACCGGCGTAATCAGGTGGGGGATACCGTCGTACATGGACAGTTCGATCCGTTTGGGATCGACCATGATCATCTTTACCTGATCTGGGGTGGCTTTGTATAGAAAACTGCTGATCATGGTGTTCAGGGCCACACTTTTGCCCGCTCCGGTAGCGCCGGCAATTAGAAGATGCGGCATCTTGTCCATGGTGCTGACCACGGGTTCGCCCACGATGTCCTTGCCCAGACAGAGTGTCAAAGGTGATTTGGACGTCTGAAAGGTGTCGGCAGAAATAATTTCCTTGAAACGGACCGTCTCCCTCTCGGCATTGGGGATTTCGATACCGATAACGGCCTTCCCCGGTATGGGCGCCACAATCCGGATGCTTGTGGCCCGCAATGTCAAGGAAAGGTCGTCGGCCAGGTTCACAATCTTGTTGATTTTAACACCGGCGGCGGGTTCATATTCGAAGGTCGTGATCACGGGCCCCGGTGTCACGGTGACCACCTTGCCGTTCACGCCGAAGTCGTTCAGCTTTTTCTCCAGAAGCTGGGACTGCATCTCCAGGTTTTCCTTGTCCGCCACGACAGTTCCCTCTTCGGGATCTTCCAGGAGCTTGATCGAAGGCAGCTTGAAACCTGAATTGTCCTGCATAAACTCAAACACTTCCTGCTTGGGCGCCGGCACCTTCTTGATGGGTTTTGGTTTCATGGCCTTGATGGTGACCTTCTGTTGCTGGCGCACCTTTTTGGCTTTGATGGCCTTGTGACGCTTGCGGTTCTTTTCCCTGCGTTCCCTGTATTTGATAACAAGGGTTTTCAGCCTGTCCCCTATTCGAGCCCGCACCGTCTGGGAACGCCTGTAAAAACGAACCAGGGAAAAACCGGTGGTCAGAATGAAGCCGATCAACCACAACAGCATCAGGATAATGACCCCGCCCGAGGTGTTGGTGTATGCTTCCAAAAAGGACTTCAGGGGAATGCCCACAATACCGCCGGATGAAAATCGGCTACCGAAGACAGCCAGATTATCACTGTAAAAGGCGATCAGACTACCCGTGGTGATGATCAGGATCAGGCCGCCCCCTATCCGTTGGTAGATCACGCCATCCGGGCTTTTACCGAAAAACTGTACACTCAGCAGCAAAAGGAGAATGGGCAGCCAGAAGGCGCCGATACCGAACAGGGCGATCAGGGCGCCGGACACATGTGCGCCGAAAATGCCGAACAGGTTATGGAGATCCCCCGTGGCCCTGGCATTGTTGATGGACGGGTCGTGCGGGCTGTAGGACAGCAGGCTGATCAGGATGAAAATGACCATAAAAAAAAGAATAATGCCAATGATTTCTTTTCTCATAAAATAAATCTCATGCAAGATTCAGGTATTAGACTTCCAGTATAAAGGGCAATATCACGGGCCGGCGCTTGATGGTGTAAAAAAAGTACTGCCGCAGGGTGGTCTGAACTTTCTTGCGGATCTTGTCCACCCGGTTTTCGGTTTCCGGAGGCAGTTCCTCCACCACCTCCAGGATGACACACTCGGCATCCCTTAGGAGGTGTCCAGTTTCAGTTTCAAAAACAAACCCGCGGGACACAATTTCCGGCCCATAGATAATGATACCGGTTTCCTCGTCAAAAGCCATGTTGACCACCACCAGGCCGTCTTCCGAAAGAATGCGCCGTTCCTTCAGCACACTGCGCCCCACATCGCCGATCCCCTTGCCGTCCACCAACAGCCGGCCGGTTTCCACCTCTGACTGGAGGGTGGCGGTTGTTTTATCGAAACGGATGACCTGGCCGTTCTGGGCGACAATAACATTATCCGGGGGAATACCCGCTTTCCGGGCCAATCGTCCGTGGAGCGTAAGATGCCGGTACTCACCGTGAATGGGAATGAAATATTTGGGTTTGGTGAGGTTGATCATCAGCTTCAACTCTTCCTGAAACGCGTGCCCGGAAACGTGAATGGCAGAGATTTTTTCATATATGACGTCAGCGCCCCGGCGGTACAGATTGTTGATGATATTGGCAATGGCTTTCTCGTTGCCGGGGATGAACTTGGACGAAAGAATGACCGTGTCGTCCTTTTTTATTTTGATCTGCTTGTGGCTGCCGTTTGACATGCGGGCCAGAGCAGACATGGGCTCCCCCTGGCTTCCGGTCATAACCATGACGATCTCTTGATCCTGGTATTCATCCAGGGAGGCGACATCGATCTCCATATCCTCCCTGATGTTGAGATACCCCAGTTCTTTGGCAATCCTGACGCTCAACTCTATGCTGCGGCCATTGAACACGATTTTGCGCCGCTGCTTTTCCGCAATATCGATGATTTTCTGTATACGGTTGATATTGGATGCAAAAAGGGCAACGATAATCCGCCCCTTGCGGCCGGCAGTCACGTTGGAAAGGGTCGTTTCGATATCATCGCTGGAAATCGTGTAGCCCTCCTTTTCCACGTTGGTGGAATCGGAAAGCAGGGCCAAAACCCCTTCCTCACCGTATTTGGCAAAGCCGTTGACATCGGTCTTCATCTCATTGGCGGCCGTGTGATCGATCTTGAAATCACCGGTATGGACAATCAGTCCTACAGGTGTACGGATGCCCAGACCGACACCATCGACGACACTGTGGCAGACCCGGATGAACTCTATTTCAAACGGCCCGATTCTCAGCCTGTCCCGGGGGTATATTTGGTGCAGGGCCACCGATTCGATCAGGTCATGCTCCTCCAGCTTGTGGCGTACAAGCGCCAGCGTGAAGGCCGTGCCATAAACCGGAACGTTGATCTCCTTGAGCAGAAAGGGCAGGCTGCCGATGTGGTCCTCGTGGCCATGCGTCAGGACGATACCCGCCACCCGGGACCTGTTTTTACGGATATAGGTCATATCCGGGATAACGTAGTCTACGCCCAGCATATAGTCTTCCGGAAACATCAGACCGGCATCCACGATGACGATGGTGCCGCCATATTCATAGACCATCATATTCAGGCCGATTTCTCCCAAACCGCCCAAAGGTATGATCTTCAAAGTCATAGCGATTTCTCCCTGATGCGATCGAATGCCGTGCAGAGGATGTCGCGCACGTCTTGCATTAACAGATCCTTTGTCTCGCGGGTATAGCCCGACGATGCCACCGGCGGCAGTATCTCCATGTAGGCATTTCCCGGTTTCAGGAGCGGGCTGCCCTTGGGCATAATGGTGCGCGTCCCGTAAATGATGATGGGAACGATGGGGACACCGGCGTCAACGGTCAGGACAAAGCCCCCTTTCTTAAAAGGGCCGATCTCTCCGTCCCGGCTGCGCGTTCCTTCCGGAAATATGAGTACCGAAGCGCCATCCCGGATTCTCTGGGCGGCATCGGCAAGACTTTTGAAAGCGGACTTGCGGTTGGAACGGTCGATGCTGATATAGCCGCATCCTCGCATGCCTCTGCCAAAAATGGGAATTTTAAACAGCTCTGCCTTGGCCAGCCACCTGAACTGGATGGGCAACCGGCCTAAGAGAACGGGAATGTCGAAATTGCTTTGATGGATGGGCATCAGAATGCAGGGCGCGTCGGACGGCAAGTTGTCAAGTCCTTTCAATTCAACTTTGACCCGCGACGCCCACAGAATCGATTGGGCCCATGCCCTGGCAACCAGATGTGGCCCATTGCCTTTTTCGCTGAAAAATCCCGTGATGATGGCAGTGCTCCCCATAACAATCGTGTCTAACACGACCCATATGACGACGACGACCGTATACACCATATTGCGCAGCACCTGCATCAGGTGTGTATCTCCAATTTCTCAAACACGGCATCCACCACGCTGATCAGCCAGTTTCGCTGGGATTCCGTTGCATAACTTATACAATCGCACCGTATGCGATCCCTGGTCCGGATCAATAATTCGCAAGACAGGCGCTCCGATTCGAGATCCAGAGCAAAAAAGAACGGTTGGCATGTTTTGTGGGCATTCTGCTCCTCGCTGAACATTTCTTCGGCAACGGGGATCCAGTAAATGCTTCCCATTTCCGCAGGACCGAATTCAGCATCCAGATACTTCTTAATTTTTTCATGATCAGCTGCCCTGATCTCATCAACCACATACTGTTTCATAAATTTTTAAACTAGCACAGTTTTCGATTAATCGCAATATATATGTTGTGGATCGGCTTCGGACAACAACCGGTAGGGGTCTGACATTACAATAATATGGTTGTGGTTTTATGCGTTTTATCATATAGCGATGGGTATACGATGAAAAGCAAATCCAAGAAACATTTCAATCTGATGGACCACATGGCCCTCTTCGGGGTCGGTCTGGCCATTTTTTACTGGATGCTGGAGGCCCTGGTCCACGTCATGCTCGCCGATGACGTATCTCTTGTTCAGCGCCTTTACGGCCCTGGATTCAACGACCTTCTCGTCCGCATGCTGGTATTGAGCTTTTTCGCCATCTTCGGGTCCCACGCCCAGTACACCATCAACCAGCGCAGGGTTGCCGAAGCCGCCATGCGGGCCAGTGAAGCCAAGTACCGTACGATCATTGAAAGCATCGAGGACGGCTATTATGAAATTGA
>JAOZRT010000160.1 GCA_029940035.1 Desulfobacterales bacterium
ACGGAAGAGCACCTCAAATAGCAATCCCCGGCGGAACATGACGCCTTCGAAGGGCCTTGCTCAAACCTGATGCTCTGAAAAAACGAAGCATAAAATAAAATATTTTAAAAAGGCTTATAACCAGTATCCACTACATATTGGGGTGGTAAATAGTTTCTATTTTTACGGTTTTGAGTGCTTTCTTTTTTGAGTTTTTGATTTCTACTAACTCCCGCCAACCTGGGGGTACTAGCGCTTGATTTTTCAGGTCGGGCACGATGTTTTCCCCGTATGCGTCTGCTCTACCCCCCGGGCTATCCAACCCAGAAATCGTTTTAGCAACCCGATCTCCTTAGGCTCTTTTTGTGAGGAATCTCTTTTTGTGATTGAAACAATACGGAACCTCCCTATTTTGTTACGATTTCCCAATGTTTCCTCCAGATTTCAACCGATATTTATTTTTTCAGGACCTTTGGTTGTACAGACTGCTCGCGGGTTAACTCTTTTGTCCTTTTTTTTGAATAGCCGAGAATTTCCCATTGCTCCTTGTAGACAGGTCTCCCGTCTCTGTTAAAGGGGTCTAAGAGAACTTTCCTGTTAAAAAACGGGGAGGGCTTAGTGTGACAATCTTTGCAACCCCTTCAGCATCGGATCGGCTGAAAATATCGATCATTTTCCCTTCCTCGATTACGGGAATCCATTTAACCTGTTATCTTCCACTGCACGGCTCCCATTCACTTCAGTTTGTATAGTTTAATTTATCTTGCATTAGTAGCCACCCTGCGGGGTGTCAGCGAACGCTTACGAATTCAGGATTATTGTTAACAAATACGATCACCCTCGTGTCATCGCAGCCCCACACTTGGGACACTTCTGCTCATAGCATGGTATTCCCATTTGATGCGGCATCTTTTCACCACACTTGGGGCAGGCCCAGAACCCGTCCGGGCCTGCTCCAGAACGACCACCCTGACCGGAACCGCCTTGGTGAGAACCGACGCCCATTCCCGTACGTGGCCCCTGTCCTTTTGGACCTGTTCCATCACCTCTGGGCATTTGATCCACCTCCTTTTTCGTCTTTTTTTTGATTACAGCCGATAGCACCTTCAAAATTGACATGATGTGCTACCGTCCGTTTATATAACTTTTAATGAGATAACTCGAACTACGTGCGGCAACACTACCAACATCGGAAGATAGAGTTTCCCTGTCTGATGCAACGGCCCGTTTTTCAGGAAAAACGAGGCGAGGTTTCAGTCGAAGGGGCAGATTTCAGTGACCCAGCCGTGAATTGTTGAACAACCTGCGATACCGACCCTGTTACACCGGTTACGACAATAATTCCGGCTTCTTTTAAAACCTGAAGGGCGTTCGGGCCACAGCTGCCGGTCAATACGACCGATGCCCCATTTTTGGCGATGAGTTGTGCCGATTGAATCCCAGCACTACCCCCCTGCTCAGTGTTTACATTGGCTATCACCTCAAATTCCAGGGTAGCCGGGCTGACAATCAGAAAATAGGGGCATCTTCCAAAGCGCGCCTCCACGGCATCGTCGAGAGTCTGTCCAGTCGATGAAACTGCGATTTTCATAATTTCCCTCCGTTTGTATTCTGTCCATTCTTATCATTAACAAATCGATTTTTTTCTCGTATTGAGTGAACCATTTTTCTTTCTCGGTAGATGCAGGAAAGTAGTCTTCTTCCGGTTCAGGAATTACGTGCAGAATACTAGCCTTGAAGCCCACCGATCCTCCCAAAAGCTGTCCAACGTATGAAACAGCCCGGCGTGCGTTATTCGATTCATCGACGGCAATTAAAATATTTTCCCGATGCCTATAGTTAAAATCAATCCCGAACCTCCCTTCTTTGGCATTGTGACGAACAAGATAGGGTCTGCCCTTTAGAACAACCACATCACCATATTCCACGCGAAAGAAATCCGTTGTGTCCGTATGAATTTGAAAAGGATGAGACGCCCGGGAAGGCGCAAGCCATCGGGAAGCCATTTGGCGTATGTTCTCTTGAGATATAAAGAGAAAAAACTTTATATTGTGGATAGGTGATTTTCGATTTTAGTAATTTTACACGGATGGATGCGTCTGCATTCTAAGGCAGGATTTCGAGATTTTCTTTATGTACTACTGCACATTCAAGAAACTTATCATCATCAGGGTCTACAGTTCTTCATCCTTTGGGGCCACCAGCAAGCGGCCACCTTGATGGTATACATCTACAGGCAACCCGTATACTGTCTCGATGATGTGGGCGTCAACCTCCAGCGGCAAACCCGCATAAAAGATATTCCCATCTTTTAAAAAGATGCATTTATCAGCGTAGCGAAGTGCTGTGTTCAGATCATGCCTGGTCACACCCCATCGCACGTGCGTCCGCCGACCCATGAGCACGGGGTGACTGTTGTAGCTGAATGTGAGGCCGGCGACATCGAGTATCATTTTTGCCCCCTGCGCAAGATCAAATAGATAAATATCGGCGCACCCATGAAGGCTGTGAGTACAGACACGGGGAGCACATGCGGCGCTAACATCAGCCGCGCAACCGTATCTGACACAAGCAGCAACAGGGATCCGCATATGATCGTAGCCGGCATGAGAAAACGATTGTCCCCCCCGATGATTCGCCTGACCATGTGCCGAACCACCAGCCCGACAAAGCCGATGACACCTAGAAAAGATACGATCACCGCCGTCACCAGTGAAGCCACCAACATACCGGCCATGCGCACCCTTTCCACCCTCACACCCAGCCCCTTGGCGGTATCGTCACCGGTATCGATGGCGTTAAGGCCATACGTTTGAAGCCAGCGTCCATCTCCTTGAATACCGGCTTGCCGACCAGAAATTGATAGATTTCATCGGCCTTGGCAACCGGGTCCACCTCTTTGAAACGTTCTGCGTAGAGTATCTTGCCGATGAAGTAGGCGTTGGCTAAAATAGAACCGTAGTTTTTCGTATACCAGTTGTAAGGCAAGACACCGTAAACCCTACCTTCCTGCACCGCCGTAAGGGCTTTGAGGGCCGGATCGTTCTGGATTGTCAAATCCGCGGAATTCGCCAAAGATGGGGTAGTTCCGAAACTCAGGATGAGCCAAAGCGTATGGTCTGGCGTCAAAACGCCTTCTTGAGGCCTCGATATCGTCCACAGCTACGATCAACTCCTGGGCCTCCAGATAGGTCACCAGCCGCAGTGCGCCGGGCCCGGAACAGATCACATGCTTCACCAGATCGGAAATCGACACCGCACGGCCCGCGGAATCGTTGACGATCAACATTTTTTTGCATCGGCTCCGGCACTGAGCATCGTCAACATCAGGACCGTCAGTATCGCCGGAATGACAGTTCTCATCCGCCTTATCCTTTCAAATCCTTTGGGCCTCCAAAAAAAAATAGCCACGAAGGTTGCAGACTCTAATTTTCGGCTGGAACCTTCGTGGCTATTGTTATTGTCTTATCGTTTTTTTAATCTCATGCAGGCGCCTTCAGGCGTCTGATTCATGCACCATATATTGACAGACTCGCAAAAAGTCCGAAATTCCGTCATGCCTGCGAAGGCAGGCATCCAGAACTATCTGAAAACACTGGATTCCCGCCTTCGCGGGAATGACGCTAAAGGACGTTTTAAGACTTTTTACGAAAACATCATATATTGATCGGTGGGCTGTTTGTCAAGCTCCTTTATTGGTCTCAAATGCGAACGCCTCCCTGAGGGCCAGGACGGCATCGTCAACCCCAGCGGCATCAAGCATCAACGGCGGGCAGATTTTAATGGTCGCCCCGCCGGTTCCTACCGGCGCAAACAGCATCAAACCTCGTTTTACCGCCCGATCGACAATCCGGTGGGTCAATTCACCGTCCGGTTCCATTGATCCCGGCTTTACAATATGAATGCCATAGACCATACCGCGGCCGTAGAGAGCGCCGACAATGCTGGAGTACTCGTGTTTTAGTTTTTCCAATTCATATCCCAGGCGTAGTCCCACGATAGCCGCATTTTCAAGCAACCCGTCATCCAGCAACAGGCGGATCGTTGCAAGGGCTGCGGCGCAGCAGACCGGATTGCCCGTATGCGTACTGGTCATGGAACCGGGACCGTACATATCCATAACCTCAGACCCGGCAATCACCGCCGACAGGGGCATACAACTGCTGATGCCCTTGCCGCAGGCAATGATATCCGGGGTGATTCCATAGTGTTCGAAGGCAAAGAATTTTCCGGTTCGACCGAATGAGGACTGGACTTCATCAAAAATTAAAAGGGCGTCGTGGGCGTCACACCAGGTTCTCAGCGCCCGGGCATATGCTTCAGGAAAGAAGCCAGCGCTGCCACCCTGGTACGTTTCACTGATTACCCCCGCTACGTCATCCGGATCAATTTTCTGGGCTTGCAGCGTTTTTTCAAATAGGGCGAATGACCTGTCTTCACACCGAAAATCACCCGGAAAAGGTACATGCTGGATGTCGGGGTCGGGATTCACGATCCATTCTTTCAACTCTGGAAAACCTCCGACCGACTGGGCGCCCAGGGTCCGGCCATGGAATGCGTTTTCAAAAGAGATCAGGATGTTCTTCTTTTTTCCGCCTTTTTTCAAGCCCCTTGTTCGGGCCAGTTTTAAGGCGCACTCAACCGCCTCGCTTCCAGTCGTCGAGAGGAACACTTTATTCAGACCGGCCGGGGCTACCGCGGCCAGCCTTTTAACCAAATCGGCCCGGACTTCAGTGGGGAAAAGGTAATTGTGCAGAAGCGGTTTTTCCAGTTGCTTGATCATGGCATTCCGCACTTCTATCCGGCCGTGGCCCACATTGGCCACCAGCACGCCCGAACTCATATCGAGCCATTTGTTTCCGAAAGAATCATATACGTTTACACCCTCGGCCCGGTCCCAGACCACCAGCGGTTGACCGCGCATGGACAGCGGCTCGTACTGCTGCAGTGTTTCAATCAGGGGGAGCGACTCCGGTACTGGAATCGACGTTACGATACGCCTGTATTCGGTTTCAACCTTTTCAACCGCCTCCGGCACCATGCTGAACAGAATTTCGCCCATGCTATATCTCCTCTCGCCACAGCGGCATGACCGCACAACGGGGCCCGCCTAACACTTTCGACAATTCATTGCCTTCCAACGCGATGACATCAATACCACCGGCACGTAGCGCCCGGTTGGTAGCCTCATTCCGGCTCCAGGCGACAACACGCCCGGGTTCCATCGTAAACACATTGCCGCCCACGCTCCACTGCTCCGCATCGGACCTGGTACGGTCTTCTTCCCCGACTTTAATAATCCGCAGAGATTCCAGCTTGAGCAATTTTTTAAGGGTTTCGAAGATATTGTCCTCCTGGCGCGTTTTGATCCGCCCCCCCTTGCCTTTCCACATGTGAAATACACTTAACGAGTTTTCGATATACGGATAAAAAAGAAAAGCATCGCGATCCACCATGGTCAAAAAGGTGTCCACGTGAACGTAAAAACCAAGGTCGCCTTGTACCAACTTTTTGTTGTTGAACTTAAGGACGAGCACATCGGTAAGCTTAGAACGCTGCATCATATTTTCCGCGATCGTTGTTATGGTTCGGGGATGGGTCCGTTCATTCAGGCCGATCAGTAAAACATTTTTATTGATCGGAAAAACATTGCCTCCTTCCAGTGGGGTCCTGTCCTGATCCGAATTTCCGTACCAAACATCAAAGTCCGCTTCCATAAATTCCGGATGGTGTTTGAAGATATACCTTTGATAAAGCGGTTCTCTTTCTCGTGCACGGCCGTACATGACGGAAAATGCAACCCCGTTACCGATCACCACCGCCGGATCGCGCGGCCAGCCAATATTGGTCATAGGGGTCATGCAAAATTCATTTGTCGGGTCGGCCAAATCCTCAAGCGCAACTTCGTGGGTTCGGCTATACAGTTCCGTCTTACAAATGCCGCCGGTGAAAATGTCAATCAATTTATCGTCATCGACTTCCGCCATATACCGGCGCATGGTTTCCAGAGTTTGCTCGGAGAGTCGTCCGGACTCGTAAGCCACACTCTTGGCGATGAGTTCCCGCCGCAATCGCCTGTCTTTTATGACCTCTTTTAAAAGATCGCTCATGATATAAACTTTGATTCCCTGGTCACGCATGGTTTTCACATACGCTTGATGTTCTTCGGCCGCACGGCCCGCCCACGGTATATTATCCCACAGAAGCGATTTCATGTTGGACGGTGTTAAACGCTGAATTTCTTTGCCGGGGGGCTGCATCATCGCTGCCTTGAGTTTACCAATTTCGGAATTTACTTTAAATCTCATTTTATGCGAGTCCTTTCTTGCCGGGCGAGGGATTACTCGGGGGGTACAACGGCAATGGATGTTTCCATAAATAGCGTCTATCGTTTTCCGGCTATCTTTAGCATGATGGCATTTTGAACGTGCATCCGGTTTTCGGCCTGGTCGAAAATAATTTGGGCATGCGCCTCAAGCATCTCATCGCTAACCTCTAGGCCCCGTTTAGCCGGAAGGGGATGCATGAAATGGGAAGTTTTCCCCGTAGCGGCCAGCAATTCGTCGTTTACCTGAAAACCTTTAAAACGTTCAATACGATCCGCCAGCTCACTTTCCTGGCCCATGGATGCCCATACGTCGGTGTAAACGATATCGGCCCCTTTGACCGCTGTCTGGGGATCATGCGCTATTTCAATGGTGGATATCCCGGCCTTCTTTGCAAGTCTCACGGTTTCACCACTCGGAAGATACCCTTCCGGACAGGCAATCACAAGATGGAATGGTAGCCGGGCGGCCATCTTGATCCAGGAATGGGCCACGTTGTTACCGTCACCCACGTAGACAATCTTAAGATTATCCAGATGGCCTCGGTGCTCCCGGATAGTAAAAATATCCGCCATTATCTGTACGGGGTGGTTGTAATCGGTCAACCCGTTGATTACCGGTACCGTGGCATATTCGGCCAGTTCGAGCAGGTGCGCATGGTCAAAGAGCCGGGCCATGATGATATCATTGTATCGGCTGAGCACCCGCGCAATGTCCTTTACGGCCTCACGCCGACCGATTTGGATGTCTGTAGGCCCCAGGTACAGCGCATGGCCACCGAGACGATAAAATCCGGTTTCAAAAGAAACGCGCGTACGAGCGGATGGTTTGGCAAAGATCATGGCCAGAGAGTGGTCCTTAAACGGTTTATAATCCTCCCTGTTTTTCAGTTTGGCTTTAATTTCACACGATAGAGCAAGCGTTTCTAATATTTCTTCGGTATTAAAATCGGTAATGTGCAGATAATCACGTTTCATCCGACAGTCTCCTTGCTGCTTTTCTTCCATGTTGGTCATAAGCGCGCCGCGCCTGACTAAACTATCGTTGCAAAAGCCGGAGGGTAAACCATAGGGTAAATGTCGATCGATTACCCAATAACGAAATCGGTTCTATTATTGCGTTATACAAATCAACTCATCTCCGCTGAAATCGCCTGGGCAGTTTTTAATACTAGCCCTATCAATTCGCCTTCGATCCGCTCCATTTTGATCGCAAAAACAGAGCCTGAAATGCTGAGGGCCGCAACGATCTTCCCATACGCCCGGATGGGAGCAGCCACACACCGCACTCCCTCGGTATGCTCTTGGTTATCGATGGCGTAACCCTGCCTCCTGACGTTATGCAACTCTTTTAACAATTGCGCCATGTCGCTTATGGTGCCGCTGTTGTACTTCTTGAGTGGTTTTTGCATGTAAATAGACTTGATTTCACGGGGAGGCAGTTCGGAAAGCAGTATCTTACCACTGCCGGTAGCGTGCGGTTCCGTCGTAAATCCCGTATAGGTTGCCAACGAAAGCCCGGTCTGTTTTTGTATTTTATCAATGTAACAGACCCTTCCACGACGCAAAACGGATAAATGCACAGTTTCATTGCATTGCTGGTGCAATTTGCGCAAGTACTTGCCGGCAGCGCGCCGAACATCGAGATTGTTCAATATGATACTGCCCATGGACAAAAACCTGAAGCCCAGAGAATATTTGCGATCCTCCCGGTTCTGAGAAACATAACCGTAAGCTATAAATGTTTTCAGAATGCGATGGACTGTACTTTTGGGGAATTCAAGCCTATCCGCCATCTCCGCGAGGCTTAATCCCTGCGGGTGTCGGCTTAACAGGTCAATGGTTTGAAGGCTTTTCTCAAGGGCAGTCTGATTCATTTGATCGGCACAAATAGTTCCATATTATGGAATCTTATTCCATTATTTTTCCACTTATATGTGCTATGATGATTTATTTGTCAACCAATAAAAGAAGGAGTGACGATATGAAAAGAAATAGAAACAATAGAAGGCCTTGCAAAAGGTAACGACCTCCATCCCCTGCAGAGATCTTTTGTAGACCATCACTCTTTTCAGTGCGGATTCTGCACTCCCGGAACCATTATGACGGCAAAGGCATTCCTCAACAGAAACCCGAAGCCATCAAGAGCAGAGGTAAAAAATAGTATTGCCGGGAATATATGCAGGTGCACAGGGTATGAAAATATCGTGGACGGCATATTAAACGCTGCCAAAGAAATATAAACTTCCACACGCTAAGGGGATGGGAAGTCTCCTTTTTCCTTAAGCCGGCATGAACTTGTCAAGGATATCATTATACCCCCGGACAAAATGAGGGGTGGCTATGAAAAACTCAGAATGAGAAAAGCCATTGACTACCCTGTTGCCAACATTGCTCTTTCCATGAATGCCGGAGATAAGGGAAGGCTCGTTGTTGGATCTGCAGGTCAAACCCCCCTCATTTATGATTTTTCTTCTCATGATGAATTAAGGGAGATACCGGAAAAGGCTCAAAATGACATGTCCCCTGTCAACAACATGTATTTGTCACCCTTATATAGAAAAAGCATGGTCCGGGTACTCTCGGATAAGCTCATAAACAGAATTTGAAACCTTGTTTCTCGTAGAGCCGCTGCGCAGCAATGTTTCCTGTGTAAATATTTATCCCTACCATTTGGCGTCGCAATGACATCAAAGTCTTTTAGCGCCGCTCTTTGTAAAGAATTGATTTTCAGTTTTCGAATATCGTTGGAAATAGCACGAAATTTTGGGTGTCAGGAAAGCTTGCCATTCTGGAATCAGCTCTATTGATTCCGTACTCGAGCAGTTTTATATTCACCCCTTCCTAAAACGGTAACAGCACTAATAATCATGCAAGCCCCAATGATTTTTGACATACTCATTGTTTCACCGAGGATAAGAATGGCTAAGAAAGCTGCACCAACCACTTCAAATGTGGATCCGATGGCAGTATTTGCTGAATCTACTTGTTTGAGTCCTTCATAAAGACATACGACACCAAAAACAGTTGAAAACAGTGCGCATACTATTATTGCGATCCAGCCGGATAATGCTGTTGGCAACTTAAAACCCTGTATTGTCACAAGTACGCCATAAACGATGGTGACCGAAATAAAGATTACAGCAGAAGACGGAACAGGCCCTGCTTTCCGGATGCTTAAACTGCCGAATGTAAAATAGGCTGAATAAATGACAGCGGTTGTAATCGCAAGAACGATCCCAAGGTATTGCCCACCCCAATCTAATCCAGTTGTCACGACAACCCCCACCAGAGTTAAAAATAATGCCGCAATCTTTGGATTTGTAATCGGCTGATTGAGAAAAATGGATGAAAGCAACGTAACAAGTGCAGGATACATATAAGCAATAACGATTACGAGGCTAACGGGAGCTAAAGTCAGAGCGGTGTAGAAAGATAGATTTAATCCTGCAAAACAAACCCCACCGATTAGAACCAGTGAAGCTAACAGCCGCCCACGAGGCCATTGAAGGCCGTTAAGGACCATTATGATGGTTAAAACTGTTGCAGCAATCGCAAATCGGATGAAAAGAAAAGTATTCGGGTTTGCCCCGGCATCATAGGAAATACGAGCGAAAATAGGGCTTGTTGCAAAGCTTGCAGCCGCTACAACAATTAGGGCTATACCAATCAAACGATCCATATGCTCTTACGGCTGCGGAAGTAAGAATATTAACGATAGATTAATGCGGTTCTCTATAAAGCTCAAGTAGCCAACAAGTGTGACCGGATCTGTCAAACGGTTATGTTATAAAAGCCTCATAACTTCAAAAAAGGAGGCGGTTATGACAGATTTTACAATCACCGAAGATTTTCCAAAAAATGAAATTGAGTTTGATGAACGATTTTTAAATCCAACGAACTGTTACGATTATTTATTCAAACAAAAATGGCCAAATGGCTTTATCTGTAAGAAATGTGGCCATTCTAAATGCTGGGTAAGCTCGAGAAATCTTTATATCTGCACCCAGTGTGAACACAATAATTCTTTAACAGCCGGTACGATTATGGATAGTTCCAAAAAGCCGATAACCTATTGGTTCAAAGCCATGTGGT
>JAOZRT010000161.1 GCA_029940035.1 Desulfobacterales bacterium
CTCGCGACACCAAGCTTGGGAAGCTTGTACTCTACCAACTGAGCTATGCCCGCTTACCAGAAAAGAATATTTAAGACATAAATATTGAACTGTCAACAGGTTTTCTCCATTGTCCCCATAAAATCATGCGAAGGCTGCCGGGGGGAAACAGGCTTGGGTCGACCGTTATAAATTTTCCGAATTGCCACTGGGAAGGGGAGCCCCGCTTCTTGCTGAATTCGGAACATTACTTTCACAAACACCCTAACATCATTCCAGGAGTTTTTTGATAGCCTTCAGTTCATTCAGAATTTCATTGTAGGTCGGCGCCAGAGGATTGTGTTGCGCATTTCTGTCTTTAAGGTAATTCTTGGCGCCCGGAATCGTATATTTTTTTTCGTAGAGAAGGTGTTTGATTTCAAGTATGAGCTCGACGTCTTGTTTGCGGTAAAGCCGTTGGCCGGCAGAGGTCCTTTTGGGCTTGATCCGTTTGAACTCGGATTCCCAGAACCGAAGCACATGGGTTGGCAGACCCATCAGGTCCGCGACCTCTCCGATTTTGAAATAAAATTTGTCGGGAATGATCACCGATGCGCTTTTCATTTTGCCGTACCTTTTCCCCTGGCGATAGCACCTGGCAGAAAAACGTTCCGATCGACCTTTTGTTAAAGTTGGATCGGAACACAATGAAGACAATTGCGATAAAGCGGTTTTTATCTTGTGACCGGTAAAAATTTTTCCAGAGTGATCCATTTATATACGGGATACAGTCCGAGGTCAACCATAGCCGCGTAGCGGCATTTCGTAATGCTGCGGGGCAGCATTACTCGGGGAGTCCGGCATCGAACTGTTGAATCACTTTGAGCGTGATTTCCTTGTGGCGCTTGTTAACCACCTCGTCTTCCAGCGTTTCCGTAAGGGACCTGTAGGTGATGCGAAACGAGACACTCTTTTTTCCCTCAGATATGGGGGCGCCAATGAAAACGTCAAAAATAGCTATGTTTTCCACAAGCGCTTCACCCATACTCTGAACATAATCCAGTATGTTGCCGGCTTCCACGGCCCGGTCGATGATAATCGTTGCGTCGCGCGAGGTGGCCGGAAATTTTGGAATTATCCCCCCCTGGCTGAAGTCGGGAATAAGGCTGTAGAGCAGGGTCAAATTGAGTTCAAAGGTCCATGCGCTCTCTTTTAGGTCATAGGCTTTGAGTACATCGGGGCTGAGTTCCCCCACAATGCCGAGCGTGGCATCGTTGTGAATGATTTGCGCCGTATGGCCGGTCCGTGTGTAGCGGCACTGGTCGTCCGGCAGGACGGTGTAGGTCGTCGCGTTGATGTTCAGTGCGTTCAACAGGCCCTCGACAACCCCTTTCATGTCGTAAAAATCAAAGGGAGACTCCTTTACCTTCCAGGGCAGAGGGCTCGCAGATCCGGACAGGATGCCGCCAAGCATTTCTGTTTCCTCCGGCAATCCCTGGTCTGTTTTCTGAATGAAAACCTTGCCTACTTCAAAAAGCTCGATGCGTTTGACCTGCCGTGAAATATTCCGGTGCATGGCTTTGAGCAGTCCCGGCATGAGTGAGGTGCGCATGACGGTCTGATCTTCGGTTAAAGGATTCAGGATTTTTACAAACAACCTTCTATTGTCATTTTCTGCCAGGTTTAGAAGGTCACCGGCACGCTCGTCCATAAAGGCGTAATTGACTGCTTCCGTATAGCCGAATCCGGTCATAATCCGTTTGATGCGGTCCCGTTCTGTCAGGTCTTTAGCTGGTTTACGTGTTTCCGCCGCCACCAAGGGGTATGTGCGGGGAATATTGTTGTACCCGGTCAGGCGGGCGACTTCCTCGATCAGATCAACGGTTCTGGCGATATCGACCCGAAAGGAAGGAGCAGTTACGTCGAGGGTTTCATCGCAGGTGCTTTCGACCTGAAATTCGATGGACTCCAGCAGGCGTTTGATTTCATTGCATTCCAGATCCGTGCCGAGGAGGCGGTTGGTCTCCTCCACCGTAAGGGCCATGGTTGCCGGCCGCGGTATTTTACCCATGACATCGATAACGCCGGAAACCAGTGTGCCGCCCCCCAACTCCAGCATGAGTTGCGCGGCCCTGTCCAGGGCGAGGGGGGTTGTTTCCGGGTCGATACCGCGTTCGAAGCGGTGGGAGGCATCGGTGTTCAGACCCAGGGTTTTGGCGGTTTTGCGAATACTGGCCGGATTGAAGTAGGCGCTTTCGATGAGAACCCGGGTGGTTGAATTTTCGATTTCAGAATTAAGGCCGCCCATGATCCCGGCAAGGCCCACGGGCTTTTCTCCATCGCAGATCAGCAGCATATCGTCGGACAGAAGGCGCTCTTTTGAGTCGAGGGTGGTGAATTTTTCGCCCGCATCGGCTCTGCGCACCACGATGCGGTTTTCAGACAAATGGTCGAAATCAAAGGCATGCAGCGGTTGACCGTACTCCATGAGCACGAAGTTGGTGATGTCCACGATGTTGTTGATCGGCCGGAGGCCGACGGAAATCAACCGGTTCTGCAGCCAGAGCGGTGAGGGGGCCACGGTGATGTTTTCGATCAGACGCGCTGTGTACCGGGGGCAGTCCTCGGGCGCATCCACGGTGATGGATGTACGCCGATCGATTTGCCGGTCTGATTCCCCAAGGTGCACCGGTTCGACGGATATTTTTTGCCCCTGGATGGCGGCAACCTCCCGGGCTGTGCCGATGATGCTGAGGCAATCTGGTCGGTTGGGGGTGAGATCGATTTCCAGAACAGGGTCGGCCAGTTTGAGGGCACGGGCCAGGTTGTCTCCGATGGTCAAGTCTTCGTCCAGCGGCATGATACCGGAAGCGTCAGGACCCAGATCCAGCTCCGCTTCACTGCAGAGCATGCCTTCGGAAACTTCACCCCGGATGGTTCCCCGGCTCAAGGTGTTGCCGTCGGGTAACTGTGTCCCGGGCAGGGCCAGGGGCGCCAGCATACCCTCGGTGACGTTGGGGGCGCCGCACACCACCTGAAACGTTTTTTCCCGCAGCTCCACGTCGCATATGTTGAGGCGGTCTGCATTAGGGTGGGTTTTCACGCCAGCCACGCGGCCGACGAAGACGCTGCTCAAATAGTCATACCTGTCGGTCGCGGCCTCCACTTCAAGACCCGCCATGGTCAGGGCTTCGGTCAATTCGTTCAATTCCAGTTCAACGGGAACGAATGCCTCCAGCCAACTGAGACTAACTTTCATCTCTCATTACCCCGGCTTAAAACTGATTTAAAAACCTGATGTCATTCTCGAAAAATTTTCTGATGTCGTCGATGCCGAATTTCAGCATGGCGATGCGTTCCACGCCCATACCAAAGGCAAACCCGGTATATTTTTCGGGATCGTAGTTCACGTTTTCATAGAGGGCGGGATGCACCATTCCGGATCCCAGGACTTCTATCCAACCCGTATGGGAGCACACCCGGCAGCCTTTGCCGCGGCACATGACACAAAGAATATCGACCTCTGCACTGGGCTCCGTGAAAGGAAAAAAGCTCGGGCGGAATCTGAGGCTAGTTTTATCATCGAACATTTGGTGCACGAAGGCAGTAAGGATGCCTTTGAGGTCCCCGAAGGAGACACCTTGATCCACGAAGAGACCTTCCACCTGGTGAAACATCGGGGTGTGGGTCAGATCTGAATCACAGCGAAACACCTTACCCGGGACCACAACCCGCACCGGCGGCTGGGTTTTTTCCATTATTCGGATCTGCATGGGCGAGGTGTGGGTTCTGAGCACGATGTCGTCTGAAACAAAAAAAGTGTCCTGCATGTCCCGGGCCGGATGGTTCTTGGGGAAATTGAGGGCCTCGAAATTGTAGTAATCCGACTCGATCTCGGGCCCTTCAGCCACATCGAACCCCAGTCTGCTGAATATGTCGCACATCTGCTGGGAAATCTGGGAGACAGGATGCAGGGACCCGGTACGGTTTGCCCGCCCGGGAAGCGATACGTCGAGGCGATCCTCGATTGTCTGGGCGCCGGTTTCAAGCCGTTGCAAAGCCTTGTTCAAGGCTGCTTCAAGGATGCCCTTGACCTGGTTGGCTTTTTTTCCAGCAACCGGCCGATCCTCTTTGGGCAGCTGCGATATGTTGCGCATGACGCTGGTGAGGACCCCTTTGCGTCCCAGGTAGCAAACACGGATAGCGTCGATAGCATCGGCCGTGCCCGCCGCATCCAACTCGGCAAGGGCCTGTTTTTCGATCTGTTCAATTTGTTCCACGGCGGTCCCGCTGTTATGCTTTCAGTGCAGCAATTTCTGCTATTTTGGCAAAACCGGCCGGGTCCGCAACAGCCAGGTCTGCCAGAACCTTACGGTCGATTCCGATATTGGCTGTTTTCAGGCCGTGGATGAACTTGCTGTAAGACAGATCGTTCATGCGCGCGGCAGCGTTGATCCTGGTGATCCACAATCTTCTGAAGTCACGCTTTCTGGCCCGGCGATCCCTGTAGGCGTACATGAGTGCCTTGTCCACGGCATCGGCGGCAGTGCGAAAGAGCTTGCTGCGTCCACCGCGAAACCCTTTGGCCAGTTTGAGTACTTTTTTACGGCGATGTTTCGCCTTGAATCCTCTTTTAACCCGCATGGTGTTATTCCTCCTGAAAAATATTGCGCTGTCTATTTGTTTAGCTGTTCGGCAGCAGCAGCCGCACTTCCTTCATGTCAGACTTTTTAACCAGCTGAGCCTGTCGCAGAGAGCGTTTGCGTTTGGTGGTTTTTTTGGTCAGAATATGGCTGCCGTGTGATTTTGAAAAGGCAAATTTGCCGCTGCCTGTCTTGCGGAACCTTTTGGCGGCGGCCCGATTCGTTTTTATTTTAGGCATTTTCTGTTCACTCCTTGTTTAATTAATAAAAATAGATGGCGTGAGCAGTCCGTGGTAGGACAGCCCACGCCAGGATTATTGTCATCAATGAAATTGCTTATCGCTAGGCAGCGCCGTGTGAGCTTAACGAATAGTCAGTCGGTTCAGAGGGGTAGCGTATAGTTGATGAAATAAACAGGTTGTCATTTTGGGGCCAGCACCATGGTCATGGACCGTCCTTCAAATTTTGGAGCCTGTTCGACGCTGGCGAATTCTTCAGCACTTTCCGCAATAGATTTAAGCAGTTCCCGTCCGCGATTGGCCAGGGTTATTTCACGCCCCCTGAAGATCACGGTGACCTTGACCTTATCCTTCTTGTCGATAAACCGCTTTATGTGATTCAGTTTGGTGTTCAGGTCATGTTCGCCGGTTTTCGGCCGGACTTTGATCTCTTTTACCTGAAACGTGCTTTGCTTTTTTTTGGCTTCCTGCAGTTTCTTGGTCTGCTCGTATTTGTAACGGCCATAATCCATTATTTTGCAGACAGGGGGATTCGCGTTGGGCGAAACCTCCACCAGATCCAGTCCATGGTCGCCGGCAATAGCAAGCGCTTTATATGTCGGTACGACGCCTACCTGTTCGCCGTCAGGATCAATGACCCTGACTTCTTTGGCCCTTATATTTTTATTGATGTTGGTTCTATCTTGACGTTGTGGCCTGTTTGTTCGTCTTGGAAAAACTATACCTTCACCTCCTCGTCCGGGCTGACCGGAAATGGCGCACATTGATAATTTTCATCCTATCGAAAGCGCTAGGACGATTTTTCCGATAGTCGAATATAAGACAACATTACGGAATGCAAGAAAAAAATGCAATAAAAATAATTTCCTTTGCTTTGCCCTGATAATTTTACATCATTGTTGTGCCAACGTGTAATCGGCCAACGGGCTGTTCCGCCAGTATCTGTTTTCCGGGTTTGAAAAGAAAGTTTTGAACAGCCCAAGGCTTTCTTTTCTCAACACGTTTGAAATAATTGATATTTTGCTGTTCTTGTACAGTGCCGGCATCTCCGTAAGGGCGCAGGCGGTGCCGCCGCCCATGACATCCTCATAGGCATAGACGACCTGTCCGATCCCGTGGATCAATATGGCCCCAAAACACATGAGGCAGGGCTCCATGGTCGTGTAAAGGGTCATGCCGGAGGGGTCAATATCCTGGTTTAGTTCATCGATCTTTCTCAGGGCCACCATTTCAGCATGGTCCAGTTCGTTGGCACTCAAGCCGGCGGTGCCCATCCGGGATCCTGCGGCGATGGTGCGATCGTCGTTCACCACCACACAGCCCACAGGAAATTCATTGGATAGTAATGCTTTTTGGGCCTCTTGCAAGGCTTTGCGCATGAAATATTCGTGTTCCATAACGCCCTTCTCCGGTTACAGACTCTGGCATTGATAGGTATATCAACTCATTTTAAACACATCATCCGTCAAATATCTATACAGACCATTCCAGCTGAGTCTGTATCCGGTGAAGGGCGTTAAATTCAAGAATTTTGTTTTTTTATGGCAGATGATTATCAGTTTATCCCTTATTGAGTTATCAACACGCATGCCTGCAAAAAAAAATTCTTGATGTCGGTGATCACCCTGTGGCTCCAAGCGTCACCTTGTTATTGGTTATAGGTCCGATTTTATTTATATATAGATCATAGAAATAATATAGTAAAATCTCCGATTGAAAAAATGGAGGTTATGGAGCCTCCATTTTTTCAATCGGAGATTTTACAGATTGTGTCGTCACAGGGGCAGCTTCCATCGACTTCAAAGGCAAAGGCGATGCGTGATTCCTTTTCAGCTCTCCCGGGCAGGATGGACGCAAATGGTCGGTCTGCCACCAGTCTTTTCAACAAGGCTCTGTCAGGAACGGCATCGAACCCCCTGGCCACGACCTTGCCGCTGTCCCCATCCAGGACGTCGGCATCGATGCCGTTGGTGACAACCACAACGGGTATCTGATAAGAGACCAGCATACGGGAGACAGCCAGTGCCGGCCGGTGACGGGTTACCAGCGAACCCGGACCGTACTTTATCATCATGCAGACGCGGCTGTCGATGATAATTCCAAAATCGATGTTGATGACAGCGCACTTTTCGCCCGCCCTGAGGGTCAGCGGCCAGCGCGGCCTGATGTCTTTCCGGGAGAATCCCTTCTCGTTTACCAGCTGTTCAGCGAGCCCCTGCCGGAGCCGTTCGTCATGGGTGTCCTCGAGTGTTTCATGGGTAATGAAATCCTTGAGTTCGCCTAGTATGAGATGGTGTCCTGCCATTTTTGTTTTGCTTTTTAATGCACGAGGTTTTATGAATTTTCATGCGCTTGTGAGCACAACCATGCATGAAACGTCTGCTATCACCAAATTTCTCGTATTTTCATTTGACGTTAACTCATGAAAATATATAAAAAAGATTGATTTTGTAATATCATAATTAATAATTTTACACATTAGAAACATTTATCAGCAAATAAGGTGTTTTTAAATCTCAGGTTTTGGGGAAGGGAGAACTGTCCCCAAATACAACTGACTGTTTCTAATGAATGGTAATGTCTCCGGTGGGTTTTGTAAAGGAGTGCCAATGTCTGATGGAATGACCATCCGGGAAAATTTCGAGAAACGGGAAAAGAATTTCATGTCCCCTTTTGGGTGCCGGAGTGCTGACTCCAAGGGGCGGGAGAAGGCGGAAGGTGCCTGCCCCATCAGGACCGCATTTCAAGTGGACCGCGATAGAATTGTCTATTCCAATGCTTTCAGGCGGTTAAAGCATAAAACCCAGGTGTTTTTACGACCCTTGGGGGATGAATACCGCACACGGTTGACCCATACCCTGGAAGTGGCCCAGATTGCCAGGACCATTGCCCGGGCCATGTTTTTAAATGAGGATCTGGCCGAGGCCATCGCCCTGGGACACGATCTCGGCCACACGCCTTTCGGCCATGGGGGGGAAACGGTTCTCAAGGAAATATTTTCCGCGCAATTCTCCCACCATTCCCAGAGCTTGAGGGTGGTGGATGTGCTGGAAAACGACGGAAAAGGGCTCAGCCTCACCTGGGAAGTGCGTGACGGAATATTAAAACATTCCAAGGGATACGGTAAGATAATCCCCGATGACCCCACCGAGTTGGCCGGCACCATCGAAGGCCGCGTGGTTCGCATAGCCGATATCATGGCCTACCTCAATCACGACCTGGACGACGCCATTCGGAGCGGTGTCATCCGTTCTGCCCAGGTGCCGGACGTTTGTGAGCGGACACTCGGCAACACACACTGGGAGCGCGCCACCACCATGATCAAGGATCTTGTTTTCTCGAGCGGCCCGGACAGTGACGAGTTCGTGCTGAGCATGAGCGATGATGTTTTCGGGGCCATGGCAAGTCTGCGCAAGTTTCTATATGACAATGTGTACCGGTCACCGCTGGTGCACAATGAGTTTATCAAGGCCAAGAAAATACTGTCGGAACTGTACGCCTATTTTCTGGACCAGGGGGCCATGCTGGAGCAGGAGCTTTCCGGGATGGAGATGGGCGGCATTTATCGCAATGGTGATTCCCGGGAGAGAATCGTGTGTGATCTCATTGCCAGCATGACGGATCGCTATGCCATGGCGCTTTATGAACGCATTTTTTTCCCGTCGCCCCAGGTGTAATGCAGGCATCGGCAGCTCATAGCTGATAGTTCGTAGCTGATAGCGAGCTTTGAGATACGACCTATCAGCTATGAGCTCAATTCTGCCCCGAACCCCCAGCTTTTAGCACTAACCGAAGGTGGTTGACTTCAACGAATATAAATATGCGGCGCCAAAATAGAATGAAGCACATTTTCGAAGGCATACGGCGCCATGGCGAGAGGTCGTCCCCCTGGATCGACAGGCTGGTGACCATATTCAAGGCCATGGACAACGGGTATGAGAAGGCGGCCGGGCGCCATGGGTTTGTTTGCCGCGGGTGTGAGGACAACTGCTGCCAATCGCGGTTTTACCATCACACCTTGCTGGAATACATGTCGATCTACAGGGGGGTTTCACGTTTATCTGTTCAGAAAAGGCAGCAAGCCATAGAGCGGGCAGTCGTATATTGCCGGCAGCACGCCGAGGCGGATGCAGCCGGCACCAAGATCAAGGCATGGTGTCCCCTGAACGAAAACGGACGCTGCCTGATTTATGATCTGCGCCCTATGATCTGCCGGCTGCACGGCATTCCACATGCGCTCCGTCAGCCCGGGGGCAGAACCGTTCAAGGGCCGGGATGTGAATACTTCAGGTCCCTCCAGAAAACCGGGAGTGATGCTTGCCTGGATCGTACACCTTTTTATAGAGCCATGGCCGGGTTGGAAAAGGAGTTCCGGGCCGCATTGGAGGCCAACGTCAAATTCAAGCAAACCATTGCCGAGATGATCCTGAGCTTCCTTCCTGAACGCTCGGGGAAAAAGCAGGGGGATAATCGATGAAATTCATCGATGCGGGCAAACTGAAGGAACTGCCGGGACGGCTGATCAATGCGCGGGACACTTTTTCGTTTCGCTGCCATGCAGAGGTTGCCTGCTTCAATCTGTGCTGCCGGAACCTCAACCTCTTTCTGTATCCGTACGATGTCGTGCGGCTGAAAAACAACCTCGGCATGACCTCGGATGAATTTCTGGATCGCTATGTGGATGTGGTGCTCCGCGAGGGCAACTTTTTTCCGGAGGTGCTGCTCAGGATGGCCGACAATGCTGAAAAGACCTGTCCCTTTCTGTTGGATGAGGGATGCCGTGTTTATCCGGACCGCCCTGACACCTGTCGGACATTTCCGGTGGAGCAGGGGATGCTGTTCGGTCCGGGAAAGAAAGAGGGGCAGCAGGTCTGTTTTTTTCGGCCGCCCGATTTTTGTGAGGGGCAGCATGAGGACAAGGCCTGGACCCTGGCATCCTGGGCCGCGGACCAGGATGCAGAGCTGTTCAATAAAATGACGCTTGCGTGGTCCCGGGTAAAAGCGCTCTTTCACTGCAGCCCCTGGGGGGATGAAGGCCCCGAAGGCGCTAAAGCGAAAATGGCGTTCATGGCCACCTACAATGTCGATCAATTCCGTGAATTCGTGTTTGGGAGCAGTTTTCTGAAGCGCTACAAGGTTAAATCCGCGCTGCTCAAAAAGCTTGAAATTGACGATCTGGCCATGCTGAGATTTGGGTTTGACTGGGTCAAGCTATTTGCCTGGGGGATTCAGTCCAAGAAGATCCGGAAATGTTAAACGGGTTGCAGGTTACGAGTTGCGGGTTCCGGGTTGGCTATACCGGTTGTCATAAGTCTGTTCCGATACGAGATTTGTATTTATGGAAAATAGACCCGTTTATAAACGAGGCCGGGGTAAAAAGGTGACAACCGCTATTATACAGATTTTTTTGAGATAAAAATCTTATTCAAGTAGCTATAGATGACGCCGATAGCCGTTTAACGGAAAGCAAGGTTTATAGCGAATCGCCTGAAATCTAAACACATTATAATAGCGTTTGGGCAATC
>JAOZRT010000020.1:0-16112 GCA_029940035.1 Desulfobacterales bacterium
TTATCCTTATTATTGACGAATTCGTAAAAAGTCTGAAAACGCCCCTTGGCGTCATGCCCGCGAAGGCGGGAATCCAGTATTTTCAAGTATTTCTGGATGCCTGCCTTCGCAGGCATGACAGGATTTTGGACTTTTTACAAGACCATCATCCATGCTGATACACATTAGAAATATGTATCAGCATGGATGATGGTTTATAACTCAGGCCATTGAGAGAGGGGTTTTATTCTCAAATGTGACTGATTGTTTCTACTGAAGGACACAAGGGTAAATACAATATGTTGAATTCAGCAACAAGGTTTTTTATTCTGACCTTCGGCTTGTCTTGGCCGTGAAAATCCTGTAAATCCAATAAAATGGTATTCCACAATTTTATGAAACGCGACTGCGCCGCAATAATCGGACTGCATGTCGCACGGCCCGGTCTGAAAGGCGGTATCTTGATACCGGCAAGCAGCAGGGAATTCTATTATAGGTAAGGAAGACCTTCATGAGCTCCTATCTTCTCATCGATATCGGCGCCGGCACCATGGACATTCTCTTCTGGGATGACGCCTCCGGCCTGCACTATAAGGCGGTGGCCCGCTCACCAGTGCCCCATTTAGCGGAAAGAATCAACAAGTGTTCCGGGGATATCCTGATTACAGGGATGGAGATGGGCGGTGGGGATATTACCCGCGTTTTAAAAGAGAAAGCTCAAGCCCATCGTGTGGTTATTTCCGAAGAGGCCTCCGCCACCCTGCACCACGACAGAAAAAGGATCGCGGCGTGGGGGGTTGAGGTGGTCAAGGAAAAAGAGGCACAAGAGTTGCTGTCGAACAGCCAATTCACCCGTTTTGTGACCACCGACGTCGATCGGACCCGCTTGGAGAACATTGTGAAGGGCCTGGGGGTGCCGTTTGAATTTGATGTGGTGGGGATCTGTGCCCAGGATCACGGTGTGCCGCCCCAAGGGGTTTCGCATCTAGACTATCGTCACCAGTTGTTTACGGCGGTACTGGATAAAGACCCCCATGCCTATGCCCTGTTGTACGAAAAAGATGCAGTCGCACGTACCATGAATCGTTTGAATTCAATTGCCGGGAGCGCCCAAAATCTTCCGGCAAAAGAGGTTTTTGTCATGGACAGCGGCATGGCAGCCATACAGGGGGCCTCTTTGGACTACCTGGCCATGGGCAGGGAATGTGTCGCAGTTCTGGATGTGGCCACCTCCCATACCGTGGGCGCCACGGTGGTGAACGGCGAAATTGCGGGCTTTTTTGAATACCACACCAGCGAGATAAACAGCGCCCGGGTGGATCGGCTGCTGAAGGACCTGGCCGACGGTAAATTGAGCCACCAGCAGATCCTGGATGAAGGCGGCCACGGGGCGTATCTGCGGAGGGCTGTGGGGTTCGACAACGTCGAGGCGATTATTGCCACCGGTCCCAAGCGCGGGCTGCTTACCGAGTCCAGGTTGCCGATTACCTATGGAGCACCCATGGGGGATAACATGATGACCGGAACTCTGGGGCTCTTGTCAGCCATTCGAACCCGGAAAGGCCTTAAACAGCTTCCAATACTATGACCCGGAGAAGAACATGGGGGTGTGAAAATGGATATCAACGAACCGAGTATAAATAAAGAAGATGTTCTTACGGTCGATGACAGTGATTTTTGTGCTGAAAATATCTGCATCGTGACAGGTGTGGGCACCGGTATTGGCCGGGCCACGGCGGTTGCGGCCGCCGTCAACGGCCTCTGCGTCGTCGGGTTGGACATCGATGAGAAAAAGGGCGGGGAGACCGTCGGCATCGTGGAAAATTTTGGCGGCCGGATGATTTTCCGAAAGACCGACCTCTGTGAGGACAATCAGATCGAAGATGCAGTGGAAGCGGCTGCCGGCCTGGGAAATATCAGGTATCTGGCCAATATTGCCGGTATTCAGCACATCGATTCCGTTGAAAACTTTCCCATGGAAAAATACGACTACATGCAGCGTCTCATGCTGCGGGCGCCTTTTTTTCTCAGCAAGTCGACCATCCCACACATGAAGGCCGGGCCGGACGGCAAGGGGGCCATCGGCAATATGTGCTCGGTCCACGGCTTTATCTGTACACTGAACAAGCCGGTGTACCACATCACCAAGTTCGGGCTGCGGGCCTTGACCCAGGCCATCTCGGCGGAGGGTATGGGACAAATTCGTTCCTTCACGGTCAGCACAGGATTCGTCAAAACACCGTTGGCTTTGAATCAAATTCCTGCCCAGGCAGCGCAGCGGGGAATCACCGAGGAGGCCGTCGTCCATGATGTCATGATGGGGTTTTCCAGGGTGAAGGAGATGATGAGCCCCATAGAAGTGGCCAACCTTTTTGTATTCGGGTTTTCTAAGCATGCAAAATACCTGGTTGGCGGGGACCTGTTGTTTGACGGCGGCATGCTGAAAACATACGCTGAAAACAAGGCTTGAATTTTCATGCGCTGAGGTGCGCGACAAAGCATAAAACATAACTACTGCCAAATTATCTATATGTTCATTTTACTCGAATGAAGGAGGTACAAAATGGGGAAAAAATTTATTTTGGCTGCTTTTAGCAAGGACAGGCCGGGCGTTGTATCGGATATTACCCGGCTGCTTTATGAAAACGGTTGTAATCTCGAAGACTCTTCAATGGCAAACATCAGGGATGAATTTGCCATCCTTCTTCTTTTTAACGGAAAAGGCGATGGTTTTAAAGATCGACTCACCGAGGGATGTCAAAGGCTGGAAAAGGAAAAGGGGATAACAGCCTACATAAGAGCTGTTTTACGCCGGCCTCGTTTATAAACGGGTCTATTTTTCATAAATACGAATCTCGTATCGGAACAGACTTATGACAACCGGTATAAACAAAAACAAAAGGCAGAAAGGCATTTTTATTCTATGAAACGATCTATTATTAAAAGCACCGGCAGATATGTACCAGATAATCATGTCGCGAACGAAGCGTTAAGCAAATTGATCGAAACATCAAACGAATGGATTGTGCAACGCACGGGCATCGAAGCCAGGTATTGGGTCAGTGAAGGTGAGGATGTGGGAACTTCGGACCTTGCGTATGAGGCTGCAATCATAGCACTGCAAAGAGCAGACTGGAATCCCGAGGATTTAGATTTAATTGTATTTGCAACCATGACACCCGATGTGAATGTACCTGGTTCCGGGGTATTCTTGCAAAATCGACTAGGTGCGCATAATGTACCTGCTCTCGATATCCGTCAGCAATGCACCGGATTTCTGCATGGATTGGAAATTTGCGACACATACATCAGAAGCGAAAAAGCGCAAAAGATTCTTTTGGTAGGTGCTGAATATCAAAGTCGATACTTAGAGCTCACAACTGAAAACCGCGATACCGTGGTGATATTTGCAGATGGTGCCGGTGCTGTTTGTATTGAAGCGGTTGAAACTAGTAATGACGTTGGAATCATAACATCGATCCTCCATGCTGACGGAAAATATTCAGGTGCATTGCGAGCAGGAATGCCTGCTCGGAAATCTGGAAAGGCAATCAGTCAAACCGTTATCAAAAATAAGGAGCATTTTCCTTATATGGATGGCAAAACGGTATTCAAATTAGCTGTGACTCGCCTGCCAAAGGTAGCAGGGGAGTTGTTGGAAAAAGCAAACATGAATATTGAAGATGTAAATATGTTTATTCCCCATCAAGCAAATTTGAGAATAAACGAAGCTTTCAGGGAACGGATGAATATCCCGGAAGCAAATATTTATAACAATATTCAACGATATGGAAATACAACTGCGGCAACCATTCCTATTGCATTTGACGAACTTATTGAAAAAAACATGCTGAAACCAAAGGACACAGTCATGTTCATTGGGTTAGGAGCGGGACTGACCTGGGGGGGTGTGATTTATACTTTGCCATAACCGGTATACGGTTATCATTGCGTGTGAGCTGAACCGCAACAGCGAGCGCAATCTCCGCAGCTTGCTGCGGAGATTGCGAGCGAATCAAAATTAGGCAGAATTCCTTACGGTCGAAGATTCCTCGCGGCTTGCCGTGAGGAATCTTCAATCCAGAAAATCGAGTATTACGTTTTGCGCACCCATACCCTGTCCAGGAGCAGGTAACCGCTTGGGTGGGTTTTCAGCCCCTGCACCTTTTTCAGGACGCCGGTCCAGCGGTTTTGCCACCAGGCAATACCGATGGAGCCTCTCTCCGTCTGAATGTCCTGAAGCTTGCAAAACAGCCTGTGCCGCTCTTTCAGGTCAAGGCTGGCATTGGCCTCGGCCAGCAGTTGTGAGAATTCCTCGTCCACCCAGCGGGTTTCATTCATTGGCGTGGGTGCGCCTTCCGTATCTGCGGCGTAGGCCAGGTTGAGGGCCGTCGTTCCCAGGGGATAATGCCTCCAGAGTGTAATGCCGAAGTCAATTTCAGTAAATGACTGTTTGTATTTTTGTTCGGAAATTTTGTCGATGCTGATTCTGAATCCTGCCTCGGCGGCATCGCTTTGAAGAATTTCAGCATACCTATGGATATCCGGCCGGTTATCACCTATGGTGAGGGTCACATCCAGGCCGTCGGGATATCCTGCTTCCATGAGGATGGACCGGGCTTTGCGAGGGTCAAATTTGATGGCAGGCTTTTGGCAGTATTCAGGATGTCCCGGGAAAACATGGCAGTCCCGGCCGATATGGCCTTGTCCCATGCCGGCCAGGAGCAATATTTTTTCACGGTACTGGCAGAGTTTAAGTGCCGTGCGGACCCGGTTGTCCTGCCAGGGTTCCCTGTCCACACGCATGCGTAGTACATTGACCCGGGCCGTGGCCACCGGTTCAATACGGATGCGGGGGTCTTTGTTCAGCATCTGAAAAGCGTCGCCTTCATCCGATCCACTCAGATCGGCCACATCGATCTCCCCGGCCTGCAAAGCTTTCACTCTTTTGGCGGTATTGAAGCCAAGGTCGATGAATTCGATTTCGTTCAGGAAAGGGAGGCCTGGCTGCCAGTAATTCATGCGTTTTTTCAGAATGCAGTTTTTGCCTTCTTCGAACGTTTCGAGCATGTAAGGGCCGGTTCCGTGGGGGGCTTCCAGAAAATTGCCTTCAAAGGTCCGATGGTTCAGAATGACCGCCGGATAATAGAACAGGTGTTCGGGCAGGGCTATTTCCGGGCGGATTAAATGCAGTCTGACCTGATAGCGGTCCACTTTCTCGATCCCGGTGGTGTCGAGATAGCCACCAAGGATAGCGGCCATGGGTGACCCGGTGTCCTGATCCAGCCATTGGTTGAACGAGAATACAACATCATCGGCCGTCATTTCATGCGCGTTGTTGAAGAAAACCCCCTTTCGCAGGTAAAGCGTCCACGTCCGCAACTCCTCGTCGGTTTCCCAGTTTTGCAGGAGATAGGGCCGGGTGATGTTGTCCGTATCTGTGAAAGTGAGATATTCGGCAATGTGCCTGAAGATCTGTGAGGGGGCCAGCCATTTGGCCTGGGCAGGATGTTTGATGCTTGTCAGAATCCCGGATACTTTCAGTTTCCCGCCGTAAGTGACGGCCCTGACTTCCCGTGGCCGGATCACCGCCAGGCCGGTGGCGGCAGCTGCGCTGAAGCCTATCAGTGACGCATATTTGAGAAACTGGCGACGGGTGATCTTGCCTTGCTCCAGGTCGGATTTCAAATCCAGAATGCGGGGATGTAAATGGGCTCTGTTCATCATTACTCTATTCTTAATATTCTTAACAATTGAATCGTTCACTTCAGGACCATCCTGAACTGAGCGATTGTTTAAGGGATCATATATGATTTGAGTGGATGGTTCAAGCAAATCCCTTGGCTACCCGACGGTCTGGTGGTGGTTGACCATGGAGACGTGATTGACCCTTGCGGCCCAAGCTGGTATAAAAAATATTCGTATATGAATCCGGCATGAAATTTGGTGCAAATGAATAAAAAATTCTGGAAGCAGTTTTCGATCTTCGAAATAGTAAAAACCCGGGAACATAGCATCATGGTCTTTCTGGCCATCATCGTCGGCCTGGCCGGGGGATTCGGTGCCGTGGGGTTCCGCTATCTTATCAATTTCGTGCAGACCCTGTCCTACGGGTCGGCAGATGATCTCCTGGGGGTTGTCGGTGGGGTGCCATGGTTTGTGAGAATTGCCGTGCCGGCCATGGGGGGGCTGCTCGTGGGCCTGCTGGTTTACTTTTTTGCCCGCGAGGCCAAAGGCCACGGTGTGCCCGAAGTCATGGAGGCGGTTGCCCTGAAGGGCGGTGTCATTCGAAAACGCCTGGTGGTGGTGAAGTCCCTGGCATCTGCCATCTGTATCGGCACCGGTGGGTCCGTAGGCCGTGAAGGGCCTATTGTGCAGATAGGATCGGCCATCGGGTCGAGTGTGGGACAGATCCTGAATGTATCCGCAGACCGTATGCGAACACTGGTGGGTTGCGGTGCGGCTGCCGGGATTGCGGCAACTTTCAATGCACCCATTGCCGGTGCCATGTTTGCGCTCGAGATCATCCTGGGCGATTTCGGCCTGGCGACTTTCAGTCCCATCGTGATTTCGGCCGTCACCGCAACCGCTGTTTCACGGCATTATCTGGGTGATTTCCCCGCATTTGTGGTCCCGCACTATGAGCTGGTCAGCGTGTGGGAGTTTCCGCTTTACATCACCATGGGTTTTTTCTGTGCCTTCATCGCCTTTGCCTTCATCAAGACCCTGTACAGGATTGAGGACCTCTTTGAGGCCGTTGCGTTTCCCGAATATCTCAAAGCCGTGGTCGGCGGTCTGATACTGGGGGTGGCGGGCTTGGCTTTCCCGCACATTTTGGGGGTAGGGTACGGCGCCATCGATCTCTCCCTGGTGCAGCAGATATCCTGGTGGCTCCTTTTGTTGCTGATTGTCATCAAAATCCTGGCGACTTCCATCACTATCGGCTCGGGTGGGTCCGGGGGTATTTTTGCGCCGTCGCTCTTTCTAGGTGCCATGGCTGGTGGTTTTTTTGGCGTGGTGGTGCACGCCATTTTTCCGGGTATCACCGCTTCGCCGGGAGCTTACGGTATTGTGGGCATGGGAGCCTTGGTCAGCGCCACGACCCATGGGCCGCTGACCGCCATCCTGATGCTGTTCGAGATGACCGGCGATTATAAAATAATACTGCCGCTCATGATAACGTGCATCATCAGCTCGCTGGCTGTTCAGAAGCTCCTGAATGAATCCATATACACCTTGAAATTGATGCGCAGGGGAGTGGATATCCGCGAAGGGCGCGAGGTGAATATTCTGAAGTCCATCAAGGTGGGCGATGTCATGAACAGCTCCGTGGAAACCGTGCATGAAAGCATGGGGCTGGAGCAGTTTTCACGCATGGTGTCCAAAAGCAAGTACAACAGTTTCCCGGTGATCGGCATCACCGGCCGGCTGTCGGGGATTCTCTCCTTTAACGATTACAGCGATGCCATTTTTAATGACGATCTGAAAGACCTGATCATCGCCAGGGATATCGCCACCAAAAAGGTTGTCACCGTTACCACGCAAGACAACCTTTATCAGGCGCTCGAACGCATCACCCCAAAGGATTTCTCAATCATGCCGGTGGTTTCACCGGAGGACCACTTGAAACTCGAAGGCGTACTCACCCGCCGTGACATCATCGGTGCTTATGATAAGGCTGTCATTAAAAAGTCGCTGTTCAATGGAGCTGATAAATTATGACGAGTGAACGCGAACAGATCCCTTTCGACGTGTTGTTTGTCGGCGGCGGGCCTGCCAACCTTGCCGGAGCTATCCGGTTGATGACCCTGGCCGATGAAAAGGGGATGGACCTCGAAGTCGCTCTCATCGAAAAGGGGGCGGAAATAGGGTCGCATGTTGTAAGCGGCGCCATTCTAAATCCCTTAGCGCTCGAAGAATTGATGCCGGATTATGAGGACCAGGGGTTTCCAAGTGAAACGACGGTCCGGGGCGATGCCTTTGTTTTTCTGACGGAGGGCAGATCGTTTCAACTGTCAATCATCCCCCGCTATATTGACAATATTGGATTGCATGTCATCAGCCTGTCCCGGTTTACCCGCTGGCTTGGCGAAAAGGCCGAAGCCATGGGGGTGAATATTTTCCCGGGGTTTAGCGGCGTGGAAGTGCTTTACGATGAAGAAGGGAGCACCGTCATCGGTGTAAGGACCGGCGACAAGGGGCTGGATACAGAAGGCAGTCGCAAGAGGACTTTCGAAGCCGGCATTGACCTGATGGCCAAGGTGACCGTGTTTGGCGAGGGGGCGCGCGGCAGTCTGGTCGCCAGCCTGGGAAAAAAGGTGGGCATCTCATCCCGCAGCATGTCGCAGGCATACGAAACCGGTATAAAAGAGGTTATCCAGTTGCCGGAAAAAAGCTTTTTCGATCGGCAGGCATTCAACTGCATCCATTTGCTGGGCTATCCTTTGAATCTCGATCTGCCGGGGGGCGGCTTCATATACGACATGGGGCAGCAGCGTATCGCCATTGGTTACCTTGTGGGACTCTCTTATGAAAATCCGCACCTGGATATATGCGAGCCGTTCGTTCAGTTTAAACGGCACCCGTATGTCGCCGATATTATCCAGGGAGGCAAGGTGATTGAGCAGGGGGCCAGAACCGTTTCCACGGGAGGCTATTTCAGCATTCCGCAGCTGGCGTTCAACGGAGGGCTATTGGCAGGCGGTTGTGCGGCCATTCACAATGTTCCGGCTTTGAAAGGGATTCACACGGCCATGAAATCGGGAATGCTGGCGGCCGAGGCAATGGTGCAGGCCTTTGAGAAACAGCGTTTCGACCAGGGGACTTTGGGTGTTTACCAGGATCTGATAGCCTCTGGCTGGCTGCAGAAAGAGCTGTATGAAGGCCGCAACTTTTATCAGGCTCTTGGTAAACCGCCACTGCTCAAGGCTGTTCATTTGGGTGCCCAGTATGTGACCCGTGGAAAGGGGATTCGTGACAACCTGCCCATAACGGATGACCGTTTGACAATGAAGCCGCAGCGGTTACAACCGTCGCATACGATCGACCGGTCGGAGAAGGATGTTTTCGACAATGTGCTCATCGTCGATAAGCTGACCGGGGTATTTCTTTCAAAAACCGTGCACCGGGAGGATCAGCCCACCCATCTGGTTATCCACGACCACGAGATATGTGCCAACCAATGCCGGGAAACATATGATAATCCCTGCACGCGGTTCTGCCCGGGGAACGTGTACGAGGCTGTGCCCGATGAACAGAACCCGGGCCGCATCAGGATAAAACTCAATCCGTCCAACTGCTTTCACTGCAAGACTTGTGACATCAAGGATCCTTACGCCAACATCACCTGGACCTGTCCTGAGGGTGGCGGCGGGCCGGGGTATACGGTTGTGTGACTTGGGCTGCGCACGTTATTACGCCTCTGGCTGTCATTAGCCCTTCGGGCGTCATTAGGCCTGCGGCCGTAATTTATTGTTGCCATTAGCCGAAAGCTATTGGCAACAATAACTGACAGCGAAGCGTAATCACCATAGATTAAATGAACTCAACCGACCCAACTAAAAATCATCCAGATTATTCAGACAACCGCTTTATTACCTTCCAAAACGTCACCCTGCGGGTGCGCGACCGCCACATCCTGCCGGCAACCTGCTGGGAAATCAAAGAAGGGCAAAGCTGGGCCGTGTTCAGGAAAAGCGCTACGACCTTCTTTCCTTTGGCGAGCGGCGCATGGTACTGCTGGCGCGGGCAATAGTGAAAACCCCGGAGATTCTCGTACTGGACGAACCATGCCAGGGGCTCGATCCAGCCAACCGGAAGCGCATACTTGCGCTGGTCGATGTCATCGGGAGGCAGCCCCGCACCCAGGTCCTCTACGTTTCCCACCACCCGGAAGAGATGCCAACCTGCATTACCCACCACCTGGAGCTCGGGAAATAATCATCGGTCAAGCCCTGATTAAAAGGTGTCACTTTTAAAAAGAGTTTTTCCCACACATATTTTATCAGTCACGGATTGCATGGTTTTAAAAATAGCTGGAGTTATCCCAGCAATGTGTGCACAGCTTTTCCTTGGGAAGTCCTATGGCAGATACAAGGTTATCCAGTTTCTGATAGACAAGCGATGTCAATCCCAGCCGTTGGCCGATGCTTTCGATCATATCCAGGTTTTTAGGGGAATCGGCCCGGGCATATTTTTCCAGGAAATCTGTTTCTTGCTCTTCGATCTCGCTGATCGCCTTGCGGCCGGCCAGATCTAGAGTGGACCTGGAAGTGGAAAAATTAAGAAAATCACACGAATAAATCAAGGTCGGACAGGCCGGGCGCATGTGAACTTCAAGGGCGCCGTAATCGAACAGCTTGCTGATGTTGTCCTTTAACTGTGTGCCGCGCACGATGGAGTCTTCACAGAAAAGCAGTCGTTTGTTTTTGATGAGGTCTTGGATCGGAATGAGTTTCATTCTGGCAACCAGGTCCCTCTGTTTCTGGTCCTGGGGCATGAAACTCCTGGGCCACGTGGGGGTGTATTTCACAAAAGGACGGATGTAGGGGACTTTTTTTCTGTTAGCATATCCGATGGCATGCCCGATCCCCGAGTCTGGAATTCCGGCGACGTAATCGATAGTGATGTCGTCGTTGTCAGCCAGCACCTCTCCACAACGGTTGCGGGAAGCTTCTACATTGATACCTTCGTAACTGGATGCCGGGTACCCGTAATATACCCACAGGAAACTGCAGACCTGCATACGGTCACCCGGTGGTTTGCATTGTTCGAGACCTTCCGCGTTCAGGCGCACAATTTCTCCGGGCCCCAAATGCTTTTCAAATTTGAACCCCAGGTTTGGAAATGCGCATGTTTCAGATGTTACGGAATACGCATTTTCTTTTTTGCCGATCGTGAGCGGGGTTCTACCCAGCTTGTCACGGGCCGCATAAATGCAGTCTTCGGTCATCAGCAGCAACGAACAGGAGCCCTTGACGGAATCCTGGACTTTTTCGATACCTTCCACAAAGGAGTCGCCCTCGCAAATCAGCATGGCCACGAGTTCGGTGGGGTGAAGTTCTCCGCCGCTCATTTCGGAAAAATGCATTTTTTTCCGATAGGCCTTCTCCCCGAGTTCATCGATATTGTTGATTTTGCCCACCGTGACAAGACCGAAGGTGCCCAGGTGGGAACCGATGATCAAGGGTTGGGTGTCGGCGTCACTGATGACACCAATGCCCACTGTTCCGTTGAGCTTGGGCAGATCGGCTTCAAATTTTGAACGAAAGTAGTCGTTTTCGATATTGTGGATGGAACGCGAATACCCATCCCCGTTTTTCAGGCACAGTCCCCCCCGTTTTGTTCCCAGGTGTGAATGATAATCTGTTCCGTAATAGAGGTCGAGCACACAGTCTTTTTTTGAAGCAATGCCGAATAGTCCACCCATTATAGCTCCTTTAAGTGTTCATTTCCGAATGGTTACGTAATAAAAACGATAATTTCCTCTTATAAAATCGTGGAACACGATTTTTATTATCCGGATCTTGCACGAGTCGGAGGCTTTCAATTTTCAGGAAAGGGAGCGCGGGGGACCGGGATTTCAGGGCGCGGGTCAACGCTTGCAGAGCAGCCGTGGGGGTAGCTGCATTGGACCCGACATAACAGGTGATGGATTCTCTGCCCTCGAACGTGTTGGCTATGATGCCGGCAATATCGTCGAGTTGGATGCGTTTTGGAGCGGTGTACAATGGGCCTCCTGGTACATGTGTTAACCCCATAGTTGCATAAACAACATGGCAAAGTATAGATAAGAGTTTGTTATTTTGATTAATGTCGTTGCGATAGCGTCAATCCCTGGATATCTCTCCTGGTGTATTCATCCGGCTTCGCTCTTCGAGCTACGCCGAGACAAGAAGGATGGAATCTTTTATTGCCATGGTGTTTATCCTTTGGTGTTCATTGGGTCTTCGAGAATCGATGGTAACAGTATCATTTGTTTGTAACGAATTCATCAGAGAAAATCAATGCACCCTTTAAAGATAGAATTTCGAAAAATAAAGGAAACGGAACTATTTAACTTGCTTTCTGTTTTGAAGGTATTATTATTATGTTATTCAACAAGGCCCCACCTTCAATTGATGGGGCGATTTTTTTCTGCAGGACTATTCATTTCCAAAGTAATGTATCCTCCAGTAAAGGTTTTGAAAATAATTTGAAAGGAGGATGTCACCATGACAAACGGAATCGTAAAGTGGTTTAATCCCAGCAAAGGTTTTGGCTTTATTGAGCAGGAAGACGGCCCGGATGTATTTGTTCACCATTCAGCTATTAATGCAGATGGCTTCAAGTCCCTCAATGAAGGCGAACGGGTTTCCTTTGATGTTGAGCAAGGCCAGAAAGGTCCTGCAGCAGCAAACGTCACTGTAATCTAGCCTCGTGCTCTAAAAAAATGGGCATTCCTTCAGAGATTGAGGGGATGCCTTTTTATTTGGCCAGCAACATTGGAAAAAAGGAAATTTACAATGAATGGATTTATAAAATCCTACAGCGAAAAAAAAGGTTTTGGATTTATTGATACTGAGGAGCATGGGGTTGTTTTTGTGCATAAATCGGGTATCAAGGAATATGGGCATTTCGGGTTGCAAAAGGGCGACGCTGTATCATTTGAATTAAAAGAAACATCCAAAGGCAAACAGGCCATTAATTTGCGACCCGCCAAGTCATAGTTGTCACTACATTGGCAGGTGCTCCCATACCTGCCTGAACATTTCCCGGGATGCCTGGTAGGCTTTTTCAGGATCGCGGGCTGCGATGGCTTCCAGCATGGAAAGGTGAAAGGCGAGCGATTCCCTCTGGGTATCGATATCGTGAATATCCGCCTTGCGGGCTGTATGCACGGCCTGGCGCATGGTGTATCCGATCTGGGCCAGCAGCTCATTACGGCTGGCGTCCAGGATGGCCGTATGAAAGGCCATATCACTTTCCAGGTAGGTATCGTAATCATAACGCTTGGCATCGGCGAGGGTGCCGGCCAGCCGTTCATAGCAGGCCCGGATGTGGTCGATCTGTTTTTCACCAGCCCTTTGGGCTGCATAGCGGGCGGCTTCCGATTCGATAATGCGGCGCACCTCGGTGACGTTTTTTAGAAAATCCAGTTTGTCTCCCACCTTCAGTTTCCAGAGCAGGACATCCGCATCAAAGAGGTTCCAGTTTTCGCGGGCTTGTATACGCGTACCCACCTTGGGTTGCGTACGGATGAGCCCTTTCTGGGTCAATACCTTGGTGGCCTCCCGCAGCACCCCCCGGCTGACCCCATACTGTTGGCACAGGGCATCTTCATTGGGCAGGGTGTCCCCGGGTGCAGTTTCTCCCCTCATGATGTTCAGACCGATCTCTTCCACCACATATTCGTACAGTTTTTTGTGCATGGGACGGGTATTCATCGAGTTATACCTCTGCATGGACATTATCCCGCCCTACAGCCTGCGGGATGGCATTTTTATATATTGACACGGATAGTTTATTCATATAATCATTATATGAATATATGAATAAGGTCAAGTGCATTATTATGAATCAATTTCGAAGATCAAAACCCGTGTCAATTCAAAACATGGAGGCCTATGATGAAGCATCAAGATTACAAGGCAATGGAGGAAAAGTTCGGAGCCCACAATTATAAACCCATGGAGGTGGTTTTGAAGCGCGGGCAGGGGGTGTGGGTGTGGGATGTAGATGACAGGAAATACCTTGATTGCCTGTCGGCCTATTCAGCGGTAAACCAGGGCCACTGCCATCCGGCCATCATGCAAACCATGATCGAGCAGGCCCACAACCTCACCCTGACATCGCGTGCCTTTCGCAACGACCAGTTGGGACTGTTCTACAGCGAACTCTGTGCCATGACCAACTCTCACAAGGTGCTGCCCATGAACAGCGGCGCCGAAGCCGTGGAAACGGTGATTAAAACCGTACGAAAATGGGGCTATACCGTCAAGGGAGTTCCGGAAGGTGAAGCCGAGATTATTGTCTGCGCCGACAATTTCCACGGCCGGACCATCACCATCGTGGGGTTCAGCACCGATGAGAATTCACGTAAAGGGTTTGGCCCTTTTACGCCGGGGTTCAAGATCATCCCCTTTAACGATGCCAATGCGCTGGCCGATGCCATCACACCCAATACTGTCGGGTTTCTGGTGGAGCCCATTCAGGGTGAGGCAGGGGTCATCGTGCCTGATGATGGGTATCTCAGGGAAGCCAAACGTATTTGCGGAGAAAACAACGTGGTGCTGATCCTAGATGAAATCCAGACGGGCCTGGGGCGTACCGGGAAACTGCTGGCCGAAGAACACGATGGTATCGAGGCCGACCTGACGCTGATCGGCAAGGCTTTGTCCGGTGGATTTTACCCGGTTTCCGCGGTTCTTTCCAACAGTGAGGTCATGGATGTGCTGCAGCCCGGAGAACACGGAAGCACCTTTGGCGGCAACCCGTTGGCCTGTGCTGTTTCAAGAACAGCTCTCAAGGTGCTGCAGGAAGAGGGCATGATTGAAAATGCAGCAGAGATGGGGGCTTATTTCGTGGACGGCCTGCGGTCGATGGCCGACAACAGGGTGGCGGATATCCGGGGCAGGGGGCTGCTGATCGGAATGGAATTCATACCCGAAGCCGGTGGCGCCCGTCAGTATTGTGAAAAGCTCATGGGGGCGGGAATTCTCTGTAAGGAAACCCACGACAATATTATCCGGTTTGCGCCGCCCCTTGTCATTTCCAGGGATGATGTGGATTGGGCCCTGGAAACAATAAAAAAGGCAATCTTTAATATATGAGCGACGTAGTCGCGTATCATAAAATCGTGGAACACGATTTTATTCTTAGTGTCTTTTGTGCTTTTGTGGTTCAGAAGATAAAGGGAGCGTAATATGATTGAAAATGTCATTATCATGGGTGCTGCAGGGCGTGATTTCCACAACTTCAACGTTTACTTCCGGGACAACCAACGCTACCGGGTGATCGGGTTCACGGCAACCCAAATTCCGGACATTGACGGGCGGCGTTATCCGCCTGAGCTGGCCGGGGATCTCTACCCGGAAGGCATTCCCATCTATTCCGACCATCGTCTATCCGACCTGATACACGAGCATGCCGTAGACTTGGTGGCCTTTTCCTACAGTGATGTGCCCCACAACGAAGTGATGCACAAGGCATCCGTTGTGAACGCGTCAGGGGCTGATTTCATCATTATCGGCGCCCAATACACCATGCTGAAATCGAAAAAACCGGTGATATCCGTATGTGCCGTGCGTACCGGGTGCGGAAAATCACAAACCAGCCGCCAGGTGGTGCGTATCCTTCAAAAAACAGGGCGCAAGGTCGTTTCCATACGCCACCCCATGCCTTACGGCGATCTGACCCGGCAGGTTGTGCAGCGTTTTTCATCCTATGATGATTTTGAGCGTTTTAACTGCACCATCGAGGAGCGTGAGGAATACGAACCGGTCGTGGACATGGGGGCAATCATTTATGCCGGCGTGGATTATGCCAGAATACTGGAGCAGGCGGAAAAAGAGGCCGACGTCATTGTCTGGGACGGCGGCAACAACGACACGCCGTTTTACAAGCCTGACGTTCACATTGTGGTTTTCGACCCCCATCGGGCAGGCCATGAAACCCTCTACCATCCGGGAGAGACCAATATGCTCCTGGCGGACATTGCCCTGATCAACAAAGTGGACAGCGCCTTGCCCGGGGATGTTGACAAGGTTCGCCAAAGTATCCAGGCCCACAACCCGGATGCGGATTTGGTGTTGGCTGAATCAGAGGTAAGTGCCGAAGATCCGGGCCGGATCGCGGGAAAAAGAGTGCTGGTTATCGAAGACGGTCCCACCCTGACACACGGGGAGATGGCGTTTGGCGCCGGCATCATCGCTGCCGAACGGTTCAAGGCAGCCGAAATAGTGGACCCCCGGCCTTTTCTGAAAGGTACCCTGAAGGATACCTTTGCTGCCTACCCGGAGATCGGAAAGCTTCTGCCGGCCATGGGGTACAGTATTGAACAAATCAGGGACCTGGAGGCCACGGTCAACGGCATCGACTGCGACCTGGTTCTGGCAGCCACCCCCATCGATCTCACCAAGCTGATCGATATTGAC
>JAOZRT010000020.1:16122-31331 GCA_029940035.1 Desulfobacterales bacterium
ACAAGCCGGTCCAGCGCATACGCTATGAATACCGGGATCATGGGGAACCGACATTGGAGCGTGTGCTTTTGCAAAAGCTGGATAAAAGTAAATAATATGGAAAAAGGCTTAAAAGCAGAACAAAAACCAATCCTTTTAGTGGCGCTGGGCGGCAATGCCCTGGTCAGGAAAGGGCAGCAGGGTTCCATTGAGGAGCAGTTTGATAACCTCAAAAGGCCCATCCGCCAAATCGCACGGCTGGCCAGTGATTACAGAGTGGTCATCACCCATGGGAACGGTCCCCAGGTGGGTAGCCTCCTGCTCCAGCAGGAAGCGTGCCGGGATGTTCCCCGTTTGCCCCTGGAGATACTTGTCGCTCAGACAGAGGGCCAGATCGGGTACATGATCGAATCGTCTTTGGACGAGGCCCTGATGCAGATGGGGACCGTCTATCATCCCCTGGTAACTTTGATCACTTATGTGGTGGTCTCCGCCAACGACCCGGCTTTTGAAAAACCCGACAAGCCCATTGGCCCGGCATTTTCAAGGGAAGAGGCGCAGACGCTGCCCTATCCGACAATGAAAACCACCAAGGGATACCGACGTGTGGTGGCCTCCCCGCGCCCTAAGACCATCATCGAAAAACGGGAAATCAGTAAACTGATCCAAATGGATTTTATTGTCATCTGCTGCGGCGGAGGGGGGATTCCCGTTATCCGGGAAGGCCGGCGTTTCAGCGGTGTGGATGCGGTCATCGACAAGGACCTTGCCAGTGTGAAACTGGCTCAGGAAATCGAGGCGGATCTGTTTCTCATCGCCACTGACGAGCAGGGGGTTTTTATCGACTATGGTACGCCCAACCAGCGTATGCTCACCAGGCTGACGCCCGGGCAGGCCGATGAGTTCCTTGCTGCAGGCCACTTCCCGGCCGGTTCCATGGGGCCCAAGGTTGAAGCAGCCGCGGATTTTGTCCAGCACACCGGAAAGCGGGCGATGATCACCTCCATAGACCATATCGAACAGGCGGTAAGGGAAAGTAAGGGGACCGAATTTTTGCGAAATTTTCATGCCTGATATCCCACATAATACCTAAAATATACTAGTAAATAGTCTGGATATAACCCGTATTGAAATTTCCAACAGGTGTGACATGCTCCCTGACAGCCGTATCCGGCAGGTTGGCCGAAAACGGAAAACAAAAGGAGGGAGCCATGAACGGCCTACTGTTTATTGATGACGAAGAGGGGATCCGACGCTCCATTGTCCGGGCTCTGCGGGATGAGCCCTATCGCGTGTACACGGCTGACAACGGGGAAGCCGGCATGGACGTTCTGAAGGAAAATCTGCCCTATATCGACATGGTGATATCGGATTACAGGATGCCCGGCCGCAACGGGGTAGAGACCCTCGCGGATATCGGGATGCTGCATCCGGAAATCACCAAGATCATCCTGACCGGTTATGCCACCATGGAAGCCGCTATTCAGGCCATCAATAACGGTGTGGACGGATTCCTCACCAAGCCGTTCGACAACGTTGAGCTGCGGGCAAAAATACACGAAATATCGGTGCGCAAGCACCTGAAGCAGTTTGTTCCGGAACAGATATACAATGAAATGGACATTCACCAGGGCGTCTTGCGCAATAGATATCACCAGGTGTCGGTCCTGTTTTCGGACATCCGCGGATTCACGCGGATGTCACGGGACATTCCCCCGGAAGCCCTGGCGGATTTTCTGAACTACCGTTATTTTGCGCCCATGGGGGAAATTGCCTTTCAGCACAACGGCACTACGGACAAGCATATCGGTGACAGCATGATGGTGGTTTATGGTTCTCCGATAACCCACAGCGACGACGCCCTGATGGCTGTCAAATCAGCGCTGGCCATGCAGCAAAAGGCCCGGGAGATCGACAGCCGGCTGGTCCGCAAAAACGGCCTGCGCCTGCAAATCGGCATCGGCATTTCCACGGGCAAGGTTTTTTCCGGTGTTCTGGGGTCTTTGAGAAAAAAAGAATTCACTTCCATCGGGATGGCGGTGAACGTTGCGTCCAGGCTTCAGAGCATCGCCCGGCAGGAGGAGATCCTGGTTACACGGGAAACGCTGGCATTGACCGGCGGCGCCATTATATCCGAGCCAATGCATCCGGTGTATGTAAAAGGCCTGGACGAGCCCATTGAGGCATACAGGGTGACAGGGGAAGATTAATGGTTTTGGATCTACTTTAAGCTCACCGAATTCCCCGGTACGGCTCCGGTTCCTTCCACCAGAATGGCTTTTGATTGGTGCTCCGACACCGACGTCAACTCGAGCTCACCGATCAAGGGTCCGGGGATCCTGTATTGGTTTCCGAAGGTGCCGGTTATGGTCTGGTCGTTTTGATAGATGTTTAAATGCGTTCCGGCTTTCAAACCTACCTTTTTCCCCGCTGAAATGGTGACCGTGTTTTCTTCGGCGGCAATGATGAAACCCAACCAGGGGAGGCCGGAAACCGTGTCACAGATGTCGGCGTGCATTTCCTTGACAATTGTTTTGAGCACCTTTTCAATGGCGATGATGTCGAAATAATCGGTTTCTTTTTCAGACTCGGTAGCTTGATCGACATCGACTTCGACTTCATGCAGGTAGGTTTTGTCGAGCAGTTTAGCCCCGGTTTGGGTGTCGTAGATTTCGGCGGTTATGGTAACCTGGAAATAGCTGTGGTCGCCGGTCAACCAACTGATTTCATCCTTTTGGCGAATATCGCTTATCACACCCGTGACAACGGCATTGAATCCGTTTTGCCGGCCGATGTCGGCTATGGCCATGTTGTCCACGAAACCGGTCTCCAGCATGGGCAGGTTTTCGAGTGCCGCTGGAAATTCATTTTGCCCCGGGACAACGAAAATTGGTTTTTTGCAGCTTTCCAGGAGCGCATCCAGCAACCGGTCCTGAAACGGCTGTTCCAGATATGAATCATCAAACCGCTTCTTATCGTCGAACCGGGTAATGCAGACCTGTTTTTTAAGGTTCTTCCCTGACCGGCCGGGTTGGATAATCTTTGGTGTCGATGTACACGACTGGGTAAACAGCATGATTGCCGCAACCAGCAATGCCGGAAAAAGCAACCGGTTCAAGGCTTTGCACCTTGGCTTGTGTTCTTTGTGGCTCGCTTTGTAAAAAGCCCCCACATTTGTTTTGTGTGTATCGAACATTTAATCTTTTAATTCCCCGAACGCTGCCTGTACGGTCGTATCGATGCCGCCTCTTGATGTGAAGTCGCCGACTACTTCCATGAATTTCGGGCTGAGAGCCGCAACCAGATCCTCCAGGATGCGGTTAACCACGTGTTCATAATAAATTCCCACATTACGGTACTGCATCAAATAGTATTTTAGGGATTTAAGTTCCACGATTTTTTTATCAGGCCTGTACTTTATGGTGATCCGTCCGAAATCCGGCAGACCGGTCATGGGGCACACAGATGTGAATTCAGGCTGGCGGATGACGATGTCCACATCTCTCCGGCCGGCATAGTGATAGTCAATGGGATCCAGTTGGGCGGAATCGACTATGTCCGGGCTCTCAGCCTGGTATTTGACCTTATATTCATCTTCCGGCAACATGGTTGCACACCTCCAGATTTTTACCTAACCGCATGGAACAAGGTTTTTGGGTCAAAAGCCATAGCTGACCTTTAGCGGATAACGTATGGAAAAATGTTAAATGTCATGCAATATTTGATACTTAGCATACAGCGTGTAGATAAGCCATATTTATTTTAATGGAACCTCCTATATTGCATTTGGGAAAACGTTTCAACATGCGATCTGCTTATTCTTCGGATGTTTGACATGTACCCTGCAAGCGTTGTACTCAATAAACCCAACGATGGGGTAAGATCGTGGCACATGATTTTATTGAGAATCTTTCAAGAAGAAATCTGATAAGGAAATAACAATGGCATCCATGGATGAGCAGATCTTGCGTGCGGCCAAAGAAATCGTCGTAAAATTCATCGAAGCCGGCCGAGTGTCCCCGGCTGGTTTTTCAGAGACGTTCAAAAGTGTTTACAGGACAGTAGATGAAACCGCCAGGGGCGTAAAGCCGGAAGAACCAGGGGAAGATTCTTAAAAGAGGCAAATAACCAATAACGAATCATCAATGTCGAAGATGTGGCAAACAGCACAATGCATTGGATATTGATTGTCGGCTATTCAATCCCGATTAGTGGGCAACTGCCCAATTGTCCCCCGAGCCTACATTGACCTTCAGGGGGACGCTCAGGTCCCAGACACTTTCCATGACCTCCTTCACAATCGCAGAAACACCTTGGAGTTCTTCCGGCGGAACCTCGAGAATAACCTCGTCGTGAACCGATAGGAGCATGGCACTACGGTACCCCTTTTCTGAAACGGCCTTTTCCACCTCTATCATAGCCAGCTTGATAAGGTCGGCCGCACTCCCTTGAATGGGGGTGTTGATGGCAATGCGTTCGGCAAACCGTCGCAGGTTGCCGTTATTGCTGTTGATGTCGGGGACGAGCCGGATTCTCCCCGACAGCGTGGCTGTTTTTTCCGTTTGCCTTGCTTCGTGAATCACTTGGTTGATAAAGGCCTTCACTCCTTTGTATCTACCAAAATAGTTGTCGATATATGTTTTGGCCATCTTTTGGCTGATGCCGAGTGCTTTTGAAAGACCAAAAGGGCTCATGCCGTAAATGATGCCGAAGTTGATTATTTTAGCCTGCCGCCTGAGGTCGGCGGTTATGAACGAAGGAAAGACCTGGAACACTTCAGATGCTGTGCGGGTGTGAATGTCTTCATCCTCCTTGAAGGCCTGAATCAGGATTTCATCCTCGGAACAGTGGGCTAGAATGCGCAGCTCGATCTGCGAATAATCGGCAGACAGAAGGAGCCAGCCGTCCCTGGGTACAAAGCATTTGCGGATCTCTTTGCCTTCGTCCGTCCGGATGGGGATGTTCTGCAGATTGGGGTCGGAACTGCTCAGCCTTCCGGTGGCAGCGACCGTCTGGTTGTAGGATGTGTGGATGCGGCGGGTCTCGGGGTGGACCAGGTCAAGCAGTGCATCCGTATAGGTGGATTTCAATTTTGCCAGCGTGCGGTGCCGCAGGACCATTTTGGGTAGTTCGTGCTTGGCGGCCAGTGTGGTTAACACTTCCACATCGGTGGAATATCCGGTCCTTTTTTTTGTTTTCTTCTGAACCGGAAGTTGCAGTTTTTCGAATAGAATGGTTCCCAACTGCTGGGAGGATTTGATGTTGAAACGTTCACCGGCCAGATCGTAAATTTTTTCTTCAATCTGTTTGAGCTGCTGCTCGAACGACCTGGACAAGTCCTTGAGCTTGGCCCTGTCTACCCGGATGCCGCGCATCTCCATGTTTTTGAGCACAGGGACCAGCGGCATTTCAATATTTTCGAGAAGGTCGGTAAGCCCCAGTTTCTGGATTTCCGGTTTCAGCACTGCATAGGCCATGCGCGTGATATCCGCATCCTCACACGCGTACGGCACGGCCTTGTCCACAGGGATTTCGGCAAAGCAGACTGATTTTTTGCCTTTGCCGGCAATGTCTGCATAGGTGATGGTTTTGTGGTCAAGGAAGTCAAGGGCAATCTGGTCAAGGTTGTGTGCCCGTTTAGAAGGGTTGATGAGGTACGAGGCCAGCATGGTGTCAAAGGCCACGCCTTCGAGGCGGACACCGTGGCGGGTGAGCACAATCCAGTCATATTTGATGTTTTGCCCGATTTTTTTGATGGACGGGTTCTTGAAAATCGGCTTAAGGCGTTCGATAACTTCCTGGAGGTTCAACTGTTCGGGTGCGCCCAGGTAACGGTGCCCGCAGGGAATATAAAACCCCTCGTCAGGGCGCATGGCAAAGGAAAAGCCAACCAGCTCGGCCTGCATGGGGTTGACTGACGTGGTTTCCGTGTCCATGGCAATCCATTCCGATCGCTTCAAATCCTCGATGAGGGCGTTCAGTTCATCGATGGTCATCACGGCGCGATACGTTTTGTTGCTCAGGTCCGATTCCCTGGGAAAGGCGGCCTGCAGCTGCCTGAACTCCAGGTCGGCAAACAGGGGGGAAAGAACAGCTGTGTCCGGGGCCTTGATCTGGTAGTCCGAAAACTGAAATGCCAGGGGCACGTCCATCTTGATGGTCACCAGCTCTTTACTTAAAAAGGCCTGTTCCTTGTAGCGAACCAGGTTTTCATGCTGTTTCTTTTTGGTGATGGTATCGACCCGTTTATAGAGTGTTTCCATGTTGCCGAATGTCTGAATCAAGGTGGTGGCACCTTTGGGCCCTATTCCCGGGACGCCGGGAACATTGTCCGATGCATCGCCGGAAAGCCCCATGACGTCAATAATCTGAGCCGGAACAACACCTGTTTTTTTAATGGCATTTATATCGAAAACCGTGTCTTTCATGGGGTCCAGCATGATCACATCATCGGAAATGAGCTGCTTCAGATCTTTATCAGCGCTGACCACCACCACCTTGAACCCCTGCTGCACGGCAGCGCGGGCGGCCGTACCGATGAGGTCGTCGGCTTCGTATCCGGACAGTTCAACGGTTTCTATATTGAATCCGCGGGTGACTTTTTTGATATAGGGTAATTGGACGACAAGATCTTCGGGCATGGGCGGTCGGTTGGCCTTGTAGTCAGGGTAGATGTCGTGCCTGAACGTCGGTCCCTTGGCATCGAAAAACATGACAATCCACTGCGGTGCCCGGTCTTCCAACAATTTCATCAACATGCGCGTGAAGCCGAAAACAGCGTTGGTGGGCAGCCCCTTGGAATTTGACAGGCCCCTGATGGCGTGGTAGGCGCGGTATATATATCCGCTGCCGTCGATGAGATAGACGGTTTTGCCATCATTTCCCTCCTGGTTTATCCCTTGGGGCGTTGCTGTTGACATGATGTTTTTCCTGCTCTAATTTTTCATATTTGATATGTATAACGAAGCATTACACACTCAATGCCACCGGATTATTCGGTCGTTTGTTTTACACGAATTCATGAAAATAAAAAAAAGATCGATTTTGTGTCAGAATATTATTAAAAATAGTATTGTATTTCCCGCCAAAAGGCAAGGGGATGTAAAAAGGCTGAATTAAATAATGTCCGACTTTTCATGGAAAAAAGAGTACCGCCGAAAAAGGCGCAGGACCCGTGATAAAACCTGCCATTGCTGCAGAAATGTGGCCCCTTTCTGCTGGACCTGCCGGTGTGGTTTCAGAATCTGTCAGGCGTGTATGTATGAAAACGTGTGGGGCATGTCATGCAACGGCATCACGTGGCAGTGCCCGGACTGCGGTGATCATAACGGTTTCGGCAACCAATGAAAAATCGTGTTTCACGCTTTTTATAAACGCGACTGCGTCGCTATAAAAAACACAAATTGAGGATTGAACTTCTAAAAACATTCATGTCAAAGCAGCAGGATGCTTTCAAGTTCGGCCAGGGTTTGGATGTGATAGGTTGCCTTAAGAGAAGGGTTCCTGTAGGCGGCGAAGACAACCCCGGCATCCCTGGCGGCAGCCTCATCCACCTCTGTATCCCCGATGTAAAAAAGCTCCGATACCCGGATGTTGAAATGACCGGCAATCTTCATCAGCTCTTCAGGGTGAGGCTTGGGATGGGTGACGTCACTTGCACAGACAACATAATCAAAATATGGCTCGAGGCCGTGTTCCAAAAGCACACGCTCCATGGTGTCGGTGCGATTGGTGGCAATGGCGGTCCAATAGGTTAGGCGCAGTTTTTTCAAGAGCGGGATCAGGTGGGGCTCCATAGCCATTTCCTTGACAAAGGGAAGATAGCTCATGGTTTTCCGGTATTCCCACGCTTGTTCGATCAATTCTGTGCGACCGCATAAAAAAGCGATGGCTTTGTCCACCGTGTGGGCCTGGGCATAGGAAAACTGCTGATCCGTCATTGGCGGCAGACCCAGGTGCTTGAGCAGGGAGTTGTAATAAGCCCGGTTGGCTGCCGCAGTGTCAAACATCACGCCGTCGCAGTCAAAGGCGATGACCTTGTAGGGTTGGTTCATGGTAGGGTCGGGTTACGGGTTTCAGGTAACGGGTTTCGGGTGTCGGATTTCAGGTGTCAGGGTGCTCAAAGTTATCAGCAAAATGTTCATAATTCGATGTTGGACGTTCGATGTTAGATGTTCATATTGACCAAGTCCTGATTAAAAGTTGTCACTTTTTAATAGATTTATCTCATCCTGTCTTCCGCCCTCTGTCTTTTTTTTATTTTGCCGCAGACCCCAGTGAAACAGGAGCAAGTACGGGTTTCACGGGGCAGGCATCCGCAGACAACCGCGGACGTTTAAAAATACTTGCGAAAAGCAAGACGCTTCCGACATCAATATTTTAAATTGCTATCTGCATTATGCCGTCGCGAAGCGACATTAATAATGTTTTGTCTGCGGTCGTCTGCGTGTGTCTGCGGTTAATATTTCTGCTCATCTGTGGTTCTGGCCGGTCGCTGACCACAGGCCTAAGGTGATCCGTCCTCGCCACCTTCTTTCTGACCTATGTGGTTCTGGCTTCTGTGGCTCTGATCTCTGTGGTTCTGACCTCTGGCTACTCGCTGCTGTCCGTGCTCTTCTGCTCAATGTCCGGTTTGCTGATGTTACCGTATACGCTGACTTTGATTGCCGGCTGGATGTCGCTGTCCGTTTTCAAGGAAAGGACGTCGTGATAGCGGCCCTGATCCTTTTTCCGGTTTTCCACCAGTAGCTCATACCCGTCGCCTTCGGGAAAGGTTTTCTCCGCCAGGGAAAACTGAATGTCGCGGCCTTTCATGGCGCTTATGCCAATAATCTTGAAACTGTATTTTTTCATGGGGATGATGCTGACCAGGGTGCTGATTCTCTCTCCGGCAACACCGGTCAACCGGATATACTTGGGCCGGATCTCAACGAATTTTTCCACCATGCCGGAAATGGACAAGGTGACGGACGGGTTTTGCGGATCAGAGGTCGAAACCACAATGTTTTTTTTCAATGTTCTCCCGGCATAGCTTGTGGTGCTGACTTTCAAGCTTATTTTTCCCTCTCCACCTGGAGGGATCTGCCTCGTGTAAGAGGCAACCGTGCAACCTCAGCCTGTTTTTACCCGTGTTATGTGCAAGAGAACCGTCCCCTTGTTGTGAACCACGAAATCATGGGTTACGGTCTGGCCGGCAGGAACATTTTCAAATTGATAGGTTTTTTCAGGTAAATACAGTTCTGGAGCCCCATCAGCTGTTTTTTCAACTTCTTCGTCCTGTGGCTCCTGGCTGACTGCCTGGGTTTTCTGGTCGAGAGGTGTCTGTGGGGCGGTATTGTCTGCCCGGGAAATGGCCGGGGAGCAGACAATCATGAACGCAAACAGCATGGCCATCAGGAAATAAAAAAATTTCATAGTGTCGATTCCTTAGCAAGAGAAACATGAAGAAAGATTTTCGGTCAATCTCAAGGCCCGGGGCCTTGAATTTGACACCCAATTAGGGTTGACAATTACCGCTCATGTTAAATTTCGCCGCCCTAAATGTCAAGCCGGATCACATCATGAAAAAAGGGTCCACGTCTACGGCGATGTTGACGTCTCGATGGGAACGGTCTACCTGTGAATCAAAAAGGAGTTGTTGCATGAAGTTGCGCAGAGGGGACAGTTGCAGACCCTTGAAAAGCAGCTGCCACCGGTAGCGGGTGGCAATCCGGGGAAGGGGGGATTCCAACGGTCCGAAGATGCGGATGGTTTTTCCGAACAGAGGGTTTGCCTTGATAATGTCCCGGGCCAGATCGCCCATTATCTCTGCCTGCCGGTTTCCTTTTGACCTGTCCTTGCTCGAAATCTTGATTTGAACCATGCGTGAAAAGGGCGGGTAGTCAAGGGCTTTGCGGGATCCAATTTCCTTTTGGTAAAAGGCATGAAAATCCTGATGCTGAGCACATTGAATGCTGAAGTGATCAGGGTTGTAGGTCTGCAGAATGACCCTTCCCGGTGTTTTGCCGCGTCCAGCACGGCCGGCTACCTGGGCCAGCAGTTGAAAGGTGCGCTCTCCGGCGCGAAAATCCGGGAAGCTGAGGGAAAGATCGGCGCAGATGATGCCCACCAGGGTGATGCCGGGAAAATCATGGCCCTTGGTTACCATCTGGGTTCCCACCAGGATGTCTATTTCCCTGTTCTTGAGCCCTTTCAGCATTTTAACGATAGCGCCTTTGCGGGAGGTGGTGTCCCGGTCCATGCGCTGGACATTTTTACCCGGAAACAGTTCCTTTACGGTTGATTCAATTTTTTCGGTTCCAACCCCGAGATGGTGGATTTTTGTGGAACCGCAGGATGGGCATGGGGATGTAGAGGAAATGGCAAAGCCGCAGTAATGGCATTTGTAGGCGTTGTATTTCTGATGAAAGGTGAGGGTGATGTCGCAGTTTTTACACTGGATCGACTTGCCGCAGGAGGCGCAAACCGGGAAATTGGCAAACCCCCTGCGGTTGAGAAACAGGATAGCCTGTTCGTTGCGGTGCATGGTTTCCCCGAGGGCGGTCAGGAGTTCTTTTGAGAAATATCGCCGCCAGCCTTTTTGATCCCTTGAACGGCACAGATCGACAATCTTTATTTCGGGAAGTTTTTGCTGCTCAACCCTTTTGGTCAATTTCACCAGGTTATATTTGCCGTCCATGGTGTTGTGAAAGGATTGAACGGACGGCGTGGCCGACCCCAGCAGCGCAACGGCCTGCTGCTGCTGAGCCCTGACGACGGCGATGTCCCGGGCATTGTAGCGCAGTTCACCCTCCTGTTTATAGGAGGTGTCGTGCTCTTCGTCCACAATAATGAGGCCGATACTCTCAAATGGGGCGAAAACAGCGGATCTGGCGCCAATGGCGATTTTATACTCACGGTTCATTATTTTTTGCCACTGGTCCAGTTTTTCGCCTGCTGAAAGTCCACTGTGCAGCACGGCAACACGGTCCCCGAATCTGGACCTGAAGCGTCTTTCCATTTGAGAAATGAGGGAAATTTCAGGGACCAGGATCAATACAGCCAGGCCTCGCTCCAGCGTGGTTTGGGCAAGACGGAGGTAAACTTCGGTTTTTCCGCTCCCGGTCACACCGGCTAACAGAAACGTGGCAAACCCTTTGTCCACTGCCCTGCCAATGGTTTCCACTGCAGCCTTTTGTTCTTTGGTGAGGGTTGGGGGGGCTTTGCTTTGTATGGGTTCACCGAGGGGGTCCCTGTACAGACGTTTGCTGGCAATGGACACGTATCCGGCTTCGGCCATTTTGCGGACAAGATCCGGGGCATTGGGATGGCCTTTTTTCAATGCACCAATGGACAGGGTTGATTCTTCGCGCAATTGGTCAACAATTTTCTGCCGTGCAGGCGATAGTTTTTTGTCCGGCAGGCTGCCCTCGACAAGTGTTACAAAACGCTCCATTTTCGCGCGCACGCGATCCTGTTTAAGGGTCCTCACACTGGTGATCCACCCTTGTTTCAGCAGATGTTGAATCAGCGTGGTGGACGGACCTTCTTTAACAGTTTTCTCCAGATTACGGGGGCTGGCTGGCGCTGCCGAAAGTTTAGACAAGACAAGGCGTTCCATGGGGGCCAGGATTTCATTTTTCAAAGCGTTGTGCCCCTCTGCCGTGATACCCAACGCCGGGCGTTCACGGGTGTTCAGTCCTCCTGGCAGGGCGTTTTTAATTGCGAGGCCGAGGGGGAAAAAATAATAGTCCGCCATCCATTTGAAAAGACGCACCATGTCCGGCGGGAATAGCGGTTGATGGTCCAGAATATCGAGAATCGGCTTCGGATTATCGATTCCAGTAACTGCGGTGATATTCAGGATGTACCCGCTCACTTTTTGCCGACCGAATGGGATAAGGGCCCTCTGGCCGATTGAGGCGATTTCCACAAGGTGCCCGGGGACCGCATATGTAAATGTTTTGTTTACAGGCAGGGCGACAGCAACTTCGATGTAGGTTTCCTTGTTTTTCATCCTGAATTATTGCATGAAATTTGAATGATTATATTGGGTTGAAAGATTTTTATACATATGCTATAGTGTTTATAGCCGATTTTAAGCACTTATGGCAAAATTTATTTTGGTAAATTTTTATGTGTGGCGGTTTGCAAACCAGCAAAAGCTGCACGCAAAAGGAGGCGTTCATGTTTAAGCTCATAAAGAAACCCATGGCTATTTTTCTGATTATCGCTTTTGCCACGGTTTCGCTTGCGACGAACAGTTTTGCACAGGCCGCTATGGAAGGGTCCGAAATTACCACCGAAGAGATGGTGGTCGATGCGCTTCTCGTGCGCCCGCTGGGTCTCATTGCAATTATTCTGGGGGCAGGGATTTTTGTCATATCGCTTCCTTTTTCACTGCTGGGTAGAAACGTCGGTGAAGCAGGGTCAAAGCTGGTTGGGGATCCGGCCGTATTCACCTTTGTGCGGCCTTTGGGCGAATTTTAGCTGGAATTGCCCGGAGGGAGTGTATAAAAGCCGATTTCCCTTCGTAAACCCAAACCTTTCATAAAAAAACAAAAACAATAAGGCACGGGTTCACCTTTGTTCCCGTGCCTTAGCATATTGATCCATGATTAAAAGCAGTTCTAATGTAACCGCAAGAGGAGGCTGACGTGGCCATACACATTGTAGATCATCCGCTTATCAAGCACAAACTGGGTTTCATGCGTAAACATGACGTAACTGTCAAAGACTTCAGGGATCTTGCGTCCGAACTTGCCAGTCTGCTGACCTATGAAGCCACCAAGGGGTTGGAGACTGAGACAAAAACCATCCAGGGATGGGCCGGGCAGGTGGAAGTGGAGCGCATCAAAGGCAAAAAAATAACCGTGGTTCCCATTCTCAGGGCTGGCCTGGGGATGATGGACGGGGTACTCGATCTGATCCCCTCCGCCAAGGTGAGCGTGGTGGGGTTGTATCGTAACGAAGAAACCCTTGAACCCGTCAAATACTACGTCAAGATGACCAGTCAGATGGAGGAGCGCATCGCCCTCATCCTTGATCCCATGCTGGCAACGGGGGGAACACTGTGCGCGACAATCGACTTTCTCAAGGAGTCGGGGTGCAAGAAAATTCGCGGCATTTTCCTTGTGGCAGCACCTGAGGGAATTGCCAGGGTCAAGGAAATGCACCCGGATGTGGATGTGTATGTGGCGGCCGTTGACGAACGCCTGAACGAGATCGGCTATATTCTGCCCGGACTGGGCGATGCCGGGGATAAGATATTCGGTACCAAGTAGAAGCTATCTTAAATAATATCTTTTGTCCCAATTTCTGCGTTGGTTCGAGTTTCAACTCCTCGAAATACGACAACAGTATGTCTGTGGGTTGAAACTCGAATCCGCCTTGACCTTGAAACGAAATCTTATTTTAAGATAGCTTCTATATAAATTAAAAAAGGGGCGCTCCGATTCAAGCGGAGCGCCCCTTTTTTAATTTTATCTTTCGTGTATGGGGATGAATTCCGCCTTGCTGGGTCCGGTATAAATCTGGCGTGGCCTCGACAGTTTCCAGTTGGGGTCGTACATGCTTTCCTTCCATTGGGCAATCCAGCCGGGGAGGCGCCCGATGGCAAACATTACCGTGAACATATTTGTGGGAATGCCGATGGCGCGCAAGACAATGCCGCTGTAAAAATCCACATTGGGGTAAAGGTTGTGCTCGATGAAGTACTCGTCCTTGCGGGCGGTTTCTTCCAGTTTTTTAGCGATTTCCAGCAAGGGGTCGTTGATGGACAGCTTGGAAAGCAGGGTGTCACACATTTTTTTCATGATCTTGGCCCTGGGATCATAGGTTTTATAGACCCGGTGTCCGAAACCCATGAGGCGGAAGGGGTCATTTTTATCCTTGGCCCGTTTGACCACTTTTTCGATGTTCCCGCCGTCCTTTTGTATATCCGACAGCATTTCAATCACGGCCTGGTTGGCTCCTCCGTGCAGAGGCCCCCACAGCGCCGCTATCCCTGCCGAGATGGCTGCATAAAGATTGGTCCGCGCACTGCCGACGATGCGTACGGCTGACGTGGAACAGTTCTGTTCGTGATCGGCGTGCAGGATCCAGAACACCCGGAGGGCTCTGATCACATCCTCGTTCAGTTCATACGGCCTGACCGGAGAGTCGAACATCATGTTGAGAAAATTGGCGCAGTAGGCGAGATCCGATCGGGGATAGACCACTCGGTGCCCCTTGGAAATCTTGTAGGACATGGCGGCCATGGTTCTCACCTTGGCCAGCAGGCGGGTCACCATGATGGTGCTTTCCTCCTCCATATCTATCAATGCCGGGTAAAAGCTCCTCAGGGCGTTTACCATGGAAGAGAGAATCCCCATGGGGTGGGAGGCCCTGGGGTAGTTCTGGTAAAAGGATCGCATATCTTCGTGAACAAGCGAATGGTCGTTGAGCAGGATGGAATACTGGGTCAATTCTTCCTGATTTGGCAACCGTCCATTGATCAGTAGATAAGCGGTTTCCTTGAAGGTTGCTTTTTCGGCAAGCTGTTCCACGGGGATGCCTCTATAGCGCAGGACGCCCTTTTCTCCATCCATGAACGTAATGGTACTCGTGCAGCTTCCGGTGTTGGCATAGCCCGGGTCGAGCGTGATAAAACCGGTTTCCTGGCGGAGCCTGGATATGTCCACGGCCTTTTCACCTTCAGATCCGGTAATCACAGGCAACCGGTAATCCTTACCATTGTATTTCAATTCAACGTAGTCATTCATGTTCATCCTTGATCTTTCCTGGTAGGTGTAAGTATAGCACTATCAGCATGCCAAACAACCGGCGGCTAAGGGTTTGCGCGAGCCCTAACCCTTTCGCGTTGTCGCGGCACCGACGTGCTTCAAAAAATCGCAGTACACGATTTGCTTGTGCGATCTAACATGAAAAGTGAGTATTAGTCAATCAGGACCTATATCACGTGTTTAATCCGCATGCTCCGGTGAACCGCAATAGCGAGCGCATACTCCGCAGCTTGCCGCGAGGAATCTTCAATTCTTGGATTATTGCCAGATATGTGTTATCCTTAACCCTAAAGTTGTATAAATAACATGGCAAAAGATAGATAATAATTTGTTATTACATATAATATTATAGCGATAGCGTCACTTCCTGGATATTCCCACAGGTGAATTCCAAGGATGACGTCTATTTTGCCATGTTATTTACCCTGCGGGAAAGCCGGAGAGCTTCATATCCTGTGTTGCTGAGGT
>JAOZRT010000162.1 GCA_029940035.1 Desulfobacterales bacterium
CCCCGGACACTGCGGATATGAGCCGCATGCTCTAACCATCTGAGCTACATCGCCATATCGAAAATTTGACAGCGGCTTACCTATCAGCTCGTTTTTCCGAAGTCAAGCCGAAAAAAAATCTTCAAGCCCCATCCATATGCTTATTGCTGCACAGGTGAAGAACCAATGACCTCGATGGTAAATTCTTCCAGATCCTGGGGGAAATCGGAAAATATCACCATAAAGGGCAGTTGCTGCCCCGGCTTCACATTGACATTAGACTTGTTGTCGCCAAAACGATTGGACAGCCGTTTGCTTATATCCGCAAGCTCCATCTGGACCAACTGGATATCGGTTGGGGTATTGCCGCAGTAAACCGTCTCTTCCTTGACAAGCGCTTTACCACTGGCAAACAATCTCCCGGTCAACTGGATAAACCGGCGACTTTCGGAGAATTCATTCTTCACCGTGCCGGTGATCACGAATAACCGCCCGCTCGTTTCATTGTCCACGAACCTGCTGTTGATGTTTGAGGTCGTGATTTCCCCGTCATTCTTCATATCAGGCTTCATCAGCTGATTCACATAGGGAATCTGTTTTACATATTCCGTCACATAGGGGATCTCGATGCCGACGTACCTGTCAAGCACGACAACGGCACCGAAGGCAATGATCACCAGCAGCAATATAGCCAGGACCGGTTTGGCCGAACTGCTCTTTCCAACCGCCCGGGTCTTCTTCGCTTTTTTCTTTTTCTCTTTCTTCGCCTTCTTCTCTTTCGGCTTTTCAGCACCGGCATCCCCAGCCTTTCCAGGTATAACCGGAGGCGCATCCATGGCAATGGTTTCAAGCTGCTGAGTCGGCTCGGCCACATCTGAAATAGCATCGCCGCCGACGCCGTCTGTGCTGTCGCCCTCCATTTCAAACTCGAGTTCAATGTCACCTTCACTGAGCACACCGGCGGCCGCTTTTTCTTCCACCTCCAGGTCTTCAAATTGCGAAATGTCGAGTTCCTCGGGTTCTTCAGGCAGCTTTTGCTGCCCACTTGCGATTGCCTTCGCCGATTTTATGGTTTCCTCATCAAGGTCAAAGTCGAGTTCCTGATCTTCTATCTCCACATCTTCCAAACTTACCGCATCGAGGTCTAAATCTGACAGGTCGATCTCTGCTAAATCATCCTCAGTGCCTTTATCACCGGGGGTGTCTTTCCATTTTTCAACTTCGGTTTCTTTGTCCTCGTCGGATCCGATCGCATCATCCCCGGCAATATACCCATCTTTGACTTCCAGCATCTGCTCGATGTCCGACATGTCAAGGTCTTCGGTTTCATCCGACTCCAACTCCAGTTCGGCACCTTCCAGATCATCGTCGGACTCGAACTCCATATCCAGCTCAAAGTCAAGATCCTCTATCTCCTCTTCCACATGCGTGGCAGTGGCATCAGCACTTCCAGGTTCTACACCGGTCTCTCCCTCACCTTCCATCTCCAGTTCGAGCTCAAGATCCAGTTCTTCGGCATCCCCCCCGGTATCTATTTCCGGCTTTGGCGGAAAATCCATTTCAAGAGTCTCCTCGAATCCCACCATATCCGGCTCTTCCTTCTCATCCTCAAGCTCTCCTACACTGGGTTCCAGTTCCAGATCGAGCTCCAGTTCTGAATCTTCGGCAGGCGCCTCCGTTTCCGCATCATCGCCCAGCTCAAACTTGATATCAGACATGTCGAGTTCATCTGCTTCGGCTTCTTTGCCGGCCTCCGGCTCTGTATCCATGTCAAGATCCAGATCGAGGTCTTCCAGAAAATCTTCACCGACAGCATCTTCCGTTTCTGCCGCAGCCTCCTCAACCGGTTCGGTTTCCAAACCCAGTGCTTCATCCAGGGCTGAAAGGTCCAGTTCTTCCGATTCCGCCTCTTCCACAGCTTCCGGCTCTGCGTCCAGGTCGAGGTCCAGGTCGTCACTCACCGCTTCTGTTTCCGCTGCGGCATCGCCGGCGGGTTGTGCGCCCATGTCCAGTGTTGTCCCCATCCCGGTCAAGTCCAAGTCCTCGACTTCGGCCTCTTCGACGGTCTCCGGAGCCGCTTCCTCCGGGGAAACATCCATATCGAAATCAAGCTCTTCAGACTGGTCGTCATCAACAACTTGCTCTTCCTGAACACCCTCCTCAGCCAAGGCAGCATCGGATTCCTGAATCATGCCCGGTGCCGCTTCAACGCCTGCCGAGGTTTCGGATTCTTCCACAGGCGCTTCTGCCTGGAGCGCTTCCTGCTCTTCCGAAACAACCGCAGGGAAGGCGGTAAAGACATGCTTGCATTTCGAGCATCGAACTTTGCTGCCGGAAGGCTTCAGAAACTTTTCATCCAGATTAAAGCTCGTACTGCAATTCTCACAGGTAATAATCATGGCATCCCCTCAATGGTTATGGTGTCAAAGGATAGATATAAGCCAACCCCAATGCTACGGCTAAAGGGCAAATATGTATTCGGGAATATTTCGATCAAGCCTAATAATTTAAACGAACAAAAACTAAATTAGCATCTGACGCTGCAAGAAATGCAGGCAATAAAAACTGCATCAAATTTCATGCAAGTTTCGAGTATTAATTCAGGTGAAAATACAATAATAATACAGTATTGTCAATATCCTAAATTGCGGCGTCAGGGTCGATAGCACTATAAACCGGCATCGGCCAATTTCTTTATCAGGTCCTTTTGTTCGTCAGTCAATGTTTTCGGTGTGACCACATGGATGGAGACATACAGATCTCCCGTACCATTGCCTTTCATATGGGGAAGACCGCGGCCGGCCAGGCGCATTTTTGTTTTGTGTTTGGTACCCGGTGGGATCTTGAGGCTCAACTCTTTGCCGTCGAGGGTGGGAATGAGAACGATGGTCCCCAACAGGGATCCGCTCAATTTGATTTGCCGATCGATAAAAAGATCGTGCTCTTTGGAAGTGAAAACAGGGTCTGCTGCTGTTTTGGCTTTAATATAAAGATCCCCTGAAGGCCCTCCAAACTGACTGGGGTCCCCTTTTCCGACAATGCGCAGCTTCTTGCCGGAAATCATGCCCCGGGGTATCTTGACTGAAATGCTTTCACTGCGCCCTTTGTGCTGAAAACTGACGGTCTTGTCGGCGCCGGCAGCTATTTCGCTGTACGTCAGGGGCAATTCATACACAAGGTCGCTGCCCTTGGCCGGGGCCTGGCGCCGCCCCATGTTGCCGAACGGGTCTCCGCCGCCAAACGAGAATCGGGTCCCGCCCCGCCCGCCTGATGAGAAATTCTTGCCACCGAATCCGAATTCTCTGAAAATATTACCGAAATCGAAGTTTTTAAAAATATCTTCCTGGGAATAGCGCTGTTGAAAGTCGGTTGAGCCAAAGGTGTCATATTGCTGCCGCTTTTCCTTATCGCTCAATACGGCATACGCCTCGCTGATTGCCTTGAACTTTTCTTCCGCAGCCTTGTCGCCCTTGCTGTGATCCGGGTGATACTTCATGGCCAGCTTGCGGTAAGCCTTTTTTATTTGATCATCGGAAGCCTTTTTGTCGACCCCGAGATTTTTGTAATAATCCTTGTCTGGCATATAAGATCCTCTCCTAACCCATAATTATATCAGTAAAAATAAGCGCTGCCCCCCCCGGTGTCAAGACAGGTAATGCAATGCGGAATACGGATCCATAGAGCCTCAGAGGTCGAAACCACAGAGGCCGGCAGCAACCCGCAACTTGCAACCTGAAACCGGACACCCGAAAGCCGACGCCTGAAGGTCAAGTCCTGATTAAAAATTGTCACTTTTTACTATATTTTTCTCAAGCTGTCTTCCGTCCTCTGTCTTCCTTTTATTTAGCCGCAGACATACGCAGACAACCGCGGACTTTTAAATTCTTGCGAAAAGCAAAATGCTTCTGGCATCAATATTTTAAATTGCTATCTGCATTATGCAGTCGCGAAGCGACATTAAAAATGTTTCGTCTGCGGTTGTCTGCGGCTAAGATTTCTTATCTTCTGTGGTTCTTGCCACTGACTACGCAAAACCGTCTACGACTGGCCACAGACCACCGACTACCGACCACAATTTAACCTTTTCACGTTCGGTCCTGGGTTCTAATCGCTGTCGATCTGTTCTCCGTCCTCTGTGGCTCTGGGGCTCTGTCCTCTATCCCCTGGATTTGAGGGCGATCATCAACACCGAAATGGCGGCCGGCGTCATACCGTCCATTCTGGATGCCTGGCCCAGGGAGGCCGGCCTGATGCCATTCAGCTTTTCCTTGAGCTCGTTGGAGAGCCCGTGCACGGCATCGTAGTCAAATCCCTCGGGTATCTTTATCCGTTCCAGGTGCTGGTATTTTTTAATTTCATTGAACTGGCGCTGGATGTATCCCTCGTATTTGATTTCGATCTCAACCTGCTGCACCACTTTTTTGCCAAGTGCAACCGCGGCCGGGGCCAGGATTTCCACAACGCCGTAGTCCAATTCCGCCCTTTTGAGGAGCTGGTCCAGGTAAACACCGTTGGTCAGCGTTTTCGTTCCTTTGCTTTGCAGGTAGGCGGCAGAATGATCGCCCGGCTTGATCACCGTCCCTTTGACTCTTTTGATCTCGTCGGCAATCTGGTTCTTGCGCTCATTCACATCCTTCAAGGCGTCATCACCGATCAACCCCAGTTCGTTGCCGATCTGCATCAATCTGAGATCGGCATTGTCCTCCCGGAGCATCAGGCGGTATTCAGCCCTCGAGGTAAACATGCGATAGGGCTCCCGGGTGCCCTTGGTGATCAGATCGTCAATCATGACCCCCATGTAGGCCTGGGAGCGATCCAGGACAAAGCGCGGGCGCTTTTGAAGCTTGCAGGCCGCGTTGATGCCCGCCCACAGCCCCTGGGCCGCGGCTTCCTCGTAGCCGGATGTGCCATTGATCTGGCCGGCCATGTAAAGACCGCCGACCAGCCGGGTTTCCAACGTGGGTTGCAGGTGTACGGGGTTGATGTAATCATATTCAATGGCGTAGGCCGGTCGCATGATCTCGGCGGATTCCAGGCCTTTTACCGATCGGACGAATTCAATCTGAATCTCCATGGGCAGGCTGTTGCCCAAGCCGCTGGCGTATATTTCTTCGGTGTCCAGGCCTTCCGGTTCCAGAATGATCTGATGGGACGACCTGTCAGGGAACCTGACCACCTTGTCTTCAAATGAAGGGCAGTAGCGCGCAGACACGCCTTTGATGATGCCGCTGTACAGGGCGGAACGCTCCAGGTTTTGCCTGACGATTTGATGCGCTTCGGCATTGGTGCGCCCGATATAGCTGGGCAGCTGGGGCAGCGTGATCTCCTCGGTGAAGAAGGAAAAGGGCTTTGGTTCGGAATCGTCCAGCTGCTTTTCGAACTGGGTAAAGTCGATGGACGCCCGGTGCAGCCTCGGTGGTGTTCCGGTTTTCATCCTGCCCAGGGTAAAACCCAGTTCCTTCAGGTTCTCGGGCAGGCTGTATGAAGCAAACTCCCCGGCCCGGCCGGCCTTGATGGAAGCAAAACCGATGTGGACCAGACCGCTCAAAAACGTGCCCGTGGCCAGCACCACGGCCCCGGCCCGATAGCCAAACCCGGTGTGGTCCTCGATCCCGGCTATTGCCCCGTTATCCACCACCAGCCGTTCCACCATGGTCTGCTTCATGTCAAGATTGGCCTGGTTCTCCACAACCGCCTTCATCACCGTGTGGTAGCGCATCTTGTCGGTCTGGGTTCTCGAAGATTGTACTGCAGGTCCTTTTTTCGTGTTGAGCATACGGTACTGAATGGCTGACTGGTCGGTAACCCTGGCCATCTCACCGCCCAGAGCATCCACCTCCTTGACCAGCTGGCCTTTGGCCATGCCGCCGATGGAAGGGCTGCACGGCATGGCCGCCACCTTGTCAAGGTCAATGGCCATCAAAAGGACGCTGCATCCCATGCGGGCCGCAGCAAGGGCTGCTTCACAGCCGGCATGCCCTGCACCCACGACAATCACATCGTATTTTTTGCTGTAATACGTCATTTCATCCCAACTTAAAACTCCAAGTACAATTTGCTTTTGAATATAACGTTGTAGTTCCGATTCATACAAGACGAAAATTCTAATCTTGAAACTCCCACCCCGAATAACCGGAAATCCTAATAGCTAAAACCCTAAATGCTAAACAATCTTGAATGATTCAAACACCAAATATTTTATAATCAAAAAAACGGGCAAACAGTTCTTCATGTATTTTTTTTGAATTTTTAAACATTTGTCTTTAAAAATTGTTTAGAGTTTGGTCAATTAGGATTTAGAAATTTCAGTTTAAGAGAATAAAACCTGATGCAACAGCAAAATATCACAAGTTTGAGATGAATATCCCCATCAGAAGATACAACGACCTCAACACCTATTTCCGCAGCACTTTCGGCTGCAGGGTGCAGAAAATAGCTGTCGATGCAGGGCTTACCTGCCCGAACCGGGACGGAACCATTGCCGTTGGCGGCTGCATCTACTGCAACGACCTGGGATCGGGGACCGGTTTTTTGGAAAAGGGTCTCTCCATATCAGAGCAAATATCGAGGGGAAAACTACATCTGGCCAGAAGATACAAAGCCAAAAAATTCATGGTTTACTTCCAGTCTTTCTCCAACACATACGCCCCCTTGCCGGTTCTCAAAGAAATTTACGGGGAAGCCCTGCAATTCCCCGAAGTCGTGGGTCTATCCATTGGTACGCGGCCGGACTGTGTTGACGAACCGGTGCTCGACCTCCTGCAGAGCTACACCGCCAATCATCTGATCTGGGTCGAATACGGCCTTCAGTCGGCCCACGATGAAACCCTGGCCCTGATCAACCGGGGGCATGATGCCGCCTGCTTTGCCAGGGCTGTTCAAAAAACCCGCGGCAGGGGTCTGAAGATATGTGCCCACGTGATAATCGGCCTGCCCGGGGAAGGGGGGTCCCACGTGCTGAAGACAGCCAAATTCCTGGCCGATCTGGGCATCGACGGGGTAAAATTACATCTTTTGTATGTGGTCAAAGGCACCCGGCTTGACACCATGTACCAGGAAGGGGCCTACCAGTGCCTGGACCAGGATGCCTATGTGGGGCTTGTGTGCGATTTCCTCGAACACATACCCGGGAATGTGGTTATCCAGCGTTTGACCGGTGACCCGCACCCCCACGAACTGGTTGCCCCCCAGTGGGCGTTGGAACGTAACGATACCTTTGCCCGCATCAACCAAGAACTGGAAAGAAGGGATACCAGGCAGGGGCGGAAGATCTGAGGGCAGAGCCACAGAACTTCAGAACCCCAGAGGACGGAAAACGGAGGACATTAACAATTAGCCATTAGTTATTTATTATTAATTATTACAACTATTTATTATTTTTTAACGACTAATAATCAATTTTTAATTGATAACTAAGTTTTCGGCATTTAGCCTTAGGCCGGGCCGCATTCCGAATTCCCAACTCCGCATTGGGCACCCTTACTTGACAAAATCGGCCGACTGCAATAGGCTGTCATTACTTGGATTTAGATGCATAATAGATAAAATTTACTCCATCACACAGCAACAAAAAAGTAAATCAAATGGAATCTCAGCTTTCTGCGGCCTTTTTTTTCAGAATATTCGTGCGGTTGACCCTTTGTCTCATGATAACCGCAATCCTCATCCCGGTTTCTCTGTTCAATCCCTATGACGCAGAGGCCTCCCAAGAATCTCTTTATGTGAAGGTCCTCGTGGCACGCGTGCGTCAAGCCCCGAACACAGACTCGCCCATCCTTTTCAGGGCCAGACGGGGGGACCCGGTGGTTGTCGATCAAAAGCAGGGCGAGTGGTATCATATCAAGCACCCTGACGGGCGCGAAGGATGGGCCCACCAGGCGCTGTTCATTGCTACGGCACAAGACAAAGGGGATACAACGGATCGGGATTACTACCTCAAAGACGTTAGCCTGCAGGTGTTTTCCAGCGAAAAGGAAGCAATTGCCTTCCAACTCGACGACTTCCACCCGCCTGAAACCTTTGTCCTGAAAGGGGAACGGCCACGGGTTGTCTGCGACTTTCTGAACACACGTGTGCTGGACAGTGTCGGCAACCGTATCGAATCAAACGGCGCTCTCGTCAAAGACGTCCGCGTTGCCCCTTACGGCGGGGGAGTCCCCAGGGTGAGGGTGGTCCTGGACCTGTTGCCAGGAAGGAATTATGTCATCGATCAGACCTTCTTTAAAAAAGAAAACCGATACGTTGTAACCATCATTACCGCAGCCCCTTGAAAGATAGAGCGTCTGTCAACATAACGATGCGAATGAAGGCGCCGCCCACCACGGTTTTGAATATCGCGGCGTCCCTTCCACCTTGCCGAACACATTGAACAGATATTTTACCCTAAAATCCGAATGTAAACCGTGAACTGTTCTGGTGAACAATCCTGCCATATTTCCTAATCCAGTTGTCTTCTTCTTTTGACAGGGGACCTTTTTTTCGCAGTTCATTCAGATTCTCTTCCAGTTCCCGGCGATTTTTGGGTCCGGTGAGCACCAGATCCACATGCGGGCTGGACAGACAGAACCGGTAGCAGTCTGCCGCGGTCATGACCTGGCCTTCCCACCCCTTGGGGCGTTTGAGCAGACCGCGCCACCGGGTAGCCGTATAGGCCACGATGGCGGGTTGGCGTTGGTCCAGGTTGGGAAAAATGTCCTTTTCCGCCCCGGTGTGGGCGGCATTGTAGCGTACCATGAGCATGTCCAGCGGGGAATCCGCAGCAAGGCGGCCAGCCCTTTTCCTGTCGTGGATGCTGATGCCGATGGCCCGGACCTTGCCTGATTCTTTTAGGGACACCAGCGCGTCGATGGTGGACGGTGTCCAGGCCGCGGTCCGGCCGAGCCAGAAAATCTGCAGGATATCGATGTAGTCCGTACCGAGTTTTTTCAGCAGTCGATCGCAGCCACGTTTAATCCCGCCGCCAAAGAATCCGGTTGTCGGGCCGGTGGCGATAATAAGCGATTCACGGTCGCGCTGCATGGCCTTTTTAAGCGCCGGCACGACCTTGTTCGCCTTGGAGGTCCAGAAGAAATAGTTGACGCCCTGATCCAGGGCCCACTCCACATCCGAAGCCTCTACTCCGTAGTTGGTGGCAAGACCGAGCCGGAATACGCGCCGCCCAAGGGCGGGAACCTCTTTATTCATGAATTCATTTTGCACGGGTCTTCATTCCTTTCATGGAAAACAACCAGTTCTCTCAAAAAAGCAAAGGACACCGGAACAGCATGGGCATTCGATGTAACGCTTTGGCTTGGATCTGGAGGTCATGTCCCACCGACAAATATTATTGCCTAATCGCCCCACGCTTTTCGCATCTCTTCATCAGTGCTTAGGAAAAAATCTTGGGCATGCGTTGCTTTACCAAACTTTAGAGTGATAACAGATACGCCTTCAAATAGAAATTTATTGCCGTCATTATCTATGAGTTCTTCATCGAAGTTTACCGTGACAATATTTGAGCCAACGAAATCAAACATATTGTTGACACATACGCTCTTAGGAGTGAGTTTTATGCTTTGAAAATGGTCCAAAAAGTTCTGAAACCATTCTTCTACAGCTGTTTTCCCCTTAAACTCCCCACTGACAGATACGGCCCCCGGATAGCACCAAACGCATTCATCATGCCAATTGGCGAGAAATTTCTTAATGTCCCTGGCGTTTAGCAGGTCATAAGACGAAGTGACTTTACTCTTCGCAATCAATGCTCCAATCATGTTTTCCTCCATGTTTGTGTGCTTGGTCAGGTTCCATTGATTATATCTCCATATTTCTTCAGGTGCCATTATTGGAAGGCTTGTTCATTGATCCAAATAACGAAATCAGTTTAGATTCTTAATTGCTATCATGATTTACAATCAAGGCTGGTAATATAAACAGCCCTTATGGTGAAATAGTTTATTGCCACTGGAACGGATCGCAGTCCGAACAGGGCGGTCCTTCACACAGACCGATCAGGTAGCGCATCGCCCTGGCCACCTTTTCAGCCGATTCCCTGTCCGGCGTGAAAGCGCCTTGGCATGAAAATAGTGGGCTGGGTAACCGTCAGGTGCAAGCCTGATACCCTCCGTACGCCTGGGTATCTCCCTCATCCAAACGTGGCTTTGAACGCCGCTACCATTGACGCAGCCTCCTCCAGATTATCCGGCTCCAGCCAGGCAACCTCGGGGTCGGCTCGGAACCAGGTCATCTGACGCTTGGCATAATGGCGGTGGTCCCGTTTCAGGGTCCTGACAGCTTCATCCCAGTCCACCTCGTTATTCAGAAAAGCGGCT
>JAOZRT010000163.1 GCA_029940035.1 Desulfobacterales bacterium
CTTCGGGTTGTCTGCATGACAAATGGATCTCCCCGCTAGTAACGAAACCGGCCCGCCAAATAGAACGGGCCTTTATTGATTGCCGATACGATAAACACATTATTTGTAAAAATCAAGCTTATTTTCAGTATTTTATGACCGCACCTCAAAAATACTGTTTTTCCTGACCGGAACAGATGGTTTTAACCCTAACATTCTAATATCCAAAGGGTAATCAGCATCAGGATCAGATGAGCTTGTACTTATGCTCCAAGTAATGGCAGATCATGTCCGTACAGTCGCCTATGCTCATGAATCCTGTATTGAGCACCATGTCATAGTGCAGGGGGTTGCGGACGTCCTTGTGAAATGTTTTTTTGATAAAAGCGGCTCGGTTTTCCTGACGGCCCTTGATTCTGCTCTTGGCTTTGGCAGCCGGCACCCCAAAGGCTTTGGCAATGTTCTCGACCCGTGCTTCCATGGGTGCCGTAACCCTGATACTGAAGCGCTTCTCAGAGGATAAAATAAAATTGCCCCCCCTTCCGACGACCACGGTCCGGCCGTGTTCGCCCAGGGCATATAGGACTTTTTCGAGGTGCTCCAGGTACATCCCGGGCCAGAGGTACGTGTCCCGCAGGCATGAAGCGATCAGATCCTCCACTCCGGAAAGACGTTCCTTTTCAATATTTTCTATCACATCGGGTTTGATTTGCACACTCTCTGCAATTTCTTTGATGATTTCACGATTGAAAAAATCAAAATCAAGGCGGTCGGCAACCTGCCTGGCCACCAGGCTGCCGCCGCTGCCAGGATCGATGGACACAGTTACCAGTGGAACATAGGTCTTTTTCCCCAGACCGGCATCTCTCCTGGCGGTCTTCATTTTTTGCAGCTGCTCTTTTATAAAATTATGGAACAAACTTTCTTCCGGGCTTGCGTCAACCATTGTTCTTTCCCTTTCAAGCAGGTTGTACTCTCTTTCCTTGGGCAGTCTCCTTGACATTCATTCCAGGGCGATGAATACGACACACCCGGTAGATTGTAAAGCGGAAACTGCCTTGTACAACAAGAGGCTGAGCCCTCGGGTTGCATTGTCTTCAATTGCGCTCTATATTCACTTTGCTCTCGGCTTTTTACACAACAACCTTAATGATGGAATGAAATGTTATGGGCGACAATAAGACGGTTGTGGATTATCTAAAAAAAGTGACCCTTGAACTGGAAACGGGATCCAGACAGGCCGACCTGCATCTCACAAACAACCCGCTGCAGGTTACTTTTGTTTTCAGCAAAGGATGGTGTTTATTTTGACATGTTGTTTACCCTGCGGGAAGCTCCCTGCGGTCAGCCAACAGACTACTGACGACAGACTACAGACAATGGTCAAGTCCTGATTAAAAGTTGTCACGTTGATGTTTATTATCTGCAACCTGCTTCTGGCAGGGATAAATCCCTGCGCTACATAGTTGTTTCGAAGAATGGGCATGTAGGCCAGGGCTTCAGCCCTGAATCGTCTTCTGGTTCTGTCCGCCGTCCTCTGTGGCTCTGACGCTCTGGGGTTCCGTCCTCCGGTACACTGACTACCGACAACCGGCTCCGGCATCCCCCATTCCGCATTCCCCGTTCCCCATTTGTATAAACTGCTTGATTAAACGCCATAAAAATAGTATCGAATCTGAAGCTACATTAAAGCTATTATAAAGCTACCATCTGAATTCAGGCATTACCCCACAAGGAGTCATCAGGAAATGAAACATGACATCCAGCTCATGGTGAACGGCGACAGCTATTCCCTGGCCATCGATCCCTCGCGTACCCTCAACCAGGTCCTCCGTGAAGACCTCAACCTGACCGGCACCAAACTGGGGTGCGGCTCCGGAGACTGCGGCGCCTGCACGGTCATCGTGGACGGGCGCTCGGTGAGTTCCTGCCTGACCCTGGCGGTGGAGGTTGACGGCAAGGAGATTTTGACTGTTGAAGGCCTGGCCCCGTCCGGAGAAAAACTGCACCCCATCCAGGAGGCATTTATCGAAAAAGGAGCTATCCAATGCGGGTTCTGCACACCGGGGATGGAACTGTCCGCCTATCATCTTCTCAGCCAAAATCCCACACCCAGCGAACAAGAGATCCGTGAAGGGCTTTCCGGTAATCTGTGCCGCTGCACGGGCTATAATAAAATCGTGGAAGCCATATCCGTCTCTGCCGACAGAATGAACCGGAAACCGTCAAAAAGGAAAAGCCGATGAAACGTTCAGGGTTTGATTATTATGCGCCGGAAAGCATTTCAGAGGCCGTTGTCCTGCTCTCAGACCTAGGTGAAAACACATTCGTGATGGCAGGTGGAACCGATCTTCTGATAAGGAAAAGGCACGGCATGATCTTTCCTGACGCTGTTGTGGCCCTTAAAAAAATCAAGGGGCTCGACCGCATTTCCGTTGGCCCCAAAAAAGGCCTGGTCATCGGTGCTACCGCCCTGCTGGCGGACGTGGCTGCCCATAAGGGCATCCAGAATAAATACCCTGCCATTTCTGATGCGGCAAAAAACACGGCCAATGTCCAGATCCGCAACATGGGCACTGTGGTGGGCAACCTGTGCAATGCATCGCCGTCAGCTGACAACGCTCCGGCCCTGCTGGCCCTGGGGGCCACCCTTTCCATCGCCGGCCCGCAAGGCGACCGTACACTGGCGCTGGAAGATTTTTTTCTAGGGCCGGGCCTCACGGCGCTCAAGCCCGCTGAAATCGTTATTGCCGCCACGGTTCCACCGCCGCCGGCCAACTCCGGCGCTGCCTATGTTCACCTGTCGGCAAGAGGCAAAGTAGACTGCTCGGCCGTGTGCATCGGCGCCCATATTGAGTTGCAAGGCCGCAAGGTCAACAATGCCAGACTGTTTGTGGGAGCCTGCGCCCCCATCCCCATGCGCACCCCGCGGGCTGAAAAAACGGTAATGCGAAAAGTGTTCACCGAAAAGCTGGCTGAAAAGGCCGGTGCAGCCGCCTCGGAAGAAGCCCTGCCCATCACCGATGTCAGGGCCACACAGGATTACAGGAACAGCATGGTGGCGGTGATGACCAAAAGGGCCTTGTTGCTGGCCCATAAAAGAGCCCGGTCATAAAATAGACCCGGCGCTGAACCCTAATAAGGTTGCATAAACAACATGGCTCTGAAAAGGAAACAACATGAATAACTATTCGGTGATCGGCAAGGATATTCCCCGGGTCGACGGACGGGAAAAGGCCACCGGCGCTGCCATCTATACGGATGACATCAAACTGCCGGGCATGCTCCACGGAAAGCTTTTACGCAGCCCGGTCCCCCATGCACGTATCCGCAGCATCGACGTCAGCAAAGCCCGGCGGCTGCCGGGCGTTAAATGCGTCATCACCGGCGAGGATACGCCCAAGATCAAATACGGCAACTGGCGGCTTTTTCCGGCAACCCAGGATGAATACCCCCTGGCTGTGGACAAGGTGCGCTTCATAGGTGACGAAATCGCCGCTGTGGCAGCCGTGGACCCTGATACAGCAGCCGAAGCCCTGGAATTGATCGTCGTTGATTATGAAGAACTGCCGCCTGTGTTCGATGTTCTGGCTTCCGTCAGGAAAAACGCCTCCATTATTCATGAAACATCACCCAGCAACATCAGCGTGGACCGTAAGATAGCGTACGGCGACATTAAAAAGGGCTTTGCCGAATCCGACTATGTGCGTGAAGACATCTTCACGGTTCACCCCGTGAGTCCGGCCTACCTCGAACCCTGCTCTTCTCTGGCGCAATGCGACCAGGACGGGCGCATCACCTTGTGGACATCTACCCAGACGCCTTACATCGTCCAATGCCTTCTGGCTTCGACCATGGGCATGCGGGAAAATGACATTCGCGTGATCAAACCCAATGTGGGCGGCGGTTTTGGCGGCAAGATGGAATTGCGACCCTGGGAGTTCTGTGCCGCCTTCATGGCCAAACTCACCGGCAAACCTGTCAAATTCACCCTTACCCGTGAGGAAGAATTGACCACCGGTCGACGGCGCCACCCCATGCGCCTGAAATCCAAGGTCGGTTTTAAAAAGGACGGCACCCTCATGGCCAAGGACCTCCACATCTACCTCGATGGCGGCGCCTACAACGCCATGGGCCCCACAGCCACTTTTCTATGCGGCAATTTCGGGGCCATGCTCTACCGCTATCCCAACTACCGCTTTATCGGCCAGCACGTTTACACCAACAAACCGCCGGCAAGCGCCATGCGCGGTTTCGGCGCCCCCCAATCGTTGTTTGCCGCCGAATCCCAGATGAATATGGCTGCCGAAGAACTGGGCATCGACCCCATCGACCTGCGCATCAAAAATGCCATGGTCACCGGTGACACCATTCCCGACGTTGCCACTATATCCTCCTGCGGCTTTATCGAATCCCTGGAAGCGGTCAGGGAAATGTCCAACTGGAAGCGCAACCGTAAAAAGAATAAAAAAGGCTACGGCATCGGTATCGGTTGCTACAGTTTCATCTCGGGCGGCGTGTTCAACTGGTTCAACACCCAGTACCCTTTTTCCGCGGCTGAAGTGAAGGTATTTTCGGACGGCACGGCCCACCTCCTGACCATGGCCTCCGACATCGGCCAGGGCGCCAATACGGTTCTCAAACAGATCCTGGCTGAAGAACTGGGTCTGAAGATGGAGGATATCCGTTTGACAGCCGCTGATACGGCCATGACCCCCCAGGCGGACCTGGGCACCTGGGGCAGCCGGGTAACCCTCATGGCCGGAAACGCGATCAAAGACGCCGCCCGGCAGATCAAAGACGTCCTCTTTGGGGCGGTCTCGAGCCATTTCGATCTCAATGTTATCTTTGATCTGGAATGCAAGGCCGGCCGTATCCAGGCCACGGGCAAGCCGGAGCGCGGCATGGCTTTCGGTGAAGCCGTGGCCATGGTCCAGAAAACCAACCGCGGCATTCCGGTGACCGCCAAAGGGTATTACACCCCCAGAGGCAAAGGCCTGGTAACACCGGCCTTCAGTTTCGGGGCCCAGGTGGCTGAGGTCGATGTTGACCAGGAAACAGGCGTTGTCCAGGTGAAGAAGATGTACACGGCTCACGACTGCGGCACGGTGATCAATCCCATGGCCGTAGAAGGCCAACTGGAAGGCTCCATTCACATGGGGTTGGGGTATGCCCTGTCCGAAGAACTGGTCATGAAGGACGGTAAGACCTTGAGCAACACCTTCCTGGACTACAAACTGCCCACGGCCATGGACATGCCGCCAGGTGAATCGGTCAGCATTGAAACCTATGAGCCCGAAGGTCCCATGGGTGCCAAGGAAGCCGGTGAAGGCCTGGCCTCCCCAACTGCGCCCGCCATCGCCGAAGCGGTTTATAATGCCACGGGCTACCGCTGCAAGGATCTGCCCATAACCCCCGAAAAAATTCTCAAAAAGTAATAAAATTCGGCCGGGTAGAACCCGGCCGAATTTTATTACATGACGCGGCTGCGCCGCTATTCTCCCTTATACCGGTTGAAAAAATACGCGCTCTGCCTCTTAACGAATTGGAATGCTAATTAGACGGTCAATTCCTGATGAAAAATTGTCACTTTGACTGTTATGTTTCCTGGTGTCGGGTTGCGGAGTAAACGCCCTATTGCTCTTCAGCAGGGTTAAAACCCTGCACTACATTGTAAAATCGATGAATGGACATGTAGGCCAGGGCTTCAGCCCTGCAAATCACCGTCCACTGACCCCATGCCTGTTTACGCCTCACGCTATAGCCGCATTGACTTTCGGGACACTTTGTGCAAAAGAGTGCGTCAATAAGGTTTGCGTCTCCACATACCTAAACGTTGGGATTTGCATTATTCAGGAACACGTCATGAACACAGAAAAAGTAATCGACTACATCGTAGAATGGCTGGACAACTACTGCGAGCAATCCGGGTTACAGGGTTTTGTGGTCGGCGTGTCCGGCGGCATCGACTCGGCGGTAACATCCACCCTATGTGCCCGGACCGGTCGCAAGGTGCTCCCCCTCAACATGCCCATTTACCAGGACAAAGACCAGCTCGGCCGCTCCGGCCGGCACATTGCCTGGCTGGAAAAAAGCTTCAACAATGTTCTGGGCGCCCACATCGATCTGTCCTCCGTTTTTCAGGCACTGGAAAGATCCTTTCCCCGGGAAATCCAGGACGGGCTGACCATGGCCAATACCCGCTCACGATTGCGCATGGTAACCCTGTACGCTTTTGCCACCCACCACCGCATGCTGGTGGCCGGCACTGGCAACAAGGTGGAGGATTTCGGTGTTGGATTTTACACCAAATACGGCGATGGCGGCGTGGACATGTCACCCATAGCCGACCTGATGAAATCGGAAGTGTATACCATCGGGTCCACCCTGGGAATCATCCAGGACATTCTCAAGGCGCCCCCTACAGATGGTCTGTGGGAAGACAACCGCACAGATGAAAGCCAGATCGGTGCGTCCTATGAAGAGCTGGAATGGGCCATGCAACATGTGGACGAGCCGGCCGATAATGAATTGCCCCCCCGGCAGCATGAGGTCCTTTCCATTTACCGAAAATTTCATCAGGCCAACCGTCACAAGATGGATCCCATCCCGGTCTTGAAAATACCGGACAAGATTAAATCCGGGTGACCGTATTCGGTTTAATGGCCCATTTTAGGGTTTGCGCAGAAATAAGTTCGCAAATTTTCAGAGTTCAGGCGCCCGTTCAGCAAGGCGCGAAAATGTAGGAATATCTGGCATATGTCGACTTTTCGCAACACCGCTGAACGGGATGGATGGGCGCTGAAAATGTGAAGTTATTTTTAAGCGAGCCCTTAGTCCATGATACAAAGCCCATCCATGCAACAAAAAAAACATAATCCCACCTGGGAACACATCAAGCTCTTTATCTGGGTCGTCCTGATCTTCGAACTGCTGCTGTTCTGCCTTGCCCTCGTTGTTGGAAAACATACGGATTTCCGCTTGGCCTTCAATGTGTGCCTGTGGCTGGGCTTGATCATAGCCGTTATTTTTCTTTCCATATTGCTGCTGAACCTGTTGGGGATCGTTACCTTTTCCTTTCTGGAACGCATGCATACGGCTCTTTCCAGCCGGAGAAATGCAGATACCGCTGCCGTGAATTTCTATGACATTCCCGAACTCAAGGGTATCTTGAGCAATGCGGACCATGTGGATGTAAAAACAGTGCAGGGCCGGGTCAGCCTGGAGGGTTTCATTGCCGCCATGCTCTCATTTCGACCGGCCTGGCTGGTTTTCTTTTACCGCATCCGCAAAGTGTTTGTCCGCCTTTTGGGAATGCGGCAGGATGATGACCCCGGAATATTAAAACCCCTGCGGGCAGAGGACATTCCTTTTCAATCAGGTAAAACAGCCTCATTTTTTATCGTGCGCCACGCCGAAAAGGACCGATATTGGATCGCGGAAACACCGGATGACAAACACCTGCGGGCTTTCCTGGGTATTTTTAGACAAACTGTGAATCAGAAATATTGCCGATTCCATGTGATGACCGTCGTCCACTACAAACACTGGACCGGGCCTGTCTATTTTAACGTGATCCGCCCTTTCCACCATCTGGTCGTCAGGCAGATGGCCCTTGCCGGAACAAAAACGAGTCAAGGAAAAGCATAATGAAAACAAATACCCTCAAAGATAAACTCTATGCCTTTGTCATGGGCGATAACCGGGACAACAGCGCCGATTCCCGCTATTTCGGACTGGTGGAACGCCATTTCATTGTCGGCCGTGCCACGACAGTCATTCTCTCCCGCGAAGGGTCGTTTCTGCATCCGCGCTGGGAGCGGTTTTTTTTAAGTCTGAATTAAGAAACACAAGGAGTGCATATGGAAACAACAGCATGCGTTGAAAAACGCCGAACCATTCGAAAGTTCCTGCCCAAACCCGTGCCCAAAGAAACCATCGCAGAAATTATCTCAGAAGCCCTGTGGGCCCCCTCCTGGGGCAACACCCAGCCGTGGGAATTCATGGTCGTGTCTGGGCCTCTCATGGATAAATTTAAAACAGAAAACAGAAATGCCTTGATGTCCGGTGCGAATTCAAAACCCGACATCCAGATGCCCGAAAAGTGGCCGGATGCTATGAAATCCAGATACAAGGATGTCGGCAGAACACTTTTCAACTCCCTTTCCATTGGCCGGGATGATGTTGAAGCCCGGATGAACTATTATGGCGAAATGTTCCACATTTTTGATGCACCGGCCATGCTGCTGATCTTACTGGACAAAAGCCTCCTGCTGGAATACGCCTTGCTGGACGTGGGCCTTTTTCTGCAGACGTTCATGTTGCTGGCTTGCGACCGGGGCCTGGGAACGGCGACCCTGGCTGCCTCGGTGCATTTTCCGCAGGTTGCCCGCGAAGTGCTGCCCATACCGGATGATAAACACCTAGCCATTGGTGCCGCCATCGGCTGGCCGGACCCCGAAGCAGAGGTCAACCTGTTCGAACGGAAAAGGGCTCCCCTGGAAGAATTGATAACCTGGGTCAGCTAACGCGGAATTCGGAACGCTGAGTGGGGGACCCCAAACCATAGAGGACGGAGCCACAGAAGACCCAGAGGCCGGAATTTCAGACCGAATAAACGTCCAACATCGAACCGTTGGCCCTTTGCTTTTGGCTGAATGCCCAGAAAAACTGAATACAATATGCTGACAAACCACATTCGAAGTTGGATGTTGGACGTTGGATGTTCGATGTTCATTTTTGGAAAAACAAATATGGAAGACAGGTTGATAAAAATCTAAAAAAGGTGACAACTTTTAATAAGGAGCACACCGCCTGGCGTTCATCTGTCAAGGAGGCATACCTGCCTGCCATTCAGGGTGAAATCGATGCCCGGAACAATCCGTCCGACCCGATCCACCCTGCCCGGATGATGGCCAGAGTAAGGGAAGTTGCCGGTGACGATGCCATCTATGTGATTGACGGCGGTGACACCTCTTATTTTGGCGCGACCACGTTCCGGACCACTAAAAAGGGGGGTGTCATCGGTGCTGCCGGCGGGCAGTTCGGCTGTCTTGGAACCGGTATCCCCTTCGCCATTGCCGCCAAGGCGGCCAGGCCGGATAAAAATGTGGTGGTCATCAACGGCGACGGCTCTTTCGGCCTCAATGCCATGGAGTTCGACACCGCCGTACGCCACGACCTGCCGTTTGTCTGCGTTATCAACAACGACTGTGCCTGGGGCATGATCAAACACGGGCAGGAAATGTGTTATGGCGACGACCGCGTCTGCGGATCGGAGCTTGGTGTCGTGCACTATGAAAAAATGGCCGAAGCCCTGGGAGGGTACGGGGAATTTGTGGAACGTGATGAAGATGTCGCACCGGCCGTCCAACGGGCCCTGGCATCAGGGAAGCCGGCGTGCATTAATGTCATTACCGACCCATGTATCGTCAGCCTGGCGACCATGCAATTTGTGGAAGGCTTCAAAATGGAGTAGACTATGCAGGCATTGCAGTTTTCAGTCACCGTTCCCCAGTGGGTTGCCCTGCAGGACTATGCTAAAATGATCGAGGTTAATCTAAAAAAAGAAAAACACCGAGCCGTAAAAACGGTCGTATCGTTTGCTGACCTCGCCGGATAACCAGAGATCCGCCCATTGGTATGTCACAGCGGCCTCCTCAAACCGCCGTAGTGCCACTGATATTTTGCTTGACAAAAAACTACCTGTTTCATATTTTCAAGTATTACCATCCAGTGTGCTGAGGGATCCTTCTCTTGCTGTTCAGCCAACACCCTACTGACGCTCCCTCCCTCTTCACTTTATTCTGCTATATAGTTATGTCTTCTTAATATTCGCTAAACGGCCACAAGCATCACCCGAGCTTAATGGCCCATAAATGTTTTACCCACAACCGTTCGAGAAAAATGAGATCATTGGTGAACAGGAAGCGCCTCGGAAAGAGGTGAATACCCTTTTCTCATAAGGGCAAATGGTTGATTCCGACAAATATGGAGGAGAAGACATGCAAAAAAGAACAATTTTCATCACCTGCCTAGTTCTTGCGTTTTTGTTCAGCGGCCCGTGTTCAGGTGTCGCCAAGGAGATAAAAGTTCTTTCACAGTTTCCCATGAGCGGACCGGTCGGTTCCCTGCCTGAATTCGGCTGGGGCTATATCGACGGCATGAACTGGGTCAACAACGAGGGCGGCGGTGTCAATGGAAAAAAAATCACCTGGTTCCTGGAAGATTTCCGATACAACCCGACCGTGGAAGTGGCCAATTTCAACAAGTATGCCGCGGAACACAGTAAAGACGAATTCATTTTGGT
>JAOZRT010000164.1 GCA_029940035.1 Desulfobacterales bacterium
CAACCCTTTGGATTTCTCTTACATACTGGCCCATGTTCATTTCGATCACCACGATGTTGTTGAATCTGTCGGCAATCTTCCGTATGAGGCTTTCAGGGACAGGCCAGAGGGTTTTCAGGACAAGGTGGGCGACACGTGTTCCCTCGGCTTCCAGACCGGCAAGGGCGGTCTTGGCGGCCCGCGATGTGACGCCGTAGGTGATCAACAGGGTGTCCGTGTCCGCATCGAAAAAGTCAAAAAAGGAAAAATTGTCCACAGCGGTTTGCAGTTTGTTTGCCAGCCGGCTCTGGTTGTGGGCGATGGCCTCCCGGTCCACGGTGATGTAGCCGTCCCGGCCGTGGGTCGACGAGGTCTGGCGTACGAGTTGCGATCCTCCGATGGGCAGGTATTCCGGTGCCGAGCGGTCATCTCTGGCGGCAAACGGTAGAAAGGGGGCGTCTGCGGTGTAAGGGACCCGGTCGATTATCTCAGGAAGCTCGACAGCCTCCATGTCGAAACTTTCCTTGGTCATGCCGGTTTCCTTGTTGCTGGCGATAAACACAGGGCATCGCAGGGCTTCGGCCAGGTTAAAGGCGTGGACGGTCAGTTGATAGCAGTCGACAGCGTCAACCGGCGCCAGGACGACCACGGGTAATCCGCCGGTGTTACCCCAGCGGAGAAACTGAATATCACCGTCCGCCCCTCGCGTGGCTGACCCGGTGGACGGGCCCAGGCGCTGCACGTCCACGATAACCAGCGGAATTTCACTGCCGATGGCAAAGGAGATATTTTCACTGTACAGGCTGATCCCGGGACCGGAGGTGGCGGTCAGAACCTTCATGCCGGCCATGGAGGCACCCAGACAGAATCCCATGGAGGCGATCTCATCTTCCCCCTGGATGCAGATACCACCAGCCGGGGGCAGCAGCTTCAGCATGGTGTTCAGAATAGTGGTGGCCGGTGTTATCGGATAGCCGGCAAAAAAACGGCAGCCCGCCCGGAACGCACCCCAGGCGATTGCCTCGTTTCCTTCCATAAAATTGAGTCCCATGTCATTTTCCCTTTCCATTTTCCATAATCCGCATTTCAAAATATCACTCAGTGCGGACTCATGGCTGCACGACACCTTTAACGAAAATCAGGAAAAATGGAAAGAAAAGATTTTTTAAACAATCTGACCTATTATATCTTTTGATAAACAGTGTGATTTATCTGGCCTCAAGCAAATTTTAAGAGGTGCTGTCCGTACAATTATAAACTTGTACAATAACCGATATTTGTGATTTATAGACAACAGGAACGTAAAAATGAGAATCATTTTTTGGTATGGTTGTATAATATGAAACCAGTCGTGGCCGTCATCGGCCGACCCAACGTGGGTAAATCCACATTTTTCAACCGTGTTACCCACACCCGGGATGCCCTTGTGGAAGATTTTCCAGGTGTGACGCGGGACAGAATCTATGGCGATGCGCAGTGGGACGATGTGGCCTTCACCCTGGTGGATACGGGCGGGTTTACCGAGGCCAAGGATGCGTTTAATCCACAGATAAAATATCAGATCGAGCTGGCCTTGCAGGATGCCGACGCCATCGTGGTCATGCTGGACGGCAAAGCCGGTATTTCACCGTTTGACAGTGAAATTATCGATATGCTCAGGTCCGTGACCAAGCCGGTGTTGTTTGCCGTAAACAAAATAGACGGTGCCGAGCAGGAGGACCGCCTCTACGAATTTTACAGTATCGGTGTTGAAGAACTTCACCCGCTGTCTGCCGAACACGGCTACGGTATTAACGACTTTTTGGATCGCCTGGTGGAGGCTCTCTCGGAGATCATCGCCGGGCAGGTGCCCGTAGAAAGCGAAAAAAATGTCAAGGTTGCCGTGGTGGGTCGGCCCAACGTGGGCAAGTCGTCCTTGATCAACAAGGTGTTGGGCGAAAAGCGCCTCTTGGTGAGCGATATCCCGGGTACGACCCGTGATGCCGTGGACTCGCTGTACAAGGTTGGGGACACCCAGTACCGGCTGATCGACACGGCCGGTATCCGGCGCAAGGGCAAAGTCCAGAAAAAGCTGGAAAAATTTTCGGTTATCAAAGCCCTCAAGAGCCTGGACCGGTGCGATGTGGCCCTGATTGTCCTGGATGCGCATGCCGGTGTCACCGAACAGGATGTCACTATCGCCGGGTATGCGTATGAACGGGGTTGTGGCTGTATTTTTTTGTTGAATAAATGGGACCTGGTGGAAAAGGACAGCCGGACAGCCAAACGCTATCAGGAACAGGTCCGGATGGACTCCAAGTTCCTTCAGTTTGCTCCGGTGCTGACTATTTCAGCCCTGACCGGGTTGCGGATTCCCAAGATTTTCAAGATAGTGGATGAGGTTGGCAGCCAGTACAGCACCCGGATCAACACCGGCACGCTCAATAGAATATTCGAGGCAGCTATTCTTAAAAACGAACCATCCCTGCACAGGGGACGACGCTTGAAGTTTTACTACGCCACCCAGGTGTCGACCAAACCGCCCACCTTTGTCTGTTTTGTCAACTATCCGGATGCGGTTCATTTTTCATACAAACGCTATCTCATCAACCAGGTCCGTGCGGAAACCGGGCTGGACAGCACGCCCCTGCGGTTGATTTTCAGGCAGCGTAAAGGACGGCCCAAGGGGGCCGGAAAACAGAAGGCAGAGGTTCGGGGGACGGAGGACAGAGGACAGAGGACAGAACCCCAGAACTCCAGAAAACCCAAAGGACGGAATACCAGAGGACGGAAGACAAAGGACAGAAAGCAGAAGTAGTCGGTGGTCTGTTGTCGGTGAGGGGTTTCGGGAGACCCTGCAACATGAAACTTACGATCAGTAACAAGTAGCCCTGGCCTACATGCCCATTCTTCGAAACAACTATGTAGCGCAGGGATTTATCCCTGCCAGAAGCAGGTTGCAGATAATAAACATCAACGTGACAACTTTTGATCAGGACTTGACCGAAGATGAGCGGAACTCGCAACCCGCAACCCGTAACCCGACACCCGAAACCAAACACAAAATACAAAATACCAAACCCAAAACCATGAACGATCTGTTCGAATACAGTGCCCGCCAGGCTTTACAAATAAATCAGCCCTTGGCCGAGCGCATGCGCCCCACACACATTAAGAATTACATGGGGCAGCTCGATGCCATGGGAGAGGGAAGGCTGGTCCGCCAGGCCATCGAGCAGGACAAACTTTTCTCGATGATTCTGTGGGGTCCCCCGGGGTGTGGCAAAACAACCCTTGCCAAACTGATGGCCTCTGAAACCAGCGCCCACTTCATGCATTTTTCCGCGGTCCTGTCCGGGGTAAAGGAAATCCGGTCGGTCATAAAGATAGCCGAGGAAAGGCGGAACCTTTATCGCCAGCATACGGTTCTGTTCGTGGATGAAATCCACCGTTTCAACAAGGCTCAGCAGGATGCTTTTCTCCACCATGTGGCGCGGCGCATGGTGCGTTTTGCCGCAGAAGACATCGGCATGGCGGATCCGCACGCCCTGAATATGGCCTTGAACGGCATGGAGGCCTATCGTTTTCTGGGATCGCCGGAGGGTGAACTGGCCCTGGCTCAATGCGCTGTTTATCTTGCCACGGCACCTAAAAGCAACAGCATCTACAAAGCCTACGCTAAGGTCTCCAAAACCATCGCACGCACGGGCAGCCTGGCAACGCCGCTGCATACCCGCAACGCCCCCACCAAGCTGATGGCAGATGTGGGATACGGCAAGGGCTACCGCTATGCCCATGATTATAAAGATGCAATCACGGCCCAGGAATACCTGCCGGACATGATCAGGGACCATCGATTTTATGATCCATCCGACCGTGGATTCGAGCAGACCGTAAAAAAACGCCTGGCATATTGGCGGCACGTTAATGGGGGACAGGCTGAACCGGCCGGACCCCCCAAAAAACCATAGTTGAACAAACACCAGGGCAAAGAACAGATAATATTTTGCAGCTAAGGGATCGAACCAGTCTTCGCTCTTCGAGCTACGCCCCGACAAGGTAAAAAACTACGTCTTCCCCCTTAGACGCCTTGCCTATGAAAGCCTCTGACGCGTGCAAGGATGTGTCTATGATTTGATCTCTTTTAGCTGGGTTAATATCAAGTACTAAATGATCAAAAGCGTTTTGTAACAAGTTTGTGGGTAAAACCATAGGTAAATGTAGTCCAGGGCTTTAGCCCTGAAAAAATTATCCTTTGTGACCTTTGTGCCTTTGTGGTTTGAGGTATCAATAGCAGGAATTTCGATGGTAGAACAGAACGACGATTTCGAAGAAGAGCAGATACTGCAGGAGATTGAAGGCCGTTTGGCCGGGTTCGGCCGGGAACGGAGCAACCTCATTCCCATTCTGCAAATGATCCAGGAGCAATACCGGTATCTGCCCAAAGCGTCCCTCGAATTAGTGGGCCGCCACCTGGCCATTCCTTCGGCCGAGGTTTTTGGGGTGGCCACTTTCTACAACCAGTTCCGGTTTAACCCTCCGGGCAAGCACCCCATCAAAGTGTGTCTGGGAACCGCCTGCCATGTCAGGGGGGGTGACATCATCCTTGAAAATTTTGAAAGAAAACTGGAGATCAAGGTGGGGGAAACAACGCCTGACCGGGAATTCAGCATTGAAAAAGTGGCGTGCGTCGGCTGTTGCGCTCTGGCGCCGGTAGCCCTGGTGGGCGAGACGGTCCACGGTGGCATGGCGCCGAGCAAGGTCGAGGGCCTTATTCTGCGTATTGAAGTGGAAAACGAGATGCGTCAGAGGGCCGCTGAAAAGGAGAAAAGCGCCTAATTATGGATACAGAGATCATGTCGGCAGCATTTCAAAAAATTTACAATGCCGCGGCAGAACGCCGGGCCGCCGTGGACAAGCCGGATGTTCCCGTCATCCATATCGGCATGGCCACCTGCGGAATCGCATCCGGTGCCCTGGAAACGAAAAAGGCGTTCGAAGAGGCACTGGCGCAGCAGGGTGTGGAGGCAGTCGTACATCCGGTGGGCTGTTTCGGGCACTGTTATGCGGAGCCGGTGGTGGTCATCGAGCATCCGGCATCCGGTTTCCCCCCGATTTTGTACCCCAATGTGACCCCCGGGAAAGCCAAGATGCTTACCAAACTGTATCTTGAGGAAGGGGACCCCCGTTTCGAGCATATTCTGGGCGCTACCGTGGAAAACGAGATGATTCCATGGGTCATGGAGTTCGCCCGATTCAGTATGGAGACGCGTATTGTGACCCGGTTGTGCGGACATATCGATCCGGAGCGCATCGATGAATATATCCTGGAGGGCGGATACGCAAGCATGGTGCGCGCGTTGGAGATGCATCCCGACGATATCGTGGAGGAGATCAAATCATCAGGGCTGCGTGGACGAGGCGGGGCGGGGTTCCCAACCGGGCAAAAATGGGAACTGGCCGCCCGCGCCGATTCAGGCGGTAAAGAAAAAATCGTAATCTGCAATGCCGACGAGGGTGATCCCGGCGCCTACATGGACCGTGCGATTCTGGAAAGCAATCCGCACCAGGTGATCGAAGGGATGGCTATTTGCGCTAGGGCTATGGGCGCCTCAAAGGGCGTCGTGTACGTCAGGGCGGAATACCCCCTGGCTGTGGATATTGTGACGCAGGCCATCGAGCAGGCCCGGGAGTCAGGACTCCTGGGCAGAGATATTCTGGGTTCTGCCTTCAATTTCGACATCGAGGTCTTTCAAGGGTCCGGTGCATTTGTGTGCGGTGAGGAGACCGCCCTGATCAAATCCATCGAAGGCACCCGCGGTATGCCCATCAACCGCCCCCCTTATCCGGTGGAAAGCGGCCTTTACGGCGCTCCCACGGTGATCAACAACGTCAAGACATTGGCGACCGTGGCACCCATTATCGAAAAAGGCGCGGAGTGGTTTAAAAGTATCGGCACACCGGGCAGCCCCGGCACCACCGTTTTTTCGGTGGTCGGCGAGGTGGTTCACCCCGGCCTCGTGGAAATACCCATGGGGGTGACTTTGCGCACCCTGATTTTCGATATCTGCGGCGGGATTCCCAACCAGAAAAAATTCAAGGCGGTTCAGATCGGAGGACCTTCCGGCGGGTGCCTGCCGGAAGAATTTCTGGATACGCCCATCGATTATGACTCGCTGAACCATGCCGGCGCCATGTTGGGGTCGGGTGGCATTGTGGTTATGGACGAAGACTCCTGTGTGGTTGATGTGTCGCGGTACTTTCTTGATTTCACCCAGAACGAATCGTGCGGAAAGTGCACCTTCTGCAGAATAGGCACCCGCCACCTGTTGGACATTCTTTCGCGCATAACAATAGGGGAGGGGATCCCGGAAGACCTTGAAAAATTGAAAGACCTCAGTCGATCCATCAGCCAGGGATCGCTCTGCGGCCTGGGCAGGACCGCTCCGAATCCCGTGATGACCTCGCTGGAATATTTCGCAGATGAATATGCGGCCCATGTGGAGGAAAAAAGGTGTCCGGGAACCACCTGCCGGGCCCTGACCGCTTTTTACATCGATCTGGAGAAATGCGCACGGGGCTGCGATGTGTGTGTGGGGTGTTGCCCTGTGGATGCGATTTTCACCACACGCACACGGAAAAAAGGCATTGACCAGCAGTTGTGCGTGAAGTGCGGCGAGTGCAAGGTGGCCTGTCCGGCTGAATACGATGCCGTCCGCCGGGTGTCGCCGGCCGAAGGCGTGCCGGTTGTGGAACGGGTGGAGACTGAAGATAGTAGGGAGTAAGGTGTAGGGAGAAACCAGAAGCTGGAGTTTCAGAAGGTAAGAACGTGAGCAGGTGAGTTGACGGTAGTCTGTCGTCAGTGGTCTGTTGTCTGACCGCAGGGAGTTCAACCTGCAACCCGAAACCAGAAACCAGGCAACAGTGACAACTTTTGATCAGGACTTGACCGTGTGCCGACAACGGAAGACCGGCGGCTCTGCAGGGCTGAAGCCCTGGGTTACATGCCCGTTCTTCGTATCAACGACGTAGTGCAGGGATTTATCCCTGCCTGAGGACGGAGGGCAGAACCACAGAACTCCAGAAAACCCAAAGGACGGAATACCAGAGGACGGAAGACAGAAAATCAGCAAAACAAATTTAGACAGGATTATAATAAATAGAGTGCTGTGCGCTATTAGCGTATAGCCGCCTTGTACCTTATACCTAATTTTTATCATGTAAATCCTGTCAGAAATATACAACTTGAACCTGATACCCGTAACCCGCAACACCTAGGACCGTCAGTATGATCCATATTACAGTCGACCAGAAGGAAATAGCCTGCGAAGAGGGGAGCGCGTTGCTTGACGTTTGCCTGGAGAACGGCATCTACATTCCCAACTTGTGCCATGTTGCGGCCATGGAGACCCCCCCGGCTTCATGCAGGATGTGCATGGTGGCGGTTGAAGGGGGGGGGGGACCGGTTACAGCCTGCGCCACCCGGGTGATTGACGGGATGGTCGTCCGGACCGACACGGACGAGGTGCGGCAGTTACAGCGGACAGCCCTTAAGCTGCTGTTGTCGGTGCATGACATAGACTGTCGGAACTGTAGTGCCAACAAACAGTGCGAACTGCAGAACATTGCCCGGTTTTTGAAGGTGGGTCTGAAGGCGGCGCCGTATGCGACTCTGCTCAAGGAGCAGGAGATTGACCGCGCGCATTCCTTCCTGGACTATTTGCCCAACCGGTGTGTATTGTGTGGAAAGTGCATTCACGTCTGTGCAGAAAAAAACGGCAGGCCGTATTTTACCTTTGCCCGTAGGGGCTTTGACACGGTCATCAGCGCCTTTGGGATGGATGGTTTGGAAGCCGACTGTGAGGCTTGCCTGGCATGTGTGGAGATATGCCCGGTGGGGGCTCTGGTGGTCAGGTCAGGCCGGGATAAGAAATAACAAATATCCAATAATGAATAATCAATGACCACTTGCTGACCGCAAACTTGATTATTGGAAATTGGATGTTGAAAATTGGATATTCAAATCACAAGGGAGGGATAGATCGATGAAAGAAGTTGTAGTAGTCAGTGGTGCACGGACAGCAGTGGGTAATTTTGGCGGGGGCTTGAAGAGTGTTCCCGTGGTGGATCTGGGCGCGATGGTCATGCGGGAGGTGTTCCTGAAAGCCGGACTGCGTCCTGCAAAAAGCGACCAGATGGAGGCCTGGGCCCCGGATAAACTCAAAGGCCAAGGGCTGATAGAGCTGGAGGAAAAGTACGGCAATTGGGAAGACACCCTTACGCCGGTAACTGTTGACGAAGTCATCATGGGCAACGTGCTTCAGGCGGCCCAGGGGCAGAATCCCGCCCGCCAGGCCATGATACGTGCGGGGATACCCAAGGAGACGCCTGCCTTCAGCATGAACAAGGTCTGCGGTTCGGGCCTCAAAGCCATTGCGCTGGGGGCGTCGGCCATCATGACCGGACAGGCCGATGTGATCCTGGCCGGCGGGCAGGAGAGTATGAGCACCGTGCCCATGGCGCTCCCCAAAGCCCGCTGGGGGCACCGCATGGAGCTTACCGGTGTGGGCGATATTTACGACCTCATGGTATTTGATGGATTGTACGAGATTTTTTACGGGTATCACATGGGGCTCACGGCGGAGAACATTGCCGCCCTTTATGATATCAGCAGGGAAGAACAGGATGCCCTTGGTGTTTTGAGCCATACAAGGGCCAGAAAAGCCATAACAGACGGCAGTTTTGCCAAGGAGATCGTGCCGGTCGTCATTAAAAGCCGCAAAGGCGAGACAATGTTTGACACGGATGAGCGCCCCATGGACACGAACGTTGAAAAAATGGGTAAACTGCGCCCTGCATTTAAAAAAGACGGTAGCGTGACAGCCGGCAACGCTTCGGGCATTAACGACGGGGCTGCCGCCGTATTGTTGATGAGCGCCGACAAGGCAAAGGCAATGGGCCTCGAGGTCATACTCAAGATCAAAGCCTTTGCCTCTGGTGGCGTTGACCCCGCTTACATGGGGTTGGGGCCGGTTCCGGCCATCCGTAAAGTGCTGGGTACCGCCGGCATGGGGATGGATGACATCGACATGATTGAATTGAATGAAGCCTTTGCCGCTCAGGCCATCGGATGCATGCGCGAATTGGGCATCGAAAATGACCGGCCCAATGAAGTCGGGAGCGGCATTTCCCTGGGCCACCCCATCGGCTGCACCGGCGCCCGCCAGATGGTCACCGCCATGCATCTGATGCAGCGTAAAAATTACAGCACCGGCCTTGTCAGCATGTGTATTGGCGGCGGCATGGGCATGGCCATGATTGTTGAAAGATAGGGTTCCAGGATCCAAGGGTTCAAGGGGTCAAGGGGGTTGTTTGTGGCTGTTCGCTATGGGCGATCATACGATGGTCGGATAAAAGCTGACACCTAACCGCTTTATCACTTGAATCCTGGAATCCTCGACCCCTTGAACCCTCATCACAGATGCCATAAAAATACGACGTATTCGATCTGTTAAAAGTAAATAAAATAGCCAATTTGAATGAATATTTTCCTTTACTTAATTTGGCATTATTGCTAATATTTAAAATAAGTTCACGGCAATAATCAAACGTATGACATCTTTGGATTTGAGCAATAAGCGTCGACAGGAGAAAGGATAAATGGATGTAAGCAGAAAGCTGGGTATTCTGGTATTTTTTGGTGTGCCGGCGATCATTGGCGGTGGAATCATGTATGCCTTGTTTGGCAGTTATATCCCTGTATTCATATGGGAAGTGCTGTTGGTTTTCATAGCCGGAATCTATGTCAGCAGATAGTGCCCCTACCTATTGAGTTTGTTTAAAGCCTTTCAGACAACCCATCACGCAGCCCGGTTCCAATATATGCGAACGGGCTGCGTGAATATTTCAGCCAACAAATACCCCTAATTCAGCCCACATATTATCGAAACAAGGGAGACTAGGTGACAACATGACAATCAATGAACACCTGCCTGAAATCAGCATCGAGCGTGAGATGAAAAAATCCTACCTCGATTATGCCATGAGCGTTATCATCGGCAGGGCCCTGCCCGATGTAAGGGACGGGTTGAAACCGGTTCACCGTCGGATACTTTTCGCCATGCGGGAACTGAGAAACGACTACAACAAACCCTATAAAAAATCAGCCAGGATCGTCGGCGATGTGATTGGTAAATACCATCCCCATGGCGACAGCGCAGTCTATGACACCATTGTCCGCATGGCCCAGGATTTT
>JAOZRT010000021.1:0-24410 GCA_029940035.1 Desulfobacterales bacterium
TGACCATTCAGGCCCAGGTGTTTCAGCTCATCCGGGAAATGAAACAGGAAAGAACTTCAATCCTCCTGATCACCCACGACATGGGGGTGGTCTGGGACATGTGTGACCGCGTGGCGGTGATGTACGCATCACAGATCGTGGAGACCGGCAGTGTGGCGGATATTTTTGAACAACCGGCCCATCCCTACACCCGGGGGTTGCTGCACTCCATACCCCGCTTGGGGGATGGGAGCGGGAAGCGGCTCCCGGCGATTGGGGGCAATGTACCGTCCCCGATGGACTATCCTTCGGGTTGTCATTTCCGGGATCGCTGTCCCCATGCGTTCGAGCGTTGCGCAGCAGAGGAGCCGCAGTTTATAGATGTGTCGGACGGTCATCGGGCGGCATGCTTTATTATGCATGAACTTGCGGGCTGTCAAAATTCTAAACGCTAATTCACCCAAAAGGGCGAATAACGAATATCCAATAACGAATGATCAATGTCCAAGTTAAGGTAAACAGCATAATGCATTCGGAATTCGGCACACGGTTTAGCAGGGATAAATCCCTGCGCTACAAAGCCGTCGGCTTTATGCCATGTAGGGGCAGGCCTTGTGTCTGCCCGTTTTCGCAAATCGCCTGTTGTCATTCGGGTACCCACAAGGGGCACCCCTACTTGATAATTGGACATTGGATATCGATTACTGGATATTTAATTCCGGTTCATCCGGGTTGGTTTTATTCCAGTATTAAAAGCTTGGTCCTCTGGGCCAGGATTCTTTACTTAGGTGGCATTGCGTTGAAATGAAAAATATAATGTCTGACAAACCCAACATACTTGAAGTAAAGGACCTCAAAACCTGGTTCCCCATTAAGCGAGGGGTGTTGGCACGGACTGTCGGAAATGTGCGCGCCGTAGACGGCGTCACATTCTCCGTGAAAAGAGGAGAAACCCTGGGATTGGTGGGTGAGTCCGGCTGCGGTAAAACGACTCTCGGTCGCACCCTTCTGGGACTCGAAAAAATCCATAGCGGTGAGGTCATTCTGGACGGCAGCTCCCTATCGACCCTGGACAGGCAGACGCTGCAATCCATGCGGCAAAAACTCCAGATCATTTTTCAGGACCCGCTCTCCGCCTTGAACCCGCGTATGAACATCCTGGACATCATCACCGAGGGACTGGCTCAGTTCAACATGCTATCCGATAGGCGGGAGACAGTCGCCAGTCGGTTGATGGCGGAAGTCGGGCTCAGTGCTAAAATGATGTATCGCTATCCCCATGAATTTTCCGGTGGACAACGTCAGAGGATCAATATCGCCCGGGCCGTTTCCATGAAACCCGAGTTCATCGTCTGCGATGAACCGGTAAGCGCTCTGGACGTGTCGGTCCAGGCTCAGATTATCAACCTCCTGCTGGACCTGAGAGAAAAATACGGCCTGGCCTATCTTTTCATATCCCATGATTTAAGCGTGGTCAGCCACATATCCCAGCGCGTGGCGGTCATGTACTTGGGGAGAATTATCGAATACGGCCCGACAGCGGCAATCATCCACAACCCAAAACACCCTTATACGCGGGCGCTCATCGCGGCTGTCCCTGTTCCCGGAGATCGGCGCAGGGGAAAGATCGTTTTGTCGGGCAATATGCCTTCGCCGGCCCATCCGCCACCCGGATGTCATTTCCATCCCCGGTGCCCTGAAGTCATGACCGTTTGCCGGAAAACGTTTCCGCAGGAGCGGGATGATGGTACGCAGAGGGTGAACTGTCACCTCTACTAAATTTGAATTTAAAGCTATTGGGATTAAAAAGGCAGTATGCAATCCGAAATTCAAATTTAGAGAATTCTGTATCGAAAGCAGACCCGGCCTATATTCACACCAAGGGCCGGGTCTGCTTTCGATACAGATAGGGATATTGACTTTTATAACATTCTTACCTATATAGCGGGTGTTAAAATATTAAGGCGCTGTGGTGCACAACGAACAAAATATATGCGCAACAATCTATACTTCACAGATAAGTAATTGAAAGGTGGAAATATGAACTTGGAACTGACACCCTTGACGGCCATTTCTCCGGTGGACGGCCGATACCGCCGGGCAACAGAGCCTCTGGCCGACTATTTTTCCGAGCAGGCGCTCATCCGCTACAGGGTCATGGTGGAAGTCGAGTATTTCATCGCTTTGTGCGAGATCCCTCTGCCGCAACTGGCTGACTTCTCCAAAGACCAGTACGAGCCCCTGCGGAAGATTGCAGCCGATTTTTCCGGCAAAGACGCACAGCGTGTAAAGGCCATCGAAATGATAACCAACCACGATGTCAAGGCGGTGGAATATTTTGTCAAGGAAGCCTTTGAAGAACTGGGCATCAGCCGCTTCAGCGAGTTTATACATTTCGGCCTTACCTCCCAGGATGTTACCAATACGGCCGTTCCTCTGTGTCTGAAAGAGGCCTGGGGGAAGATTCTGCAGCCGGCTCTCGATCAGGTGCTGTCCCAGTTGAAACAGATGGCGGTAGACTGGAAAGAGGTCGTTATGCTGGCCCGGACCCACGGCCAGCCGGCATCTCCCACCAGCCTGGGAAAAGAGATCTTTGTTTTTGCAGACCGCCTTTCCGAACAGCTGGCTCTGGTTGAACACATTCCATTTTCTGCCAAATTCGGCGGTGCCACCGGCAATTTTAACGCCCACTATGCTGCCTATCCGGAGATTGACTGGATCGCGTTCGCAGATCGTTTTGTTGGCCGGACACTGGGCCTGAAACGTTCCGCGGTTACGACCCAGATCGACCACTACGATCATATGGGGGCGTTTTTTGACAATCTGAAACGGATCAACACGATTCTGATCGACTTTTGCCGGGATATCTGGACCTACATATCCTTTGACTACTTCAAGCAGAAAATAGCTGAAGGGGAAGTGGGGTCTTCCACCATGCCCAACAAGGTCAACCCCATTGATTTCGAAAACGCCGAAGGCAATTTCGGCGTGGCCAATGCCGTTTTTGAGCACCTCACGGCAAAGCTGCCCGTCTCCCGTATGCAGAGGGACCTCACCGACTCGACTGTCATGCGCAATATCGGTGTGCCCATGAGCCATGCGCTGATCGGGTTGAAAAGTGTTCTGCGGGGGACCCATAAACTCATCCTGAACGAGATTGCCATTGACCGGGACCTGGATCGACAGTGGGCTGTCGTGGCCGAGGGCATCCAGACCATTCTCAGGCGGGAGGGGTACCCCAAACCGTACGAGGCGCTCAAAGCCCTGACGCGCACGCATGCCCAGATCACCCGGGAGACCATTGCCGGCTTTGTAGACGGGCTGGACCTGGCGCCGGATGTCAAGCAGGAGCTAAAAGCCCTCACACCGAAAACCTATACGGGACGGTACAACTTTTAACCTGATATTAAATAACTTTCAGTATTGAGAAGATTACTGATAGGCGAAAAGTAAATGCGCCTTATTTCTTGGAACGTAAACGGCATCCGTGCTGCTATGAAAAAAGACTTCAGGTCGTCGTTGGAGGCCATGCAGCCGGACGTACTCTGCCTGCAGGAGACCAAAGCCCAGGACGACCAGGTGAGCGAGGCCCAAGCCGAATTACAACAAAACTGCCGGGTACATGCAAGCGGAAATCGACGGCATGGACAGCATGGTGGCTGCCGGCTTCGTGGACACGTACCGGCGCATGCATTCCGAAGAGGTCAAGTACAGCTGGTGGAGCTACCGCGCCGCTGCCAGAAAAAGGAACATCGGCTGGCGGATCGACTATTTTCTGATTTCCCCCGGTTTGGTGGGCGCGGTAAGGGATGCGGATATTCTAAACGATATTATGGGATCGGATCACTGCCAGGTAGTACTGGATATCGACATAGGCCCCAATGCTGCCTGAGGATGCGTAAATCCATGTAGCACGATGTGTAGGGTTACGGGTGTCATGCGGGTTTCAGGTAAAAGGTTGAAGGTATAAGGTAAAAGGGATCGACCCGTAGGGGCAGGCCTTGTGTCTGCCCATTTTTACAGATTGCCTATGGCAGTGGGCACCCACAAGGGGCGCGGTCAAGTTCTGATTAAAAGTTGTCACTTTGATGTTTATTATCTGCAACCTGCTTCTGGCAGGGATAAATCCCTGCGCTACATAGTTGTTTCGAAGAATGGGCATGTAGGCCAGGGCTTCAGCCCTGAATCGTCTTCTGGTTCTGTTTTTTGACTTTTGCCTTCCGTCCTCTGTCTTCTTCTTTTAACCACCGACTACCGACCACCGTGGTTCCGGGATGCTGTCTTCTGACACTCCGACCTCTGGTTCTGCCCACTGGGGCTCTGTCTTCTGTGGCTCTGAAGTTCTGTCCTCCGTGGTTCTGTGGCTCTGTCTTTTTGGTTCTTAAATTCCGCATTCCACATTCCGCATTCCGAGTTCAGTGGTTCTGTCCTCAGTCCTCCGGGGCTATGGTTTCCTCGATCATTTGTCTGATTTTCTGAAGTTCCTGCTTTACTTCCTGGTTGGCTACGCTGGTTTTGTAGGCCATCATCAAAATGTGTCGTCGAAGTGAACCGTGGCTTCCTTGGACGGCAGCGGTAGATTGTTCTGCATGGCATCCTTGAGGTCGGCCCGGGAGTCTTCATCGATCCACCAGTACCAGTAGGCGCTGGTTTCATCGCCGTATTTCGAGAGCACCGTCTCCGGGGAGCCGAACTTGTTCCAGTACAGCAACCGGGTGTAGTTGATGTTCCACAGCAGGACATAGGGGACCTCGCTGTAAATGATCTGGTCGATTTCCCTGTACAGTTGGTTGCGCTCTGCAATGTCAAAGATGCCTTTCTGCGTTTCGATAATCTGATCCACACGGTCGTTTTTAAACCCGGTGATGTTGTTGCCGCTGCGCCGGTCAGCTTCTTTGGACTGCCACATGCCTTCAGGGTTTTTAAACACCCCCGACCCCCAGGATGCCCAGGTCATTTCGTAGTTGAACTCATCCATGTCCCGGGCCCAGGCGGCCCAATCTTTTTTGTCGATGATCAACTCTATGCCAACGTCTTTCAAGTCTTCGGCGTAGATGGCCGGAAATTTTTCAAGCGAGGCCTGGCTGATCAGGAAACGGAAGGAAAACCGTTTTCCGTTTTTTTCAAGCCAGCCGGATGCGGGGTTGACGATCCAACCCGCTTCCTTAAGAAGCCGGCGCGCTTGTTGTTTGTCAAATTCGATGAGCGGGTTGGGGCAGGGGTGAGCCTTGTCATAAAGGTCTTCGAAGTAGGATCGGTGCAGAAAATACTGGCTGTACATGAGGGTGCTGTTCATTTTCCGGCGGTCCAGAAGATGGGCCATGGCTTTTCTTACCTTGACGTCGTCAAACGGTGGCTTGCGTATGTTCATGGCAAATCCCTGAAATCCGATGGGTTTGGCATTAAAGACCTTTTGTTTGACGATCCAGGCATCTGAAAAACGGTCTCCCTTGGTTTCGTTGACCCACAGCCGGGAGGTGTAAACAGGGTATAGGTCGATAAGCCCCTTTTTAAAGGCTTCGAATGCGTTTTCCCGCTCCGCAAAGAATCGGAATTTAAGCCGTTCGAAGTTGCCTGTATTCTGATTGCGCCTGGCAATGATGTTCCACCAGTCATCACGCCTTTTCAGGGTCAGTGACAAACTTTCATTGATGGTGTGGATGGCATAGGGGCCTGAGATTACCGGGAAATCGAAAGTGATTTTGTTGAAATCCCGTTGGCCGAGGTTGTGCTTCGGCAGAATGTGGAAGCCACCGATGGCTGACAGGTTCACCCAGTGAACATCCCTGGCTGTGAAACGAATCGTGTATGTGTCGAGGATTGTGGGGGAATCGAAGCGCTCCAGGCTGACCTTGTGAACACCGGTTAGGTTTTTAGGGTCCATGATGGCGTCAAAGGTCCACTTGACATCTTCGGCTGTGATGGGCAGGCCGTCACTCCACTTGGCCCGCTGGTCCAGGGTAAAGGTAAAGGTTTGCTTGTCATCTGAGATGGACCATTTTTTTGCCAGGTTGGGCTCATACGCCAGGGTCAGGGGGTTCATGGTCAGAAGCGTCTCGAACATGGCCCCGAAAATTTCAGCCGTGAAGCTGTTGTTGTCCAGGTAATAATTGAGGCTTTTGGGATATTGCCCCGCAAATATGGATATTTCCCCCCCCACGACAGCCTCGGTGCCGGCCAGGGGGTTAGGGGCATCTTTCCAGCCGTCCTTGGGGAATTCTTGTGCAGCCATGGATAGGCACGGACAGGCTAAAAAGGTAAAGACCAGGGTTACTATCATACGTTGTTTCAATTTTTTAAGGATATTCATGATCGAATCTCCAATGGGAAAGAGAATAGGATCTTTCTCTTGGTGAGGTGTAATAGAAGGGTTCAAGGGGCAGGTGAGAAAATAGTTGATAGCTCATAGCTCATAGCTTGTAGCTGATAGCAGGCTATGAGCTACAAGTTATGACCTATCCTTGGACCCCTTTTTCAAATTTATGTTGAGAGGTTTCCGCCGGTGTTAGTGTGTGCTTTCTGCCTTCACATCTTTCGGTTTGGCATCTGCTTTTTTGGTGTCGCCTTTCTTCTTGGCAGACGAGGCTTTTTGAGCTTTCTTCGCAGCCTCTTTTGCCGCGGCTTCCTTTTGTTTCAATTCCTTGAGCGTTTTTTGGGCAAGCGCAGCTTTTTTCTTGATCTGTTCTTGCTGGAAGTCTTCGAGATCCAGTTTTGCGGCCTGGCCCAGGTGCTGCAGGGCTGCCTCGTAAGAGGCCACCGTTCTTTTACTCATGGCCGCATCTGCCTTGGACATCAGGACCATGAAATCGATATTGTTGATTTTTGCATTGACATCTGCTTTTTCTTTGGCGGTTGTACTGTAGCACAGCGCCTGTTCCAGATAGAATTTTACTGTTTCAAAATCCGGCATTCCCTTGACTTCCATCAGGGTGATTGCCTTGTCTTTATAGTAGCTGAAAACAAGCGGATAGATTTCCTCACGGGAATACACCTTTTTAGCAGGGGCATCGAGCGTTTGTCCGGGCAGGGAAACCAGGCGACTGGTCCCTTTGGGTGCGAAATTCCCCTGCCATACTTCGATGGCGCCATTAACTGTCTTGATATGGTAATGTTTTTTGTTCAGATAGCTCGCGCCGATGATCAGAAAGATCAAAATCGCAAATACCCCGATGGCGATCTGCAAGGGACGCCCGGTACTGTCGGTTGGTTTGGCAGCATCCGGCGGTGGCGCATAACTGATGGATGCTTTGGGTTCTTGTGCCGCTCTCTCGGCCGCAGCCTTCTCGGCAGCGGCTTTTTCGGTAGCAGCCTTTTCAGCCGCAGCTTTTTCAGCGGCAGCCTTTTCAGCAGCAGCCTTTTCAGCAGCAGCCTTTTCAGCAGCAGCCTTCTCAGTCGCAGCCTTTTCGGCAGCGGCTGTTTTAGATTTTGGAGTGGTTTTTGTTTTAGCCGTGGCTTTCGACTTTTTAGAGGCTTTTGCCTTGGCCGGTTTGGCAGCTTTGCCCTTAACAGCGGCTTTTGTTTTTTGGGGAGCGGCCTTGGTGCTCTTTTTGGCTTTGGTGGATGGCTTTTTGGCGGTCTTGGCCTTCTGTTCCTCTACATTGGCGTTATCTTCATCCTTTTTTGAGGATGTCTTTTTCTTTTTGGAGGTGGATTTGATCAAGCTGTCTTTTCCCATAAAAAACCCCTTTGAAATTACAAATGAATTGGCGTATATATGTCCACAAATAAGGCTAAAATTCCATCCCTCCAGCAAACTGCAGGGTATTTCGGGATTTTTCCTTCATTTCCTCGGATTACGGGACCACACTTTTCTGATGACAGAACCATAAAATATAGTCCCTGATTTGTAAATACCTAAAGTGAGCGTTTCAAATATTAAGAATAGTCGGAATATATTGATTTTCAATGGATTGAACCGCAATAGCGAGCACAATCTCCGCAGCTTGCTGCGGGGTAAGTGAGCGAATCAAAATTAGGCAGAATTTCTTACGGGCGAAGATTCCTCGCGGCTTGCCGCGAGGAATCTTCAATTCCTTAAAAACCAGGTAAACATATATTCCTGTTCAAGAGCTTGATGTGAAGACACTGCAGGCAAAAAAAACAAAACTGATGTCCATTCTGTCGGACCTGGATTCCCTACTGGTTGCCTTCTCAGGAGGTGTGGACAGTACCCTCCTGCTGGCCGTGGCCCACGACATTCTGGGCCAAAGGCTTCTGGCGGTCACGGCCTTCTCTCCTCTGCACCCGGAACAGGAGAAAAGGGCTGCCAAGGCCTTGGCAAAAAGAATGGGCGTTCGCCACACCTTGATCCATTCCGGGGAAATGGCGCTGCCGGGTTTCACCCAAAATCCATCGGACAGGTGTTATCATTGTAAAGTTCACCTGTTTGGGCGACTGCTGAAAATGGCTGAGGAAAAGGGGCTCCAGTGTGTAGCCCACGGCGCTAATCTGGATGATCTTCAAGACTACCGACCCGGATTGCAGGCTGCCAGGGAAATGCAGATCAGAGCCCCATTGATGGACGCCGGTCTGACCAAGGCAGACATTCGTGAATTGTCCAGGAAAATGGAGCTGGAAACCTGGGACAAGCCAGCCATGGCTTGCCTGGCCTCGCGTATCCCCTACAACACGGCCTTGACCGTCGAGAAGCTTGCCATGGTCGAGCGTGCCGAAGAGGTGCTGCACCGGCTTGGGTTCCGGCATTGCCGGGTGAGGCATCACGGCATCCTCGCCAGAATAGAGGTCCCGCCGGAGGCTTTTCCTGATATACTGCAGGAAGAGAAGGCTGTGGAAATCATTCAGTTGCTGCGGGCACTGGGATTCGTACACATCTCTCTGGATTTGGAAGGCTACACCCAGGGCAGCATGAACAGGGATATTCACCCCAAGGTTACATAAACAACATGGCAAAGAATTGATGAGCAATTTTCCTGAACTTGCATACCTGTTGCCTGGCCTGGCCCTGGGGCTGAGTGCCGGCATCTCACCGGGCCCCTTGTTGACGCTGGTCATGACCCAGACCTTGAAGCACGGGAAGGGGGAAGGGGTTAAGGTTTCCCTGGCCCACTGGTGACAGACCTGCCGATCATTGTCTTCGCCCAGTTCATTCTGGACCGGCTTACCTCCCTCGGTCCGATCCTGGGCGTTATTTCCCTGTTCGGCCTAATGTTTGTGAAGGATGCCCTGGTGTATTTCAACTGGATATGACCTGAACCGCAATAGCGAGCGCAACCTCCGCAGCTTGCCGCGAGGTTCTTCAATTTGAATGAATTGGATGACATCTTTGACATTGCCTAAAAGGTGCATTAAATTGCCTGGTGAGCATATGCTCAATATGGAGGTGCAATGGTACGACCCAAAAAAGACCGCCTGGTGGCGTTCAATCCAAAAATCAACTATTTCAAACCCAGGGGCATTCCCGTGCTTGACTTGGATGAAGTCTGCCTTACGGTTGATGAGCGGGAAGCTATCCGGCTGGCAGACCTCCTGGGACTGTCCCACGCAGATGCCGGTGAGCGGATGGGGGTGTCGCGGGCCACGTTCGGAAGGATCATCCAGCGGGCGAGAAAGGTCATTGCCGATGCCATCATCAATGGCAAGGCCGTAAGTGTGGAAGGCGGCAACTATCAACTGATTGAAAAAACGAGAACCTTTGTCTGTCACCGCTGTAATCACATGTGGGAGGAGCCCTTTGGCACCGGCCGACCTGAAGGATGCAGCGCCTGCGGCGGAGATGAATATCATCGCGCAAGGAATAATCAATAAAGGAGATACATTGTCATGGCACAGATTCACAACAACATGGATGAGGCCCAAAAGAAGGCCAACCCACAAGCAGAGCAGGATGCAGCGGTCAATCAATCTCTGGCCAAAATCAAAAATAAAATCATCGTCATGAGCGGCAAGGGAGGTGTCGGCAAGACAAGTACATCTGTAAATTTATCCATTGCCCTGGCCAACAAGGGATACAAGGTCGGCATCATGGATGTGGATTTGCACGGGCCGGACGTGCCTAGAATGCTGGGGTTGAAGGGCATGCTCAACTTGAGCAAGAATCAGAAGCTGGAACCCATGCAGAGCATCGAGAACCTCAAGGCCGTATCCATTGAATCTCTTACCAACAGCAAGGACGACGCCATCATATGGAGGGGGCCCATCAAGTATTCTGCCATCAAACAGTTTATCGGTGATGTGGAATGGGGGGACCTCGATTTCCTGATTATCGATTCACCGCCCGGGACGGGTGACGAACCCCTGACCATCGCCCAGACCATTACCGACGCCAAGGCGATTATCGTCACGACGCCCCAGGAAGTTTCATTGGCGGATGTGCGTAAATCCATCAATTTCTGCAAAACCGTCAAAATGGACATTTACGGCATGGTGGAAAATATGAGCGGTTTCGAATGCCCGCACTGCGGTGAGAGTGTGGATATTTTCGGGTCAGGCGGGGGAGAACGGACCGCAGACACGGCAGGAATCCGTTTTCTGGGCAGAGTGCCCTTAGACCCCAAGGTAGTTGCGTGCGGTGATGCAGGGGTTTCCATCCAGGCCACCCACGCCGACTCGCCGGTTTCCAAGGCGATCGGGGAGATTGCCGACAAGGTTGCCGAGTTGGCATAACCAACTTTTTGTAATTAGCGCTAAAGCGCGTGATTACGCGAAGCAAATTACACCCGAAGGGTAAATATCAGCCCCAGGCCTAGAAAGTAAGCCGCAGGCCGATATAAAAGGCGTCATCGGTCAATTCGTCTTTTGTGTCACTGTCCTTAAGGTCGATGCTCAATATCCGGTAGCCGGCGACAATGGCCGCGTTGCGTACCAGATACGCCCGGATGCCGGTATTGAAATCCATATAACCGGTTGTATCCCTGAAGCTTAAGGGATCCGGGGACCCGGAAAACTCGGCGAAGATCAACAACGGGAAGTTGACGTAAACTTTACGGAAGTCATATTCTCCCAGGAGTACGAAGCCGATGGCGGCGATATCATAGTCTTCCCGGGAGACTTCGGCCTGGCCCACAAGCCCTTTGAAGCCCAGGCCGAGGGTCAGGGCCGGGGCGAATAATTCATCCTTGAGGGCAATGTGAACATCTCCGAGAGTGTAATCGTTGTCACTGAAGAGAAGGCTGCCGCCGGTATTCAGGACAGCCCCGAACGCCTGGGAGTCGTATTCCACCCCCCCGGCAACATCACCTGCGTTGGCATTGACCTCGACACTCACCGTACCTGCACTCGCTGTAGCTGATAGAAAAAAAATTATCATTGCAGCAAATAAAACCGGCCGGAATATTACCTGCATCATGTCTTGTCCCTCTCTCAGTTCTATAATAGCGGCGGAGCCGCGTAACACGATCATTTTAAGGTCATGATTTCCAATCATGGCCTTAAAATGATCGTTACCAGAGCCGGTCGGCATGCACTTCCGGCAGCCCGGCTTCGACTATTTTATTGGTTACTTTGGCAATGTGATACGGCACAAACCTGATATCCACACTGTTTTCCGCAATATCCCAGATAAGGTATTTGGCACAGTTGTCCCCATCCCGGGGCTGCCCCACACTGCCGTTGTTGATAATATATTGCCTGTCCGCATACAGCTTTACATGGCCTTCTTTGAGAGGGGCCTTGATAATGTCTTTACCGTCCCAACTCACGATGGTCATTTTATGGGTGTGGCCCACGAAGCATATTTTTTCTTCCAAATGACGGAAGGCATCCACCAGGCCGTCATCGTCGATCTGGAACAGGTAGGTGATTATGGAATCCGGCGGGAATCCGTGCACAAACCTTCCGGAGTGCATGGTCAGGGAGGTCTCCAGCGCAGAGATAAAGGCCATGCTCTCCTCTGACAGCCAGGGGATGATGGTCAGGATGGATTTACGGGCAGCCGGGTTGAACAGGTCCACATATGCGGGATCCAGGACGGCCAGTTCATGGTTGCCCATAACCGTGGGGATGTCACGGGACATGATCCACTGCACCACCGCCTCGGGTTCGGGACCGTAGCCGACCATGTCTCCAAGGCAGATGATCGAATCAACCCCGGAATTTTCGATATCATCGAAAACTTCCTGCAAGGCTTCCATGTTGCCATGGATATCGGAAATGACGGCTATTCTCATAAAGGTACGCAAAAAATCACAGTTATGCGGGTTACAGTTACAATGTATTCAAGTACCAGGCAATGAGTTTATTTCCCCAAAACAGGTGGATGATAGCCCCGATAGCCAGAAACGGGCCAAAGGGAATGCGCATTTTCATATTTTTCTTTTTTGCCACCATATCTGTCAGGCCCACCAGTGTCCCGATAGCCGATCCCATGAAGATGGTCAGCAGCACCCCTTTCCAGCCGATAAAGGCGCCAATCATGGCCAGAAGCTTGATATCGCCGCCGCCCATGCCTTCCTTGCCGGTGATGAGTTCGTAGCCCCAGGCAACGGCATAAAGGCTGCCGCCGCCGGCCAGAAGGCCGAGAAGGGAATCAGTCCAACTCAGCGAAGGCAGGAGAAAGGAGGCGGCAAACCCCAGGACGATGCCCGGCAGGGATATGACGTCGGGTATGATGCGGTGGTCGATGTCGATAAACATTATAACAATCAATGCGGCAATAAATGCATAATAAACGATCCCCTCGCTGCCCGGCCCGAACCTTAAATAAACGCACAGAGCCATAAGGCCGCCCAATAGCTCCACCAGGACATACCGGAACGCTATGGGGGTGTGGCAGTGACGGCAACGACCCCGCAGGATGAAATAGCTCAGCACGGGCAGGTTGTCATAAAACCGAATGGCTGTGCCGCATTCGGGGCAGGATGAAGGCGGATTGACAATGGATTTTCCAGCCGGCAGCCTGAAGATACAGACATTCAAAAAACTGCCGATGCAGATGCCGAAAATGAAGGCCGTAATCAGTTCCAGATGAGTCAACGTTTACACCTCTCCATGATGAATGGGAAAAGGCCCCGATAGAATGAGCATCTAAACCACAATAACCGGCAGATAGACAAGCAAAAATTTCCTGATGAAACGTCCCAGCCTTGTTGTAAAAGACGAATTCAGTCTTATAATACAGGCTATACTTTACCCTGAAGCCCCTGGCAGGCGGTCAATATACCATAAAATTATAAATAATACAAATGGTTGAACTTCTAGTTGGAAATAATGAAGGACTTAAGCAGGGATTAACAAATTAAAATAAATCATACATTAGAAACATGCACCAGCCCATATATGGGTTAATATTCCAGTTTGCGTGACAGGAATAAAGTTTGTAAATGTGACGTACGGTTTCTAATGTAATGGAGCGAAAATGGCCGAAACGGACAAAGACGATTTGATCAGTATCATCGAAGACGATGGTTTGGACGATGACATACCCACCGTTCTGCCGCTGATGCCGGTCAGAGATGTGGTGATATTCTCCGACATGCTGCTGCCGCTTTTTGTAGGCAGGGAACGGTCGGTTCGAGCAGTGGAAGAGGCGGTGTCGAAAAACCGGTTTTTGATTGTCGTAACCCAGAAAGAACCGGGCACGGAAAATCCTAGCCCCGAAGATATGTATGAGGTGGGCACGGTGTGCAGGATTCTGCGCATGCTAAAGCTTCCCGATGGGCGCGTAAAGGCGCTGGTTCAAGGCATTGCCAAGGCAAAAGTTTTGAAATACTTGCGAAAACGGTCGCTGTATCGGGTAAAAATCGATCTTATCGAAGAGGATGTCGTCCGGATCGAGGATGTGGAGACCGAGGCCATGATGCGCAACATTCGCGAGCATTCCGAGAAGATTCTGGCCCTCCGGGGGGAACTGACTGGCGATGTGACCGCCATCCTGGAAAGCATCGATGATCCCGGAAAACTGGCTGATTTGGTGGCTTCCAACCTGCGACTAAAAATTGACGAATCCCAGGTGCTGCTGGAGCTGATTGATCCCATGGAGCGGCTCCGCAAAGTGAACGACCTGATCGTGCGGGAACTTGAACTCTCCTCCATGCAGGCTAAAATTCAGTCCGACGTCAAGGACGAAATATCAAAGAGCCAGCGAGATTATTTTCTGCGGGAGCAGGTGCGGGCCATTCATAGGGAACTGGGGGAAGATGATGAAAAAGCCCAGGAGGTGCTGTCCTATAGAAAAAAAATCAAGCGTGCCAAGATGTCCAAGGAAGCCCAAAAGGAGGCTTTGAAACAGGTCAAACGCCTGGACCAGATGCATACCGATTCCGCGGAGTCGGCTGTCGTGAGAAGCTATCTGGACTGGCTGGTGGAGTTGCCCTGGAGCAAGGCGACGCGGGATGACATCGACATTAAGAAGGCCAAAAAGGTGCTCAACCAGGATCACTATGGATTGCAGAATATCAAGGATCGAATCCTGGAATATTTGAGCGTGCGCAAGCTCAACAAAAAGACCAAGGGGCCGATTCTCTGCTTCGTCGGACCGCCGGGCGTGGGCAAGACGTCCCTGGGCCAGGCCATAGCGCGGGCCATGCAGCGCAAGTTCGTGCGCATATCCCTGGGCGGTATCCGGGATGAGGCTGAAATCCGTGGCCACCGCAGGACCTATATCGGATCGCTGCCCGGGAGAATCCTGCAGGGATTAAAGCAGGCAGGTACGAAAAATCCGGTCTTCATGATGGATGAGATCGACAAGCTCGGCTCGGATTTCAGAGGGGATCCCTCATCGGCCCTGCTTGAAGCGCTCGATCCAGAACAGAATACCTCTTTCAGCGACCACTATCTCAACCTGCCGTTTGATTTGTCTTCGGTAATGTTTATCCTGACGGCCAACATCACCGACACGATCCCGTCGGCGCTCCTCGACAGAATGGAGATCATCCACCTTTCCGGCTACACGGAAGAGGAAAAAAAGATCATTGCGGAGAAACACCTGCTGCCGCGTCAGATCAAGGAAAACGGTTTGAACAGGAAGAATGTCTCCTTGAGCGCGCGGGCCCTGCTGCAGATCATTCAGGAGTACACATCCGAGGCCGGCCTAAGGAACCTGGAGCGCGAACTCGGGACGCTGTGCCGCAAGATTGCCAGAAAAATGGCTGAAGGCAGCAAGGGCCTGCATGCCATTACCCGCGGCAACCTCCATAAATTCCTGGGTGTGAGGAAATACTACCCGGAAATGGACCAGGAGGAAAGCCAGGTGGGATTGGCCACCGGGCTTGCCTGGACACAGGTGGGCGGTGAGGTGCTTTATGTGGAGGCGTCACTCATCGGTGGCAAGGGCGAATTGATCGTCACCGGGCAGATCGGGGAGGTCATGCAGGAATCGGCCCGGGCTGCCTTGAGTTATGCCCGGGCCAGTTTAAAAAAGCTTGGTGTCGAAGAGGGCGCGCTGGACAATCTGGATGTACATATCCACGTTCCGGCCGGTGCCATCCCCAAGGATGGGCCGTCTGCCGGCATTGCCATGGCCACGGCCCTCATTTCGGTGTTGACAGACAAGAAAATCAACAAGGATGTGGCCATAACCGGCGAGATCACCCTGCGCGGCAGGGTGCTGCCCATCGGCGGTCTCAAGGAAAAGGCCCTGGGGGCTTTGCGGGCTGGCATACACACCATTGTCATTCCGGAGAAGAACCAAAAAGACCTGGCCGAAATTCCGGCCAATGTGAAACGCAAGATCAAGTTCGTGCCTGTGGGCCAGATGGACGACGTTCTGAAACTCGCTTTTGGAACTGAAGACAAATGAAAATACTGGCCGTGGATACTGCTACCAGCAGCTTGAGTGTGGCTGTCATGGATGCAGGATCCCTGTGCACGGAAATTACCCGGTCTACGGGTGAGACCCATGCCAGGCATTTGATGACGCTGGTCGACACGGCCCTGGGCCTGTCGGGTATGTCCGTGACCGACCTGGATGCCTTTGCCGTAACCATTGGGCCCGGTACCTTCACGGGGCTGCGGATCGGTCTGAGTTCAATCCAGGGCATGGCTACGGCCACATCAAAACCAATAGCCGGTATCAACAGCCTGGATGCCTTGGCAGCCCAGGCGGCGCCGGCAACCCGGACGCCGGGTTCGCTGGTGTGTGCCATGCTGGATGCCCGCAGGCAGGAGGTGTATGGCGGCCTTTTTCGTACCGGCGACCAGACGTCAGTGCCTGTATCGGAACCCATCGTCGCCCGGCCTGCGTCCCTGGTGGACGAGATCCGGGAGCCCTGCCTCATGGTGGGCAGTGGCGCTTTGCTTTATCAGAATCTGTTAAGGGAGAAGCTGGCCGATTGTTTTCTCATGGCTGCACCGATTGCGCACACCATAAGGGGGGAAACCGTAGCACGGCTGGCAATGGCGGCGTTTGGAAACAACACCGTGCCCGCGAACAGGATTTTGCAGCCCCTGTATCTCCGCAAGTCCGACGCGGAGATCAATGCAGCCCAAAAAGAGGTCAATGGCTGAATTCACTGCAATTTTCACAGAGAATTGACAGAATGATACAGGCATGTTATAAATATTAGTTTTAAAAAATAAAATGGATTATTTCCATTCAAAAAGAGCATTACGTGGACAACTATACAAAGGTTGAACCGACGAGCCGTTATGCGTTTCCCATAGCAAAGGCGGGGCTGCCGTTTGTGGGAATCGCCGCATTTGCGACAGCCGTGTTTGCCCTTTTGGGTATGGCTTTCCTGGCGTTGACAGGCTTGGCGGCCACATTTTTCATCTGCTACTTTTTCAGGGATCCGGATAGAGCTATTCCGGACAGGGACGCCGCTGTGGTGTCGCCTGCGGATGGAAAAGTGGTCAAGGTGGAAACCGTTGAAAAAGGACGGTTTTGCAATGCAAGCTGCCTGAAGATCAGCATTTTCATGTCAATTTTCAACGTGCATGTCAACCGGGTTCCTTTAAATGGCGAAATCGCCAGGGTGTCCTATTTCCCCGGTAAATTTTTTTCGGCGAATCTGGACAAGGCGTCTTCCGACAATGAGCACAATGCCGTTTTTCTGAAGACCGACCAAGGCCGGGAGATCTGCTTTGTGCAGATTGCCGGACTGGTTGCCAGGCGCATCATCTGCTATGTTCAGGAAGGGCAGAAAGTCAACCGGGGACAACGCTTCGGCTTGATCTGTTTTGGTTCGCGCCTGGATGTGTACCTGCCGGTAGACACGGACATCGCTGTCAGCGTCGGGGATCGCGTGAGTGCGGGAACAACTGTTCTGGGAGAACTGCCATTATGAAAACAAAAAAGGGATTCAAGGGCGGCAATCTAAAAAAGGGTATTTTCCTGTTGCCGAACCTGTTCACCACTTTGAACCTGTTCTGTGGGTTTTATGCGGTGATCGCAGCCATAGACGGAAAATTTTTGCCGGCCGCCATTTCTATTATTATTGCCGGTGTATTCGACAATCTGGACGGAAAAATTGCACGGGTGACAGGCACCACCAGCAAGTTTGGAGTGGAATACGATTCCCTGGCGGACGTGATTTCATTCGGCATTGCCCCGGGGGTAATGATGTATCTCTGGGCCTTGAAACCGTTCGGCCGGATCGGGTGGCTTGCGGCCTTTTTGTTCATGGCCTGCGGGGCCCTGCGCCTGGCACGCTTCAATACCCAGGTGGGCACCATCGACAGCGACTACTTTGTCGGCCTTCCCATTCCTGCCGGGGCGGGGATGAGTGCGGTTACGGTGATGCTTTTTCACAAACTCAACATCGGGGGGGACGCCTACCCCGTGCTGATTCTTGTCATGTTGTACGTCCTGTCATTCTTGATGGTCAGTTCCGTCAAGTACAACAGTTTCAAAAAAATGGAATTGTTCCGGAAAATGAATTTCAATGCCCTTGTGGCGGCGGTGCTAATCTTGATATTCGTGGCATCCCAGCCTTCTATAGCCCTGTTCCTTAGCGGGGCCGTTTATGTGTTGTCCGGTCCCATTACCACGTGGCGGCATCACAGGGAATTAAAACGGAAAGAGGCCAGTGTGTAGAAGGAGCCGGCAGGGCTCGCATCTCATTTGATTCTAAACTCCCAAGACATAGACACGTGACGTAATGTGCGGTTTCAAATTATTTCCGCACACGTGATGATTTTAGTTCGTTAATCAATTAGGAGTACGAAGTTGGAAAGAATACCGATAACCAAGGCCGGGTATGAATCTCTGAAGCAGGAATTCGAGCGCCTGAAAACAGTTGAACGACCCAATAACATCAAAGCGATTGAAGAGGCACGGGCACACGGCGACCTGAGCGAGAATGCCGAGTTTCACGCTGCCAAGGAACGGCAGAGTTTTATCGAGGGCCGTTTGAACGAACTGGGCTATAAACTGGGCAACGCGGACATTATCGATACGAATAATCTCCCCACGGACCGCCTGGTGTTCGGGTTGCGGGCTGTTCTGGAAAATGTCGATACAGGTGAGAGTGCGCAGTACATGCTCGTGGGGCCGGACGAATCGGACATCGATGCCGGTCGTATTTCGGTCATGTCACCGCTGGGCCGGGCCATGCTGGGCAAGGAGATCGGTGATGAAGTCGTTGTAGCGGCGCCTGCTGGAAAACGGGTGTACGAAATAGTGGATATTGTCTGAGTCAACAACAGTTAAAGAAAAGGTTTTATTTACGACACTGAAAAACAACCATCGGGTAAAAGAATACAACCTTCTTTGTGTTCTTTGTGCCTTTGTGGTTAACAAATAGGAGGTTTAATCGTGGCACGTATTACCATTGAAGATTGCCTGGACAAGGTGGAAAATCGATTTGAACTGGTTCACATGGCAGCCAAAAGGGTGCGGCAGATCCGGGAAGGGTCGGAATACCTGGTGAGCTCCCCTAAAAACGAAGACATCGTGGTTGCCTTGCGGGAAATTGCCGCCGGCAAGGTGGTGATCAAGGACGCAACCGATGAACCGGAAATGATCGAGGCTGCTCCTGAAGTGGAAGCAATCGAAGCGGAAACCGCTGTTGCTGAAACAGCAGCAGAGCCGGAAGAGGAAAAGGAGGCCTAACAGCGGCTATATCTTGATGTCGCAGCCAAAGGAAAAGCGAAGCTACACCTACAAGGCCCTCAATCGGGTGCTGGGCAAGGCCCTTCACCGTTATGACATGATCGTCCACGGCGACCGGATCGTGGTCGGGCTTTCCGGTGGAAAAGACAGCCTGACGCTCATGTGGTTCCTGTTCGAACGGCTGGCCAGGGTCCCCATTGAATACGAACTGTATCCGGTTTACGTGGATCCCGGGTTTGAAGGCGGATTCGGTGAGGAACTCGAGGCGTGGTGCCGCAACAAGGGGTATCCCCTGCGGGTGGAATACACAGATTTCGGTCTTGTGGCCCACAGCCGTGAAAATCGTGAAAATCCCTGTTTTTTGTGTTCACGGCTGCGCCGCAAAAGGCTGTTCGAAATCGCCGACGAGCTGAACTGCGACAAACTGGCGCTGGGGCATCACAAAGACGACATCATCGAGACGCTTTTCATGAACATGTGCTACGCCGGAGAAATCAGCACCATGAAACCGTCCCAGTCGTTTTTCAAAGGAAAATTCACGGTCATCAGGCCGCTGGCCTATGCAGACGAAGATTCCATCAGACGGTTTGCGCGTTCCATGGACTTTCCTGAATTTGTCAACCCCTGTCCCACTGCCGGCGAGTCCAAGCGGCACGAGGTCAAGGAGATGCTGAAAAAACTGTACCGCAGCAATAAGAAGATCAAGGGCAATATTTTCAGGTCCATGAGTCACGTGAGGGAAGACTATTTGTTAAAATAAGAGGTTTCAAACAGTATAAACCCCAAGGTTGCATAAACAACATGGCAAAGAATAGATAATATGCTGTAATAATTTCCAATATCATATCGATAGTGCCATTTCCTGGATTTGCCTACAGGTGAAGCCCAAGGTTGATGTCTATTTTGCCATATTGTTTACCCTTCGGGAAAGCCTGAGGACTCCAGATTCTGTGTTGTCAAGGGCTCGAAGTAAACCACTACGACTTCACCCTTGACGCCTTGACTCTGAAGCCCTCAGGCTTTTGCAACGTTGGGGTAAAGTGACCTGATCTTGCCTTTTAAGTAAACTGGATTGGGATAAAATATAATGCAAGACGTTCAAAAACAACGCGACCATCGCAACATACCCATCGATAAGGTGGGGATCAAGAACCTCAAGTACCCCATCACCGTGCGTGACAAACGGGAGGGGTTTCAGCCCACGGTTGCCACCATCGATATGTTCGTGAGCTTGCCGCACAAGGACAGGGGCACCCACATGAGCCGGTTCGTGGAGATGTTGAACCTTTTCCGCCCGGAAGTCTCCCTGAAGAAGTTCTCCGAAATCCTGGAGGAGATGAAGAAGCACCTGAATGCCGCATCTGCCCACCTGGAGGTGGTTTTTCCCTATTTTATCGAAAAAAAGGCCCCGGAAAGCAATTCCACCGGCCTGATGGACTACACCTGCCGGATCACCGGCAACAGCAACCAGGAAGGGGAAATCGACCTTATCTCCGAGGTAGTGGTACCTGTTTCCTCGGTCTGCCCCTGTTCCAAGGAAATCAGCGATTATGGAGCCCACAACCAGCGTGGAGAAGTGCGTCTGGCCACCCGTTTCAAGAAGTTCATCTGGATGGAGGACATGATCGAGTTGGTGGAAAGCACGGCCTCCTGCGAGGTCTATTCCATTCTGAAACGCGTGGATGAAAAATACGTTACTGAAAAAGCCTACAGCAATCCCAAATTCGTCGAAGATATCGTCCGTGACATTGCTCAGAAACTGAAAAAGGACGATAACATCACCTGGTTTTCGGTCAGCGCTGAAAATTTCGAATCCATCCACAACCACAGTGCCTATGCCCAGATAGTCAGTGGCTAGGCCACACCTGAAAAGTGTCGTTGAGCCACAGGATGCCGAACAACTGCTTCTGTCGGTTATCAGGTCCGGCGGGCGTTTCCACCCTTTGCCCCAGTTTTTGTAAAATCGGTCCATTGAATAGAAGATAGTCTATCCTGAACAATAACTCCTGAGATCTTTTTTTATGGAAGGATCCAGGTCTGGTTTCTCGTATGCTGCCATCCGCTCCTCAAGCACTTTGGCTGTCCGGGTGTATATGTCGGGGGCGCCCTGGGCCTGCCAGGGATCAAAAGCCAGGCGGTTCATGACACGTGTGGGTATAAAGGCGCTGCGGCAAAGTTCCAGAGTGCGGCCATGGGTCAGATATTCACCGCAAGCTCCCACGTCCTGGATCATGCGCATATCGATGGTTTCATCATTGACGGCGATGGATTCCGCCGTTTTCTGAATGCCCATAATCAACTCTTCATCGGCAATGAATTTATCATAGCTCATGGACATGTACCCGGCCAGGATGCCACAGGCGTGCAGGACAAAATCGGTACCGGCCTGCAGCGTATACAAGAGCGCCATGGCAGACTGGGCGCCGGCCTGAAAGTCCAGGCTATGAGCATCGTTCAACCCGCCGCCGGAGCGGCAGGGCAGGTTGTAGAAATCCGCCATGGCGCAGGTGGCCTGGATGGCGGCCAGGGTTTCCGGGGATCCATTGTAATAGCTGCCGCTCTGCATATCCAGCTGGGAGCCGCCGCCGCCGTAAACTACGGGTGATCCGGGTTTGACCAGCTGGGTCAGGACCAGTCCGGCCAGGAAACAGGCTGTCTGAACGGCGATGTGGCTGGCCGGCATAATAGGGGAAGTGGCGCCCATGATGCCGGCACCGGCAATGATAACCGCCTGATGGTTGCGGGCGGACACAAGCATGGCGTCAGCCATTTCTTCCGAAAACCGGAGGGGGGCCAGGCTGTTGATATTGGAGATCATCACCGTTTGAATCGGTTGATCCTTATCAGGCGCATGCCCGAAAAGAATGCGGGCCATCTCAACGGCATCCAGCATGGCGGACATGGATAAAGGGCTTCCCATCAACGGCTGATCGCAGAGGGTCATGGTGCTGTAAAGCATGTCTCGGTGGTAGGTGTCCCGGGGTATATCTTCGGGGTCGACAATTAAAAAACCGGAAACATTGACCACCTCGGAGGTGTGCGTCAGCTTGCAGAATTGTCGATAGTCTTCCAGGCTGGCGTTTCTTTTTTCCCCGGATGGGGTCATGATGTGGGGGGCGCCGTAACCGGGCGTAAGGGCAACCTGCCCGGAACCGATGGCAATGCTTTTTTCAGGATTGCGGGCATGCAGTACAAATTCGGATGGCGCGCTGTCCAGGGCTTTTTGAACCTCGTCCGCACCTATAAACACGTAGTTGCCATCGGTTCTGAAACCCTGGTGACGGAAAATATCCACTGCTGCCTGGCTGTGGAAAACAACCCCGACATCTTCAAGGATGGTCAAGGCCGCCTCATGAATTTTCGCCGTATCGATTGAAAACATAATCACCTCGTCTGTTTTGGGACACACATGGTTGTTGGATCGTATTCAAATCCGCTTAACACAGTTGCCCTGTAAAACAAATCATAAACTTATTCTCTATCAACATCGATTTATTGAAAATCATGACCTTGGGTGACAATTGTGGTATAATAAACCCTATGGTTGCAACGATAGGGCGAAGTCAACGTTTCTACGGTGATTGTGTTGTGACAAAAGTTCGGCGCGATCATTCTGCATTAAACGGCCTGTTGAGAGTCCTGGACTATATCTTGTATTAATAAAACCTTGGATATTGAATCCGAATGGCAGCTAAAGAAAAAACAGTTAAAATCCTCCGACAGCATGCTTTTGAAATATTCCAGGCCGGCCTGGCTGCTGTAGACCCTGCCGAGGCAATCTTCCGCCATGTGAAAATGTCGGGAGACGTGTTGCAGGTTGGCAGCCACCGATTCGTGTTGAGCGACTTTGAACACATTTTTGTTGTGGGAGCCGGTAAGGCCGGGGCGACCATGGGCCAGGCCCTGGAGGAGCTGCTGAAAGACCGTATCACCGATGGGGTGATGGTCACCAAGAAAGGTCATGGGGTGCCGCTTTCATATTTACGCCTGCACGCAGCCGGTCACCCGGTACCGGACAAACGCGGCATCAAAGGGGCAGAAGAAATTTTGACCCTGGTACAGGGGGCTGGAGAAAGGGACCTGGTGCTATGCCTGATTTCAGGAGGCGGTTCAGCCCTGATGGTGTCTCCGGCCAAGGGCATCACCCTCGAGGACAAGCAGGTGATCACCCGGCTCCTCCTGGCATGTGGCGCGGATATTCACGAGATCAACACCATTCGCAAACATCTCTCCCGCATCAAGGGCGGTGGATTGGCCCGTTCGGCATATCCGGCCACCGTGGTCAACCTGATTCTTTCCGATGTCATTGGCGATGATTTGAATGTGATCGCGTCCGGCCCGACCGTGCCGGATACCAGCACTTTTGCGGACGCAAGACAGATCTGTCAACAATATGGAATATGGAATCAGGTGCCTGTACCCATCAGAAAAAGGATTGACGATGGTTTGCAGGGCGAAATTCCTGAAACCCCAGGCGCCAATGACCGTATTTTCCAAAACAGCTGTTCGCAACTGGTCGGTACCAATATTCAAGCCCTGGAAGCCGCGGGTGTCAAAGCCCGTCAGCTAGGCTACAATGCCTTGATTCTCTCGTCCTTCATCGAAGGCGAGGCCCGCGAGGCCGCCAAAGTGCTGGCCGGTATTGCCAGGGAAATCCAGGCATCCGGAAATCCGATTTCCGCACCCGCGTGTATACTGTGCGGTGGCGAAACAACCGTAACGATTCAGGGAGAAGGGAAAGGTGGCCGCAATCAGGAATTTGCCTTGTCCGCTGCCTGCTCTATCAAAGGCCTTGAAGGTGTCGTGATATTGGCCGGCGGTACCGACGGCAACGACGGCCCCACTGATGCGGCCGGTGCCATTGTCGATGGTGATACCGTGGCGCGCGCCATGGAAAAGGACCTAACCCCCCGGGATTATCTCAACCGCAATGACGCCTATCATTTCTTTCAAATGCTGCAGGATCTCGTGATTACCGGCCCAACCGGCACCAACGTGATGGATGTGTACATGGTGCTCGTGGGCTGACAGCAGGGCAGAACCTCAGAAGAGTAGCTTCTATTTCAACTTGTATAAATCATCCAGATAGGCCAGGGCAAACTCCTTGGCCATCTTCCTGTCGGTCATGGTGCCGATCATGCCGTACATGGCCGCCATCTCAGATACATCTTCCGCGTCGGCAGTTGGCAGGTCTTTTACCGCATCCTTGAGGTCTTTTAAAAAGTTGTCCACGATGGCATGGTGAATGGGCGATACGGTCATGTGCAGGCTGGCCGGCAGGTGCTGGGCTTCAGCGTGCCAGCCGCGCTCCTTCAGCCGTGCGCTCAATTCGTAGATGTTGACGTCATGCCCGCCAAAGGCAAATACCGTGGCATCCGGCTTCCCCAGCACATACAGTGGCGGGGTGGCCTCGATGCCCGCCATGATTTTTTCCGCAGCTGTCCGGGCATCTTGGGCAAGCTTGAGAAATCCCTCTTCCCCCAGG